>NZ_JBNPJZ010000069.1:0-124694 GCF_050312695.1 Bacillus sp. AF62 | reverse complement strand
ACACTTGAAAATAGCAGACAGAGTTGCTTATTGGCAGGTGTAGCGATTTTATTAAAAAGATTTTAAACAGGTTCTAACACCCCGTATAAACGATTTGGGGCATTGCGATGTGATTTAAGAATGTGAATATCTTGAGGATAGTTCCCCTCTTTTTCCTCAGTCCATGTCTTACCTCCATCTACACTTTTAATTAATCCACCAACCTCAATAGTCGTATAAATAGTTTCTGGATTATTAGCATCAATTTCAATATGTTTTACATGGTGTGTATATGTTCTTTGAGGAAAGAACCATGATGAATATGATGGCATTTGTCGATAATCTGTTAGCAGCTCAAAACTGTCTCCTCCATTTTTGGATACGAACATTGCACTCGGTTCAGTTCCTACATATACAATCCCGTTACCGTCATCCCCCTTCGCTGGAGATACAGAAACTGCTGTAATAGCTCTCATATGAATAGCATTAGCTGGGAACACTTCACCAAATGAAGGCAACGTACCAATTGCTTCCCATGAACTTCCTCCATCTTTACTTCTCCATAATCCCCTATCAAAAGTACCACAATACATTCTTTCTTGGTCGTATGGATCTAAAGCTAAAGCAACTGGATTCGCACCTACAAACTGCGATTGGACGCTCCATGTTGAGTCTTTTTTTTCTGCGATTACAAGTTCTCTATCAAACGCTAATATGAATTTTTCCATAACTAAAATCTCCTCGTTTCATAATATATCTACTGTATTATTTAAATTTTTACCGTTACAAGTTATGAGATAACACTTATATGCTACAGCATATAAAGGATAAATTTTATAAGCAATATGTGATTAAAAACTTACATTATATAATTTGTTAACTTCACATCAGTATGATGAACAAGATGTCCTGTTAACTCATATAAGTCCATATGCCACCTTCAAATAAATCGCAATTTATATGCTATAGCATATATAATATAGAATGCATTATTTTATGTCAAACTTTAATACTGTTAATAAGTTCTTTAGCTCGCCTAAAGTAATTTAAAAGTCATAATATAAACAGAAACATTTTATTGAATAGAAAATAAAAAAAGAGTGCAATTTTTGCACTCTTTTTACTCATTTCTATTAGAAATCAAAGTTATCAGGATCTGGACCAACGCGGTGATTTTGATTTAATGCATCGATTTTTTCCATATCTTCTTTCGTTAATTCAAAGTTAAATACATCGGCATTTGCAATAATACGGTGCTCTTTCGTTGATTTTGGAATTGTGATCACTTCATTTTGAAGATCCCAACGTAAAATGACTTGTGCTGTTGTTTTACCATGTTTCTCAGCAATTTCTTGTAATGTTTCGTTATCTAATAATTGACCTTGCATAAGTGGTGACCATGCTTCCATTTGAATACCTTGTTCTTTACAGAAAGCTTGTAATTCTTTTTGTGTTAAACGAGGATGGTATTCCACTTGGTTGATCATTGGCTTAATTTCCGCATCTTTTATTACATCTTGTAAGTGATGAATTTGGAAGTTACTTACGCCAATTGCACGTACACGCTTTTCTTTATAAAGTGTTTCTAACGCTCTCCACGTATCTTTATATTTCCCTTCTACAGGCCAGTGAACAAGATATAAATCTAAATAATCTAGTTTTAATTTTTTTAAACTCTCTTCGTATGCAGCAATTGTTTCTTCATATCCTTGATCTGCGTTCCATACTTTTGAAGTGATAAATAATTCTTCTCTTGAAATACCAGTTGCTTCAATACCGGCCCGAATCCCCTCACCTACAGCTGTTTCATTTCCGTAAATTGTAGCTGTATCGATGCTGCGGTATCCTGCTTTAATTGCTGATTTAATCGCTTCTACAAGTTCTGGTCCTTCTTCTACTTTAAATACACCTAAACCGAACCAAGGCATTTCTACACCATTATTTAATACTGTTTTACTTTGTAAGTTTTTCATTTTATTTTCGCTCCTTTTATTTTACTTGATCTCTTTTTTCTAATGTCATACTCCATGCTGTTAAAATAACAGCACCTACTACCATAATGCCGCCTACCCAAGCTGTATGAATTAACCCTAACGAGTTCGTTACAATACCACCTAAATAAGCACCAAGGGCAATCCCAGCATTAAACGCCGCAATATTAATTGCCGATGCAACATCGACAGCACTCGGTACAAATCGTTCAGCTAACATTACGACATATACTTGTAACCCTGGAACATTCATAAATGCGAATAGCCCCATTAAAATAATAGTGATTAACCCAGCTACCTTAAATGGTGCCGTAAATGTTAAAACAAATAATATAATCGCTTGAATAAAGAACATGTAGAATAGCGCTCGAATTGGATTATGATTCGATAATTTTCCGCCAATCACATTTCCTATCGCAATGGCGATTCCATACACTAATAAAATGATAGTAACCGTATTTGCTTTAAATCCTGTTACTTCTTGTAATAACGGAGATAAATACGTAAATGTTACGAATGTTCCCCCATATCCTAATGCAGTAATAATGAAAACTAGTAACAGTCTTCCGTTCGTAATCAATTTAAACTGATCGCGGAATGATACAGACGTACCTTTTTTCATATTAGATGGAATGAGAATACTATTTGCGATTAAGGCAATAATTCCAATTACTACAATTGCTAAAAATGATGTTCTCCAGCCAAATTGTTGACCAATAAATGTTCCAATTGGTGCCCCTGTAATAGTCGCAACTGTTACGCCGGTAAACATAATTGCAATTGCACTAGCACGTTTATTTTCTGGGACAAGTGCTGCAGCAATCGTTGAACCAATTGACATAAACACACCATGCGAAAGTGCAGAAACAATTCGCGCAATAAGTAATACAGTGAAACTTGTTGCTACCGCTGCGATTCCGTTACCAATAATGAAAATAATCATAATCCACATTAATAACGTTTTTCGTGACATATTAGCTGTTAATGACGTTAATACTGGAGCACCAAACGCTACACCTAACGCATATAAAGAAACTGTTAAACCAGCTGTTGTAACCGACACATGTAAATCTTCCGAAATTGATGGTAATAAACCGACACTAACAAATTCAGTTGTCCCAATCCCGAACGCACTAATTGCTAGCGCTAATAACGCAAATATACTTCTTCGATTCGTCTGAACTTCTGAAGACGATGCTGTATATGAATTCAATTGAGCTCCCCCTCTTCCCTATAATTCCTATCATAATAGTGCGATAAAAAGGCCCTTTTATCTTCTAAAAAATATATTTAATCTCTACAAACGCTATTATGAATGGTTGCATTCTCTTTTTAGTACCGTAAAGCTTGTCCCTCTCCTACATGTACTATTATGAAATATATTTAACATAATGAATAGTACGCACTTTAAAGTGCTGTAGGTACTAAAAAGTAACATAGTTAATTGCTCGTACCATAAATCTTGTTTCCCTCTCACATGTGCTATTATGTATGATATTTAACATAATAAAAAGTACGTACTTTAAAGTACTATAGGTACTAAAAAGTAACATTTATATAACCTAACTTATTTTGCTCAAAAATTGAAATCTACATTCCATGAAAAAGACTTTCAAATGAAGAAATACACTTTTCCCGTAGAGGCACCTTTAGAGGACATTACTTAAACATACAGAGGATCATGTTCATTACCACAGACAAATAATAAAAAGGCAAAAACGAACAGAAATGTGTTCATTTTTGCCTTTTTTATTTAACGATTAAAATGTACGACTTTTGGAAAGGAAATCTGCATTAGATCCTGTTACACCACTTTGTCCCCAGTTCCCTGGAATCATTTCACGAATAAGAATTAGCACTTTATCCAAAGGTGCATGAGTATATTTAGATGTTACTTGTGTAAGTTCTTTTACCCACTTATCCTTTGTCTCTTGATCAAATGTATTCCATATATCAATCTTAATAATAGCCATTCCATTAACGTTACAACCTGGTGTATCGTAAGACTCTTTTGTCTCCCAATCGGACACCCTACTTTTCTCAGCAAAGGTAGCATCACTTGCTACAGCCCCAGCTTTCCCCCAATTTTCTTTCTCAAGTTCCGTTATCAACACTTGAATTTTGTCAGGGACAATTTTTAATAGTTTTATTGTAAGTTCCGTTACATTATAAATAAACGCCTTCTTTTCTTCTGTTGACATGGTTGGCCAAGTATTTAGCTCAATTAATGGCATAGTGTTGCCCCCTAAAATTAATTATCTATTGACTCGTTACAACTATTGGTTCAAATGATTTTTAACTGCTCTTACTACCAATTCGTGATCTTCTTCTGGTGGTAATCCTGAAACTGTTATCATTCCAATAACCCCTACGTTTTTTATTCTGATAGGAAAGCATCCACCAAACGCAGCATATTCCGAAGTATCTAAAAGATATTTTTCATTATATGAAATCCCAGTTATTTCACTTTGTATCTGCATATAATACGAGCTACGATCATGCAGGGAAACGACACGTTTTTTACGCTCAATCCATTTCGTATTTTCCTCATTTGTCCCTGTCATCTTGAAATGAAATAATTGGACACCATTTTTCGTTATATCAACAGCAATCAATTTTCCCTCTCGCTTTGCTGTTTCAACGATAAATAAACCTAGTTGCAAGGCATCTTCATTTGTAAAAGAGGAAAATTGAAGTGTTTCCTCCTCTTTTAAAATTTGTTTACTTATTTCATTCAAATTTGAAGAACTCATATCTTTAACCTCCATAATTGTTTTATGTCACACCGACATTTTCCCGAAATTATTAGGCCATATAGTACAACCTTTCAATCAATCTGACTCTAAATAAACTGCTGTAACATCATTGGTAACTAGTACCGTAAAGCTTGTTTTCTTCTTGCTGGTGCTATTATGAATGATATTCAAAGTTATAAAAAGTACGCACTTTAAAGTGCTATAGGTACTTTAAAGTACTATTTTACTTATCCCTATCTTACAGAGACTATTATGAAATATATTTAACATCTTAAAAATGTATGTACTAAAGAATAATATTTTTAATCACTAACTTTTTTGATCAATCGTTATAATCCAATTTCATCAAAATTTTTATCAATTATTACACTATCCAACAATAGGAGGAAACAAAGATGGATGAAAATATATCCAAAAACTGAAAAACAGTTGAGTCCCTTGAGGGAATAGTTATAATTCACTACATATAGAAATAGACATACAAAAACGCCATCCTTTTCTATAATTCTACAGAAAGAATAGCGTATTTTTCAAAAATGAGTTCTTTTATTGAGAAACTTTGATTCTAAATCATACATAAAAGGGCAATCAGTGCTAAAACAGCCGGAAGTCCTTGTTTCACAATAATTGATTTATTAGATGTGAAACCTCCGAAAATAGCTGCTATCACCACACAAATCACGAAAAATAATTGGACCATATAACCAATTGGATTGAGCCCAAGTACAAGTCCCCAGATGAGACCAGCCGCTAAAAATCCATTATATAAACCTTGGTTTGCAAACATAATGGCTACGTTTCGATCTCCTTCTAAATGCTTCGGTAATTTGAAAGCACGTTTCGCTACTTTTGAATCAATAAAAAACATTTCAAGGATCATGATAAACAAATGTTCTAATGCTACGATCCCGACTAAAATAGCTGCGATTATTTCCACACTATTCTGCCCCCTACACTCTCTATTCTTTAATATTCTCTACATTTTTTTGCATCTGTAATAGGACATGAATAAGTATTTTGCGTTCTTCTCCACTGATATTTACGAACATTTCCTTCATAAAATGTTCCTTTTCTTTCTTGTCAAAATATTAATTGATATATCAATTATTGATACATCAATTAATATACATCTCTCTTTTTATTTTTGCAAGTTTTTTTGCTCAATTGGTTTTATTTTGTTCCAGCAACTTTAAACCAATTCAAAACATCAGTTCGTATTTCTAGAAATCATAATTACTTTAAGTTCATTCTGACAATCATATTTAACTAAATATATAAAAGAATTGAGTTATATCTCCATCAATTTATAAAAATTAATTTTTTCTAAAAACAGATACTTTACGTTTTTTATAGTAATAAAAATTTTTTTGTTTCAGAGGCAATCCATTTTGTTAGCTTGATGGGCATAGGATAGCACCCATATGACGAACCAATTATCTTTCAAGAAGACGGCTAGAAATCTGGATTTGGCACAGGCGTTGCCTACTTCCGTGATCCAGATGGTACTAATTTAGAGCTTATTGCTCCAAAAGGTCCATTTAGACGTGACTAATTAAAATATATTAATACTAAAAAACCACCTTTATGAGAGGTGGTTTTTTGTTGCTAATGGTCAAGATTAATATTGGGGTCTGATTGACACCTATTCCTTTTCCATATCTTTCATCATACCATCGAAAGAATAGTCTTATAGCTATTTCAAATATTTCGGCAGCACTATATCGCTAGCAAGCTAAAATTTCATGGTACTCCCCAAAAAAATCTGCTGAATCATAACCAAAAGTTCATTTTATCATTTCGAGGTAATTCGAAATTCTTAAGTTGTTGGGCACAGGGTACAGCTGAAAAACAGTGTATATTCATTAACTTCAAACTAATTTTGATGTAACAAAATTGTATTTATACCTTTTTAACAAATTCAGATTTTAATTTCATAGCTCCAAAACCATCAATTTTACAATCAATATCATGATCTCCATCAACTAATCGGATACTCTTTACTTTTGTACCAATTTTTACAACTGATGAAGTTCCTTTTACTTTAAGATCTTTAATTACTGTTACAGAATCACCATCGTTTAAAATATTTCCATTTGCATCTTTAATTACCTTTGTATCTTCACTATTTTCAGCTTCTAATTCTAAAGTCCACTCATGAGCACATTCTGGACAAACAAAAAGATTCCCATCTTCGTAAGTGTATTCTGAATTACATTTTGGACAATTTGGTAAATTAGACATATTTTTATTTCCTCCACTCGTTTTCGTGTATTCTATTAAATAAATATTATTTTTAATTTCCCTTTTTCGTTTAAATATACGGGAAATATTCTCTTCTTACTGTTTGATACTTATTTGTTGAATGTATAAAAAAACTACTTGTTCACACCTTGTAAAAAATCTTCTCCACATTCTCCAAAGCAAACTTTCTTCTTCTCTATTTTTTAATAAAATGATGAAAAAGTAGATTAAATCAAACAAACTTTGTATGTGAAGTGAAATTTTTAAAAATCTAATGCATTTACTTTATTCTTTATTGTATTGATTTCCTGAGATTGCTGAGAAAGCCCTGTACACTCATGAAAAGCAAAATGCTTACACCCTATACATTTTTTTGTATTCAGATGTCCTAAAGCACAATTAATTGCTTCCCCGGTATGATCAAAAAAGTTTTCTTTCCCAATTTCAGCATACAATCCATTCTTATCTAGATTGGCTTTTAGCTCTGATTGAATTCCAGAAATAAGAAGTACGCCACCTTGTTTTTTGAAGTGCTGAACAATATTCCTAAAGTAAGACTCTCCTGTGGTATCAATAAAAGGAACTTTTCCCATACGTAAAATTAAAACTTTAGGTTTATAATGAATAGTCGCTAAAATATTTTGTTCAAATGTTTGAGCAGCCCCAAAGAATAATGGCCCTTCTATTGTATAAATACTAATTTGTGGACAATCATGAGCTTTATTTACCACATGCGATAACAATTTTTCATTCTTTTTTGTATGATCAGGAAGCACTTTAGATATAACAAGCATATTACTCATACGTTTTGTAAACAAAATAACAGCTAAAATAAGACCAATCTCCACAGCTGTTGTTAAACTAGTAAATACAGTAAGTAAAAATGTTACTAGTAATACAAGGGAATCTCCTGTCTTCATTTTGAATATGTGATAAAAATGTTTTTGTTCGCTCATATTCCAAGCTACCACCATTAAAATGGGAGCCATACTAGCAAGAGGAATATGTGAAGCATATGGAGCTAACAGTAAAAGTGTCAATAACACAAATCCCCCATGAATAATACCCGACATCGGAGATACAGCCCCACTCTTAATATTAGTCGCTGTACGAGCAATTGCTCCAGTTGCTGGAATCCCGCCAAATAACGGGGTAACAATATTTGCAATCCCCTGACCGACAAGCTCTTTGTTACTGTTGTGTTTACTATTTGTCATACCATCTGCCACGACAGCGGATAAAAGCGATTCAATTCCACCGAGCATCGCAATAACAAATGCAGGACCAATTAACTGTTTTATACGTTCTAATGTGATTTCTGGTATATCAAACTGAGGAAGTGTATTTGGAATCGTGCCATATGCTGTACCAATAGTAGGTACATGACCTGAGAAAAATACAGTTGCAATTACAGTTGAAATAACAACACCTACTAATGAACCAGGCACTTTTGGTAAAATCTTTGGTGTTATGAGTATAACAAAAAAGCAAATCAAAGCAGTTATAACACTATAAAAATTGGTAGTACTGATATGAGTGAAGAGTTCCTTCAAATTCGCTAGAAATTCCTCATGCTTTTTTATACCTGTTAAACCTAAAAAACTAGCAATTTGTCCCGTAAAGATAATAACAGCAATACCTGAAGTAAAACCAATTGTTACAGGACGTGGAATAAACTTAATTAAAGAGCCTAGTTTGAAGATTCCCATAAGACATAAAATAATTCCAGCTAACAAACCCGCGAGTAGTAAATTTTCGTATCCATAGGTAATTACAACTCCTAAAAGAATCGGAACAAAAGCACCTGTAGGTCCTCCAATTTGATACTTCGAACCACCAAACAGTGAAATGAGTATTCCAGCAATACAGGTTGTATAAATCCCATACTCTGGCTTAACACCAGAGGCTATAGCAAAAGACATAGCAAGTGGAATCGCAACAACTCCAACAATCATTCCTGAAAGAAGATCCTTTTGAAAATGTGCTAATGAATATCCTTCAAACCTTCCTGTAAATAACTTTCTCATTACAAACCCTTCTTTTCTATTTTTAATAGATCTGGATTACAAATGTATTTCTCGGTCCCTTATACAGAAAATTGTCCTTTTCACAAAAATAAAAAACATCCTAATATTTACTATATGTTTTACTTAAATGACACTCCAATTCACCTATATCTCCACCTTGTTGTACATAGGATTTCAATCTTTCTGCTAAACGTTCTCCGGCTCGACTATCTAGCTTCTTTGTATCAATAAACGATCTAATCCTTACCTTATCTGGAGTAATATCTCTACGAAACATTTGTCCTGGAATTTCACTCCAAAAACGATTCCATTCATCCAGTAATCCTATTTGATCAAATAAAAAACCTTGAATTCCACATAACCAAGCTGTACAAGCAGTATTTCTTTTTCGACATCCAACTCCATCTTGTAAATGTTGGCATGAAAAACAACAAGAATTTCCACTTTTTATACAAACTTCACAAACGTAATGAGCTCCTAATGAGCGAAATGTTTCAATTCCATGTTGGATGATATCTTCTTTCTTAACCTCAATACTCAACCTATCCCTCCTTAGCCATCATTTCACTTTCTGCTCCATCTAGCTCTTCTAACATTGAAATCGCATCAATTAAATGGTTGTTAAAAATCTTCCGTGCAACCACCAATAAATCCACAATAATAGGGTCTCGTAAAGAATATAAAACTCTTTTTCCATCTTTCCTACCAACAACAATATTTTTTGAACGTAGTACACTTAATTGCTGAGAAACAGCTGAGCCTTCCTTATTTAAAATATCTTGAATTTCGTTTACGCTTTTTTCACCTTCTGACAATAATTCTAAAATACCTATTCGCAAAGGGTGTGCTAAGGCTTTAAAGAAATCTGCTTTAAATTGTTGCATTTCGTTTCCCATTGAAATCCCTCCGTTACTTTTCCTCAATTTCAAAAAGTATCATATACATCTTCAAATGTTTGAATATGTATATGATACTTTTAAAACCCCGAATTTTCAATACAAATTTTACAATATTAAATAAGCATCAAATAGAGAAATATACTATTCAAATTCAGGTTCAAAATTTATTATCCAAAATAAAAGCGCCTAACATATTAGGGATATATAATACGTTAGGCGCTTGATATTTAAAATTTTTCGATTTAGGTCTTGATAATATTGGATGAGTATATGACCAAAACGCTAGATGACTAATATGAATAAACTTATTTGTAAAATTAATTCCGTAGAATATTTTAAGAGCAAGTTTTGAAAAAAACTATTCAAAACTTGCTCCTTATTTTCTCAGATCCAACTATTTTGATACTAAAACCAACAGTAGTGAATTAGAATAATGACTTAATACTTGCTAAGACAGTAAGTACACCTACAATAATAACAAATACGTTGCTCATTTTCCCTTTGTATTTAGCTAGTACTGGCACTTTTTGAATCGCATACATCGGTAATAGACATAAGATAGCAGCAACTAAAGGACCGCTTAGAGAATCAATAAGTCCAAGAATACTTGGATTTGTATAAGCAACAAACCAGCATGATAATACAACAAAAGTAAGGATTATTGTCTTAATTGTTTTTTCTTCAATATCTTTTCCACGTGATTTACCGAACTTAATAATCATGTCACGCATTACTTCAAATGCTCCTATATAATGGCCAAGGAAAGACTTTGTAATAGCCACAAAAGCAATAATTGGAGCTGCAATAGTGATTACAGGTGAATTAAGCTCATTAGCAAGATATGAAAGAATTGATAAGTTTTGTTCTTTTGCCATTTTTATATCATCTGGAGTCAAGCTCAATGCGCTACTCCAAACGAAGAACATAACAACAGCGAATGTCATGATATAACAAACCTTTTGTATTTGCGCACATTTAGCATCAGTGGCTTCGATTCCATACGTAGCTCTCTGTTTCACAACAAATGATGAAATCATAGGTGAATGATTAAATGAGAATACGATGATTGGTAGAATCATCAATATCGTCCCAAAATAGCCTGTTCCTGTTGAAGCAGTTGAAACAGCTGAAAAACTAAGCATTGACGTATTCCACTGTGGAATTAAAGATATTGCGATAAAAAGTAGAGAAACTATGAAAGGATACACTAACATACTCATTACCTTTACAGTAATATCTTGACCAAAATTCAGTATAGCGATAAGACCAAGAACTAATACAAGTGATAAAATAGCTCTTGGAGGTTCTGGCATGTGCAATTGATGCACGATAAAACTACTTGCAGTGTTTGTAAGCGCAACCGAATACATTAGTACGATTGTATAAATTGAACCGAAATATACGATGTTAAAAATGATACTCGCTTTATTTCCGAAATACTCTCTAATTGTACCTGTGATCCCCTCATCAGCAGAATTAGAAGCGTATATCATTTTAGCAAGTGCCCTATGTGAGTAGTACATAACTGGATATGCAAGCAATGTAATTAGTAGTAAAGATAATAAACCACCTGAACCTGCATTAATCGGTAAAAAGAGCACCCCTGCTCCAATTGCAGTTCCAAATAGACTGAGTGCCCATGTAGTATCCTGCTTATGCCATTTTTTCGGATCTGCATATTGCTCATTTTTTAGTGCGGTATTTTCAGCTTGAACTTCTATTTTCTTTGCAGTATTCCCGTTCATATAATAACTCCCCCTTGTATCTATTCCTGCATCTCTCTTTGCACCTAACAAATATTCCCTTTTCGGAAAATGAATTCCTTACAAGTTGCCCCACATTGTATGTCCTTCATCATAATGAATCCAAATTGAAACATTCGCTAATTAGCGTCCTAATATAATTGTTAGCGTTCACAAAAAAGTTTACTCGTAATATCCGCTCTTTATATAAAGACCCCTTAAGAGAACGATATAGAATAGACTTCATAAATACGTTGCAACATTTCTAATAACAGTGTATTACTTTAATGGTTTCTCTTTTTTACTTTTAACAGTAATTTTAGCTAAACCGGCCTCTCTTCATTTGCGAGGCATTTCTTTCTCAATTCTATACATTACTTTCATAACTTCGGTAGCACTGATGATATTGCTTACACAAGCCACTGAAGCACATTACATACATTTCGCCTCTAATCACACACCTTTCTTACTAATAATCGCATTTTTTATATTTTCTCCAGAGATAATAAAATTTCTCTCGACGCCCTCATTATAACGTGTATATTTATAAAATTAATATTTTTATATTTTCAGAAATATTAAAGAGGAATAATTTTATATGGATAATATTTTACAGTTAGCATGTAGCCATTGTTTTTATCGCTTAAAGCTGAATTAGTTAGTAAAAAAATACAATAATACATTGTTTTTCTAGGTGACTTATTATAAAGATACTTATATCCCCTTTTATCAAAAAATTTTATTTTAAACATAAAAGATATTCTAATAAATAATTAATGTAGGTAAAAAGAAAAAAATCCCAAAATACAAAAACCAAATTTTAGGATATATATTATTAATATTGAATTCATATACAATTTAAAAAGCTACACTGAGCAAAAAACAAAAAAGCTGCCCCATATGGACAGCTCATTTACATAATTATCGTTATCAGGAATACACAAACAAATCACTTCAATATCATCTTAATTGTAGTTTGTTCGGCTCTTCTTCAGGGATATCTCTATGTTTGTAATGAATCGTTTTTACATCATTTCCTTTTATGCGAAAAGTAATTGTGTCCTCTCCATAAGGCGGATTGTGTGCACCCTCAAAAGTTTGAATTTGAACAGTTACATAAAAAGTATAGTTTGTTGTATCTTTTTTTATTTCAAGTATTTTTTCAGAACCTCGATACCAAAGTTTTGGTTCCTTATAATAGTTTTCAACCTCTTTGCTTATCGGCTCCAATAAGAGCTCAATTACTACTTCTTTTAAAAGTTTTTTTGGTACAGGTATTCTGTTGATTTTCTTTCTTTTTACATCTATAATCCTCCAAAAATCCCCGCTCTTTTCAACGGTATAAAGAACATTCGTACCGTCCGCTTTCAAAAGATGAAAATAACCTTTATTTCCCTTAGTATATAATCGTGGTTCATTAATCCACTCACCTTCTGTTTGCACTATCCCTAAAAACAACTGAGTAAGTGGCGTTATCTTATAATCTAATTGGTTAAAGCCTCCAAACGAATAAAGTTCATAACCGGTTAAATCTATGCAAAAATTTCTGTTTATATCATTTTCCTTTTTTACAATTGCTTGAGCAGAAATGCAAGGTAATAAAAAACTAAACAGACATATGATGCTAACCATTGTTAATCTTATTTTCATAACATCAATCCTCTCTTTTATTAAGATGCAACAAAAGAGAGGATATTATTGATTAGGGCATAGGCTAAAAAATTAAACTCCCCCATTAACTAGCTCGTTTATCGAGTTTAATTTTGAAGAAAGCTCGATAAACCATTCTTCATCCCCTGTTAATAATGCAAGATCTATAAGATAAAGGATTTGTTCCTTATTTATTACCTTTGATTCAGGGAGCTTGTTAACGTGTTTACTAAAGAGTAAAATCGCTTCGTTTATTGTGTACTGGCCGTCACGTTTCACAATACTAACTGTAACTATATCCTCTACATCATCAAGTGATACAATATAACCAACTATTAATTCACCTTCATTTGATATTCCACGAACCCAATCTCCTACTTTTAAAACATGATTATTATTTGACATCATACCGTTTCACCTTCCTATAAATATTTTTTGTGGCGATAAAAAAGATATAAAAACAAATTATACTGTAATATTTTTCATTACATTTAAGTGTTAAGAACTCACGGCTATATAATAATTAAGCCGCTTAACGCTCTTGATTGATAAGGTCAACAACTTCTTTCATTGTATAATTCTTTAAGTATTCACCTAGATGCTCTTCAGCACCTAAGAAAATAGCGAAAAGAACTTTTCGCATGTTCGAACCTACAACACACTGATTGTTTGATTCTGGACACTTCGGCTGCAAAGCACCTTCAGAGGTTATCTGATAAATATGCCAAAGATTAATTTCATCTAAATCGCGAGCGAAAATAAAACCGCCACCAGTCCCCTCTTTCGATTGTATAAACTTATGTTTTTTTAACAAACTTAGTACTTTGCGAATGCGTACTGGATGTACACCTGCACTTTCTGAAATAGCATTACTTGTTGACATCCGATCTGGCTGTAAAGCTAAATAAGTTAAACTGTGTATGGCCAAGGTAAAGTCGCTGTTCATTGTTTTCCTCCTACAATCAAAAATATTGTTTCTCCTATATTAACATACTGTAGCCATAAACATTACAGATAGGTTAGTTGAACGTTAAAATATATAAGAACCACTCTTAGCATAAAGAAATAGATTCCATAACTTCATTTAGCTTTTTAAGTTAAAAATACATTTAAACACTCCACTGTTTCTTCACTTGTTCTTCTGCCAACTGTTTAATTTTTTTCCATATCGTATCTTTATTCACAATAACATTTGTTTGATAATTTCTATCGTTATAATTAACTGTAACGCATACTTCTATCATTTCCTTCTTCCTCCTTTCATACAAATTTCTTATCTATATTTAAGTCCTGAAAAGTCTTAGATTTAGTTAAAGCCTCTAACGTGTAACTTCACTTTTTAAATAATCCAATTTAAAAGCCCCACTGTTTTTTGACTTGTTCTTCTGCCAATTGTTTAATTTTTGTCCATATCATATCTTTACTTACAATAACATTTGTTTGATAATTTCTATCGTTATAATTGACTGTAACACATACTTCTATCATTTTCTGCTTCCTCCTTTCATACCACTTTTCCTAAAAAATATTACTTATTAATTAGCCAACTTTTGCAGTTCAATGTTTAAAAATGTTCGGACGCTACGTGGTAAAAATTTGCGAATTTCTTCTTCGTTAAAACCAATTTGCAATCTTTTTTCGTCCAGCATAATCGGGCGACGCAACATTAGTGGATGCTCAATTATTAATGTATAAAATTCATTTAGCGAGAGCTCATCAATATTTATATTTAAGTCCTGAAAAGTTTTGGATCTAGTTGAAATAATTTCAGTAGCCCCCTCTTCAGTTAAACGAAGAATCGATTTAAGCTCATCAACTGTCATAGAATTTGATACGATGTTTTTTTCAATATAATCAATTTGATGCTCTTCAAGCCATGCTTTCGCTTTTCGGCATGACGCACAGCTTGCTGTTGTATATAGAATTACCATATTTAACTCACTCCTTTAATGTTATTAAACGTGCATTTTAAATATCGCTTATTGAAATGTATTAAAAAAAATTACAGTTTAGAATCAAATTCACATAATGTTAGTTATTCAGCAATGTTTCATTTATCTCTATTATTCATGCTACATTTTACAGACGTTAACAACTCACTTTTAAAAATCTTACTGTAATTTTAAACTTTACAGTTCAATTAATCAACTGTTAAGTCTTGGATTAATTTTAATAACACAACAAATTATTCTCATGTAAAATTCCCCATAGCATGATGGCTCCTTCAAAGCACATTTCACGCATTTCTTGCTTACAAGTGCTATTATGGATTATATTCATCCTAATAAAAAGTACGTACTTTAAAGTGTTATAGGTACTAAAAAGGAACATATGCATTTTCAAGTGCCATTCTGCTTATTTCTCTCTTACATCGGTTATTATGACCGATATTTAGCACAATAAATAGTACGCACTTTAAAGTGTTATAGGTACTAAAAAGAAATAATTTTAGTATTACAACGGATGTAGGCTCACAACTGTAATCTAAATTCATCAAAGGAGTTTTTTTTATGAAGACATATAATATTCCTGTAGAAGCGACTTTAGAAGTTATTGGTGGAAAGTGGAAGGTTGTTATCCTTTGTCATTTAAAAAAAGGAACAAAAAGAACGAGTGAATTAAAACGTTTAATGCCTGGTATTACGCAAAAAATGTTAACGCAACAATTACGGGAACTAGAAGAAGATGGTGTAATCCAAAGGAAAGTATATGACCAAATACCACCGAAAGTAGAGTACTCTTTAACGGATTACGGTTCGTCTTTAGGAGCTATACTTGATTCCCTCTGTTCCTGGGGAGAAGTTCATCTTGAAAAAACCGGGAACACATCCATGCTGATTACTGCTGATGAATAATAACTGTAGAAGACATAAAATAGGTTGAGACAATACTTGCCTCAACCGTTTTTTATGTCTCTTTATAATTTTTTGCCGTAATGACTGTTTCAAACTCAAAGGTTTCCGGTAAATGATCTGCGTAAGAATATTCAAAAGTTCGTCCATCCGTTAAGTAAGCTACTTGCTCAACTCGCATTAGGAAATCCTGATTTGTTAAGTTCATAAACTGCTTTTCCCTATCATCTGGGCGAATTCCTTTAACCCTGACAACAGATGTCCCTACTTCAAGACCAAGTTTATTTTGAATATGTGAGTATATCGACTCCTCTAAAACAGAAGCCTCAACACCTGGGATAACCGAAATTGGCATCCATGTATGCTCCATAATCGTCGGAATGCTGTGAATGATGCGAAGGCGAATGATTTTATAGACGAAATCACCAATTGAAACTCCCAATTTCTCAGCAACTACTTCATCAGCACCTACAATCGCAAACTCGATAATTTTACTTTCTACCTCACTACCGTAAACAGCTTTCGTACCTGTTAAAGTTTGAATCATTCGTGCCTTTTCCTGCTGATGCCAATCTTGTACCACTGTTCCACTTCCGCGCCGACGGATAATGTAGCCGTCTCTTACTAATAGATCTAACGCTTTTTTAATCGTAAGTGCTGAAACATCGAATTCTTCAGCAAGGACGGAGCTACTCGGAATTTTTTCGTTGATTTTATATTCACCGTCTAAAATTTGCTGTTTAATCTTTTGATAAATGCCGAGGTATTTTACTTGTGTTGATCCGCTTGCCATTTCCATACCTCCTTTATACCGCAAACTCTCTTCTATTCATTCAAATGTAAAGCCTCAAGTTTGTAAACTGAAGGTGATGGGGCAGCAAATCCGTTTTCCAAGATTTCAATATTCGTTACTGCTTCTTCATCTTTCACAAGTTTTGGTGCACCATTTACAATTGTGTCATACGCTGCATCATAGAAACGACCGTAATCACCAAGCGGTGTTTTAATTTGTTTTTCAATCCAGTCACCATTTGCATTACGATACTTAGCAACTCCATAGTACATCGGTGAATCTTCACCAAACCCTGCACTCTCAGGCATAATCCCCGCTTTCAAATCATTTTCTTGCTGATCTTCACCGTATTTAATAAATGATCCATTTGTTCCATGAACGATAAAGCGTGGATAATCTTTCGCTACGACATGGTTCGTTTTCAGTTTAATTTTCAGGTGATTTCCGTAATGTAGACCAACATCGAAATAGTTATCAACCGCACCTTCCATTTCATTATTACGAATATCATATGTTACCGTATCTGGACGGCCAAATAATGAAATCATACGGTCCATCGTATGAATACCTAAACTGTAAAATGAACCTTCTTCTTTTGGAGCTTCATGAGTGATTGAACCAGGACGGAAATAATCAATATGTGATTCAATCTCAATAATATCACCAAGGAATCCTTGCTCAACTACTTGCTTTACAGCTAAAAAATCACCATCAAAACGACGGTTTTGATAAGGCATAACGACTACACCTTTCTCTCGTCCTAAAGCTAATAATTCTTTCGCATGTTCTACTGTATCGCAAAATGGTTTTTCAACGATAACTGATTTTCCGGCTAGTATAACTTTTTTTGCTAATTCATAATGCGTATGTGCTGGCGTACAAATCGTCACAACTTGAATTTCTTTGTCATTCAACAATTCGTCTAAATCAGTAGTGAAGTAAACACCTTTTTCCTCATATGGAGCCGCTAATTTTTCATTTATTTGACGTACAAAAATTGTTTTTACTTTTATATTATTACGTGTCTTTAGATAAGGTAGGTGATAACGGTTAGCTGATTTTCCAAATCCAATAAAGCCCATTGTTAATGTCATGTTCTTCAACTTCCTTGCTCATAAATTTTCGTTTCTACATTTATTGTATATTTTTATCTTTAAAAGTATATAGTTTTAATTTCAAAATTATATATCAAAAAGTCGAGAAAGAAATCATTTTCTGATTCCCATCTCGACTTTACGTTATAGACTTATATCCTATCATCATTTTATTTATACTCAATGACTTGAGAGCTACTTAGTTATATACTCTTATTCATACATATAAGAACGTGTCATCGGAATTGTATCATTAATCCCTTTTGTAAATACAAATTGATGTAAATCAATATTACCTGTAAAGAACGAAGCTGCACATGCATTTAAATATAAACGCCACATGCGGATAAATCGCTCATCTTTCGTTTTGCGAACTTCCTCTAGTACATTTTCATAATTTCGAGCCCAATGTTGTAATGTATTCCCGTAATGTCTACGTAAGCTTTCCACATCAACAATGAAAAATTGTTCGTTTGTCATGTTCGTGATTAATTCGTTAACAGCAGGAACATACCCACCAGGGAATATATATTTTTCAATCCAACCATTCGTAGCACCACCATTAGCCGGAGAAGTAATACAATGCAGCAGAGAAATCCCGCCATCATTTAGTAGTTTGTTAACTGTTTCAAAGTATTGCGTAATGTTGTCTTTTCCTACATGTTCGATCATACCTACACTAACAATTTTATCAAATTTACGATTCTTAATATCGCGGTAATCAAGTAAAGATACTTCAACTAAATCCGTAAGTCCCTCTTGTTTAATTCGCTCGGAAGTCTTTGCAAATTGTTCCTCGCTTAATGTTACTCCCATCGCTTTCACACCGTACTGCTTAGCGGCAGCTGTAATGAGCTCACCCCACCCGCAACCGATATCTAATAGCGTATCACCTTTTTGAAGGTTCAACTTTTTCAAAATATGATTCACTTTATTATGCTGCGCTGTCGTTAAAGAATCTTGTTCATTTTGGAAATACGCACAAGAATATGTCATTGTCTCATCAAGCCATAATTTATAGAAATCGTTCCCAATATCATAATGGTGAGCAATATCTTCTTTATTTTTTTGTTTTGAGAAATTCCATTTACTTTTGAAATATTGCAACTTACTATCACCTAAAAAGCTATCCTGCCTTTTATAAATAGATTGAATTGCTTTTTCAAGATTACCCTCTATTTCAAGGTCTCCATTCATATATGCTTCACCGAATGCAATAGAAGGATCCTTAGCAATTTCTTTTTTTGAGAGCGGCTTATGGAATGTTATATGAAATTGAGGTTCCCCTTCGCCATATTGTATTGTTTCTCCATTCCAAAGTGTAATTTGAACTGGATCTGAAAACAGATTTTTAAGTATTTTTTTATAAAAAAGTTCTTCAACCATAAAAACATCTCCTACTAAAAAATTGAACAAAAAACTATACTAGTTAATAAGTCTTTTTGAACATAGCTTAAAATCGTTATGACTTCTTGCTACGAGTGTCATTATAAAACGGTTATATTATGAAGCATAGTACGTACTTTAAAGTGATGTAGGCACTTTTAAGTACCCATGACTGAAACAGGTCCTCAAAAATTTTACTTTTCATCATAACAACTTTCTAAAGTTTTAAAACGAAAAACACCACCTCGTCATTAGGTGGTGTTTTCAATATTACATATAGAGATTTCACTTAACTTCTGTGTTTTTTCTATCTATGCATCGTTCTCCCCACGCGGTTAATTGATTTAATACATTTTGTAAAGACCACCCATAATCGGTTAGGGAGTATTCTACTCGAGGGGGAATTTCTTTGTAAATTTCACGTGTAATCACACCATCTTCTTCCAGCTCACGTAGTTGCTGCGTTAACATTCTAACAGAAATTTCAGGCATCAAACGTTGTAACTCACTCGTTCGCTTCTTCCCTTTTGTTAAGTGACATAAAATAACGACCTTCCACTTTCCCCCGATAATTTCTAAAGTTGCTTCTATAGGTATATTATATTGTTTCACGCGATCTCCTCTCCTTTTTTATAAATTCCTTATCTATTGTTACGTAAAAATAAATAATTTTCTATACGGCACATTTTAGTTCCTACAGCACAAAAAAGTACCTATATTACAAAAAAGTAATTATGCTGCTTAAAAATCTCCCTCTATACAAAAAGAAAAAACGAACGTATTCTCGTTCGTTTTTTCTTTCTTTATTCAGCTGCGGTTATAAGCATAGACGTGTTACCATTCTTTTCAAGATGATTTTCTCCCCAGTTACAAAGAGTATCGAGTATAGAATCTAAAGAATGACCGTAATCAGTTAAAGAGTATTCTACTTTTGGTGGCACTTGGTTATACACTTTTCTCTCGATTACACCATCTTCTTCTAATTCACGTAATTGTTGCGTTAACATCTTTTGTGTAATACCAGACATTAATTGTTTTAATTCGCACGTTCTCTTTTTGTCTTTCTTTAAATGACAAAGGATAACTACTTTCCACTTTCCACCGATAACCTCTAAAGTTGCCTCTACAGGAATATTGTATGTTTTCATATAAAAATCTCCTTTAATAATTTTATAAGACAAATAAGCTAAAATATTTAAATATTACTTTTAAGTATCTATAGCACCTTAAAGTACGTACTTTTTATTGTGTTAAACATGTTTCATAATAGCATACGTAAACAGCAGATGAGTAGTACGGCACCAAAAAGTACCTGTATTACTTTTTAGTATCTATATCACTTTAAAGTACGTACTTTTCATTATGTAAAATACATTTCATAATAGCATTTGTAAGAGTTGAGTGAGTCATGCAGTGTTAGAAATTACCTGTTAGTACCTGTACTTTAAAGTGAGTATTTTTATCATACATTTTGTCAGACGATGAAATGACATGTTTTCATTTTCACATCCATTCACAATGAATAAATAATTTTCAAATACATTTTAGGAGGATATCTATAATGAGTAAATTACTAAAAGAAAAAATCGGGTTTGGTACAGCACCACTAGGAAATATGTACCGTAATATCCCAGAGGAAGAAGCAATCGCTACAGTGGATGCTGCTTGGGAGAATGGCGTTCGTTACTTTGATACAGCTCCACTTTATGGATCTGGATTAGCGGAAATCCGTCTTGGTGAAGCACTGTCAAAAAGAAATCGTGATGATTACTTTTTAAGCACCAAAGTAGGTCGAACGATTTCAGATGAACTAGAAGATCCATCTGCACGTGATTTAGGTGAAAAAGGCGGACTTTTCGAATTTGGTCGCAAAAATAAAATGATCAATGACTATAGCGCAGATGCAACACTTCGTTCTATCGAGCAAAGTTTGAAACGTTTAAAAACAGATCGTCTAGACTTTGTTTTCATTCATGATTTAGCACAAGACTTTTATGGTGATGAGTGGATTTCACAATTTGAAACAGCTCGAACAGGAGCATTCCGTGCGCTAACACGTTTACGTGAAGAAGGAGTTATTAAGGGCTGGGGGCTTGGAGTAAACAAAGTAGAATCAATTGAACTTATGCTTGATTTAGAAGAAGCGAAACCGAATATATCCTTACTAGCTGGTCGCTATTCATTATTAGACCACGAACGTGCATTGCAACGAGTAATGCCTGCAGCTGTAAAGCATAATATGGATATTGTTGTTGGTGGCCCATATAGCTCAGGTATTCTTGCTGGCGGCGCTCACTTCGAATATCAAAAAGCATCGCCAGAAATTATTGCAAAAGTTGAGAAAATCAAAGCTCTTGCAGATCGTCACGAAATCAGCATCAAAGCTGCTGCACTACAATTTTCACTAGCCAATCCAGCAGTTGCTGCTGTTGTTCCTGGTGCAAGTAAACCGGAACGCATTGTAGAAGACCAAAATGCCTTAAACACAGTAATTCCAGCAGCATTCTGGGAAGAAATGCGCGAACAAAAATTAGTAGCACCTAATGCACCACTACCAATCAACGTAAAATAATAATATGACTTTAATCAGTGGGAGCATCCCCCACTGATTATTTACCCGTAAATACCGGGATGAAAAGGAGCGTAATGAATATGGCACATACTACTACATCTATGGAAATTTTTGCTTCACCGGAACAAGTATGGCAATTAATCGGAGGTTTCAACTCCCTTCCAGACTGGTTACCTTATATACCTAGCAGTAAATTAACTGAAGGCGGTCGTGTACGTCATCTAGCTAATCCAGATGGCGATACAATTATAGAACGATTAGAAGTATTCAATGATAAAGAGCGCTACTACACATATTCAATCATGAATGCACCATTCCCAGTCACTAATTATTTATCTACAATCCAGGTTAAAGGAGGTACTGAAAGTAACACATCGTTAGTAGAGTGGTCTGGTACGTTCACTCCTGTTGAAGTTAGTGATGAAGAGGCAATTAATCTGTTTCATGGCATTTACAGTGATGGACTGAGAGCATTGCAGCAAGCATTTCTAGATTGATTCATGTAATTGATTGAGACAAAAAAGTAAATTAACAGTCAAATATTCGATTTTTTTAGTTAAATTCATTATAAAAGATAAACAAATACAAATTTCATGCCTGCTTGTTAATGACAAGAAATAAAAAATACTACCCCCAAATGGAAGGTAGTATTTTTTTATTAATCAGGAAAAACAATTAATCCCTCTTCTTTTTCCTCCTGTTTTAAATCTTCTTCTGGGAAGGTTACAGTTGAATTTTTATCACCTGTTCTTTTTGTTTCTTCACCTGGAAATACGAAAGTTGAATTTTCTTTTCCTTCATTTTTTTCTACGTTATCTGGAAATACCATAGGATCATTGGTAGTCAAATCACTATGAAATCCAAGGTTAGACAAAATTGCTTTTAAATCTGGTAAAACCCCTATTTTATCAGATGATGGGTTATTAGACTTTGTGCCTGTATTAGGATTACTTAAAATTGCTCTCAATTCTTTTGGTGTATATGCCTTACCTAAATGTTCTTTAGCAATCCCTTGAATCGATACAGCAGCCCCAGCAATTATAGGCGAAGCGCTAGAAGTACCACGGAAATTAGAAGTATAACGATTAGTTATGTTCTGATCTGTAACTTTTTGTCCTTTACTATTTTGATTTTGATATGTATCTAATGTATCAACATACTCTCCCCAACCATATACATCAATTCTACTACCATAGTTAGAGAAAGCTAAACGTTTATGAGGAACTCTTGCAGTAGATGCTCCCACTATAATAGCTCCTGAATCTTTAAAGTCTTGACTGTTTCGATTTAAAATCTGTTTACCATTACGGTCTTTAAATTCATCTAAATCAATCCCACCATTACCAGCTGCTTCTACAATAATAATGCCTTTATCTGTACCTTTGCGAATTGCGTTAAATATACTCGGGTATACTTCTACTGGTAAAGGGTCATCTCCATATCCATCATATTTAAAGGATTCTTCTATTAATAAAACATCTCCAGCCTGTAAAGAATCTACGGCACTTAAAATAGCATCTCTTACATCAATTCTCCCATTGTCAGCTGCAGAAACAACACCTAGAACTGAAGTACCATGAGAAAGATCATTACTCATTTTTCCAGACATAAATTCAATATTTTGACCGACTAAATCTTCATGATTTAATAACCAGCCTTCTTCCAAATCTACAAAAGTTGCCCCCTGACCATTCCCTCCTTTAATTCCCCAAGCATAAGGAGCATTAATTCCTAAAGGTGCCTCTTCAAGATATCCCTGTCTCGAAAATCTAGGTTCATCATAAGGATTGACTGATGATAATACAGGGAATCTCGAGCCAGTTGTTGTATTTATACTCTTATTAGAACGAACTTGTATTTTACTAGAATCGTCATTAGCAGCATGTACTGTATTTGTTACAAATGTCGTACCTACCCCAGCAAAAGTTGTAATTGCAAGTGATGATATCAACATACCTTTAAAATTTTTCATTTTTCCACCTCTAGTTTTCTATTAGAAATAACATATTTCATAATGTGTATGAACTGAAAAGCATTTTATCTTATTATAAAAATTAATAGATTTTTATAAC
This sequence comes from Bacillus sp. AF62, assembly GCF_050312695.1. Taxonomy (NCBI): domain Bacteria; kingdom Bacillati; phylum Bacillota; class Bacilli; order Caryophanales; family Bacillaceae; genus Bacillus; species Bacillus sp. AF62. Next base: position 100,640 of record NZ_JBNPJZ010000069.1, on the reverse strand, counting down.
TTTTTGATTTACATAAAAACTCCCTTCATTCTTGTAATTCAATGTGTACATTTCAAAATAACAAACTTACTGTAACTATTATAGTTACACCTTTATTGATTTTCAACTACGAAATATAAATTTTTAAAAATAAATTTATATTACTTTAAAACAGAACTCGCCTTTTAAGCACATAAAGTGAAACTTTAATCAGTGGGGTTTTTGTTCATCCCCCACTGATTATTAGCCCTCACCAATGGGGCGTTTACGGACAGTTAATGCGGGATAAAAACGCAAAATATCTGTCCAAATTACAGCGATCAATAAGTTTATGGACCGCGAAAGAAATACGAAAAAGCAAAGCACTAAGTGCTTTGCTCCTTATAAAATCCCTTTTAACTTTTCACCAATTAACTTCGCTACATACTCATAACCTTCTGGCCCAAAGTGTAATCCATCTTTTTCATCATTTTCTACAAATCTTTTATAATCCCGTTCTTGAATCATTTCAGCATACAAATTTAAAAAATAGCTTCCTGTTTCTTTTGCCACTTCCTCTACCACGTCTGCATACTGACTCAGCACTCTATTTGTTCTATTATGCTGTCTTTCTTCATCAACTGGTGCAGGACTAATCAGTAGTACTTTATCTGATGAAACTTGGTTCACAATCTTCTCTAAGTTTTCGTTATATGCTTGTAATGACACTTGAGAAAAAGAAACTGCATCATTCGTACCAAGAAAAACTGTTACGAAATCTGGTTTATATGATATTACATCTTCTTCAATTCTATTTAACGCATCGAATGTATTATCACCTGGAACACCTGCATTCACTACTTTCCAGTTCGGAAACATCTCTTGCAAACGTGGTGTTAATCTCGGCATTCCATCAAAAAATGTTTCATCAGCTGTAATACTATCTCCAAAACATACTAACGTTTTCATTAAGCTACTCTCCTTTTACGTATGAAACAACTTTCCTTCTATTGCTTTTATATATCTGTCAGCAGAACGTTCAACTGCCTCATTTGCATTTTCTTTTACTACTCGATGAAAAGCGTTGTATAAACGATTAAACTGTAACGGCTTCACTCGATTCACCATTTCTTCCACTTTTCTCGCTGGTAGTGGAATTAAGTTTGGATAGCTGTACATGAAGCTTACCCACCGCTCATCTGCTACAACTTGAATAATATCACCTGTTAACAAAATTCCTTTTCCGTCATTACCTTCTTCCCAATGTAAGACAGATCCACCTTTAAAATGTCCCCCTAAACGATGAATGACTAATCCATCAGCTAATTGTAAAGACTCACCAGACCAATAAATAATACGACTACTCGGACGCATCACCCACTCTTTATCATCTTCATGTATATAAATTGGTACATCAAATGTCTCTGCCCATTCTACTTGCGTTGAATAATAATGAGGATGAGACAATGCAATCGCATCTAATCCGCCAAGCTCTTTTATTTTCGTAATTGTCGTTTCATCTAAATACGTAATACAGTCCCACAGTAAACGATATGACTCTGTTTTCACTACAAATGCCGTTTGACCGATCGCAAATCCTGGTTTTGTTGTAATACTATAAAGTCCATCTTCCTCTTCGATTATTTCATTTTTATATGTATCACCAATTTGTAAGCTTTCTAGTGTCGTCCAAGATTGTCCTTTTGGATTCACATATTGCCTCTCTTCATCACAAATATGACAACTCACCGGTTCTTCTACACTCGCTGCATACTGCACGCCACACGTTGTACAAACGAAATTTTTCATCATAATTTCCCCTATCCCTATATTTTTATTAAGCTGACTTTTGTTGATAATGATCTGCTTTTTTATTTTCAATTATTAAACTTATAAAAGTAAGTAAATAGACAACTGTAACCGATAATGGAATTACAGTAAATCCTTTTTCTGCAAAAAGAATCCCGCAAACTGACGTTACAAATACAGTCCCTACTGACAATAAACCATAACTTTTACTTTCATAAATCCATACGTACGGAATAAAATGAACACCTATTAACATCGCTACTACAAAAGGTAACCATTCTGGAAATTGAAAATAGGCAAGTAATACAAGTGGAATATTCAATACATTTATTCCACCAATTAAGCCTGCCAAAACCCCTAACGGATTTCCTTTCGCAAACATATCAATCTTCAATATAGCAGCTATCATTAAGCCAAAAGGAAACACACAGCCCATACCGATTAAATATACCCACACCACTTGTTTTTCAGAAAGAACAAATCCCGTTATACTCATAACTATCCAAAATAAAACGCCGGCTAATATAATCGGTAGGCCTCTCTTCGTTTTTATTGCTAAATCCTTTTTCGCTTCTGCAACATTCATCTCACTATCTCCCCAAAAATATTTGTACTATAAAGTCACCTCAACCTCACCCATCCAATAACGCCAAGCTTCTAAATAATCTTCTAAATCTTTCGGGTGGTGCCGTAAACATGTATCTATACGCAAATATAATCCTATGACTATTTCTTCATATAAATCACGGTCATTTTTATGAAATACACATTGTTTCATCGCATAACCAATCGTTTCTTTTGTTAAATCTTCCGGAGTTGAACAGAACGCATAAATTAAATCATATATAGGATCTCCTAACACTGGTAAAGGATCAATTACACCGTGCAGCTCATTCTCTTGAAATATAAAATTATGAAATCCAAGATCACCATGCAATAAAAATGGCTGATTTATTCCAGTCCCCCTACTTGGATATTTGCTAACTTAAAAACCGTTCTATACTCTTCCTCATTTATGTAACGTCTTACATTTTCATGAGCTTCCATCACATTTGTCGTTAAAAATTCATTCCAAGATTGAACTAGGTTTTCTTTCCATCCCCAGCCATCAACCTCTGTAGCTACTTCATACTCATTGATAACTTCTTTTACAAGTTTACAAAGAACACTCCGTTTATAGCCTAGTTTGCAAGAAGTTGTGCCCTCAAGGAATGAGTAAACAATATAGCGATTTAAAGGTTCCTTATATAAAAGCTTTGGAAATAATTCGTCCTTTTTATAAAACTGAAGAAAATAAACTTCTTCACGTATGACATCCGATTCATTCAACTTTACAACGTATTGTTCATCTAACAAATATATAGTACTTGCCGTTCCCCCGTTTAATGCTTTTACGCTATTTGGATAATGTGAACTAACTTTTTCCTTAACTAGTTGTGCAGTGATTATTGAAATGTCCATTCTCTCACCCTTTAATTCGGAAGATTCCCTTAATTCAAAAGACAACTTTACTATTATTTGACAAACGCAAGGGAAATCCTCCCAACCATCCTAATATAACAAACAACAATTTTATTTTATTACAATGGCTTTCTTCCATATCTCATTTATGATAACGTGATTTTATCACTCTAAATGCTCTTCATATACTCTAATAATTTCTATTGCAGGGTCTATGTCTTGTAATTTATGAGCCAAACTTTCTACACCAAACACTTCTGTAAACGTATGACTGCCTACAATTAAATTAATCCCTTTAAATTTCGCATGTTGCACTGTATATAATGTTTTTTCACCTGTTATGTACGTGTCACACCCTTTTTCTAATGCACGTTCAATCAAATTTGTATTGTTTCCTGCACCGGTTAAAATCGCAATCCGTTTTACTGGTTTATCGTGATTTCTCCAGCTCTTCACTTTCTCTTCCATTTTTTCTTCAAGTTTTCCAACTAAGTTTGAAAAAGGAATCGCTTCTTTATATTCTCCTATTCCCGGTAGTTCTTCTTCCTCATACGTGGAATATTCCAGTATTGTATCTATCCCAATTCCGTTAAATAACGATGTACACGTGCCAAACTTTACAAAATCTAACGGCAAATGAACCCAAAAATGATTCATTTCATATTGCTTCAATTTCTCAATACAAGCCTCTTCCATACCAAATAAAAAACGCCACGGCGCATGATGTGTAACTATCATATCGACTCCATTTCTATACGCTTCTTCAATAGTTTCTAACGTTAAATTTGTTGTGTAACCGATTTTGTGAAATTCATCTTTACTTATATGAGTAAAACCATATTCATCATCGCCGTATTTATGAAGATGCTCTCCAAATAGTGATGTTATATGTTCGTTAAACTGCTTTATATTCATTTTATTTCTCCTTTCATTTACTTTTATATTTCAAAAATAAGGAAATACTAAATAAAACGTTACATACATATAGGAGGACACCATGAAACCTGAATTTTTAAAAGCTGTACATGATGCCATTGGAAACGTCGAACATATTCATATAGAAGAAAGCGGTGCTGACAGCTTACTTATCCATCATGATGATGCACAGCAATTACAACAAGTCGCTAAAACGCTAGAAAATAACAATTTTCGCTCTGCTTTAAGAACAACTGGAGATGCTTCGTATATTGAAGTGTTGAACAGATAATGAAAGTCCGGATGTATGCCGGGCTTTCTTTTTTATATTAAAACTTCAAACTCTTTCACATACACCGCTGTTCCAGCAATATCTATTTGTAACTTTTCGTTTTCTATCCCTTTCGTTACATAAACAGTTACACGACCATCTTTATTTATTTCCTGTCCTTGCTCAACGATTAAGTCCAATTCATGTTCAAAATCTTTCTCTAAATACTCCGCATAATACGCTCCCATTACACCTGAAGCTGTTCCTGTCACTGGATCTTCAATCGTCCCAGCAAAAGCCAGCAAAAGCTGACGAGAAATGACGGCCATGCATTTGTGCTAGTTCATCATAAGTTTCTAGACAAATTGGGTGAATAGAAGCATTAGGTATTTCTCTTAATACTAACGGAAATGCAGCATTATTAGGTTTCATTCTCTCACACGTATCTAGATTTTTAATCGGCACAATTACAGTCCAGTTTCCTGTACTTCCATATACTATCGGTAAACTTACATCTAAATCATTTACTTCTAAACCAATACTATGAGCTAATTCTTCTTTTGAACCTGCAAAATCTTTAAACCGAGGTGCTGTCTGCCTCATTTTAATAAAGGTTTCTCCATTTTCATTTACACCTATTTGTATTGGTAAAATCCCTGCCTTCGTTTCAATCGTAAGGTTACTTTTCTCTTCTAATAAACCTTTTTCGCGCAAGGCATATATCGTCCCTACTGTCCCATGACCACATAAATCCATTTCAAAACCAGGTGTAAAATAGCGCATTCTTATATCTCCTACTTCTGAGGAAAGAACAAAAGTTGTTTCGTTATATCCAACTTTTCCAGTAATAATTTGCATTTCCTCTTCCGTTAATCCATCTGCTTCTAATACAATACCTGCTGGATTTCCCTTATTTGGTTTATTCGTAAATGCGTCGTAATGAAATACGTTTATAGTCTTCATTTTCTTTTCCCCTTATTTGTCCATTTCTTTATTTTTATAATCAATAAGAAAATTGATCTAACTAGCTTCCATAATCAGCTTTTTGAAATGGACGGATAATGAGTCTATCCGTCTCTACTTCTAATAACGATAGCTTCATTTAATTTCATCCCTCAGAATATTAATTGAATTTTCTTTATTATCTTACACAAAATACAAAATCTAGTAAATCATTATGTTTTTGATACATAAAAACCCAGTCATGCTTTATACATAACTGGGTTCTCCATCGTTTCATAATTTTCTATTTCACAAGAACTGCATCTCGTAATTCCCTCTTCAACACTTTTCCTAAAGCGTTTTTCGGTAACTCATCTATGAATACTACTTCTGGTATTTTATAACTTGCTAATTTCTCTTTACAATACTGAGTAATACTTTCTTCTGTTAATGTTGTTTCGCCATCCTTCACAAGATAAGCTCTTGGAACCTCACCCCAAAAATCATCCGGAACTCCAACTACTGCAACTTCTAAAACACCATGTATTTCATGAATAACATCTTCTACCTGATCTGGATATACGTTGTCACCACCGCGTATAATAACATCTTTATATCTTCCCATAATATGCAGGAATCCATCATCATCTATCATGCCAGCATCACCCATGTTAAACCAATTATCTTTTACTACCTTCTTTGTCGCCTTTTCATTATTCCAATATCCTTTAAACATGTATGGACTTTTCACATGAATCTCTCCAACTTCATTTGTTGTTAGTTCATGTCCTGTTTCCGGATGAACAATTTTCACCTCTACATTTTTCAAGGTCTTTCCTACAGAAGACATCTTTTCTTTTCCCATCATTGGATGCCATGAGGTTACAACCCAACCTTCTGTACTACCATAACCTTGCACCATATATATTCCTTTTTCCATATATTTTTGAATGAGTGTTTCTGGCACTTTTGTACCACCGCTTTGTGCTACTTTAAAGGTTGAAATATTACGTTCTTTTTTATTTAATTCATCAAGCATGTAACTATAAACAGCAGGGAACGCAAGCATCGTAGTAATTTTCTCTTCTTCAATCTTATCCCAAATAAGAGTAGGATTCGAATCAGCTAAGAAAATCATCGTAACGCCATGATAAATACAATTTAAAATAGAAAGCACGCCACTCATATGGAACAATGGATGCACAGATAAAAAGCGTTCACCTGCTGGGATTTCTCTTTGTCCCGCAATTTCAGCAAAATAATGATGTAAGTTTTTATGTCCAATTACACATGCTTTCGCCTGTCCAGTCGTTCCTGAAGTAAATAAGTAAATGGCGTCGTCTTCTTCATGAACTTCTACGTTCGGTTCTGTCGTTGGCTGTTTTTGCAGCTCTAATTCAAATGAACCAAAACCTTCTTTTGTCGTTTGAATTACATAAGGAATTTCTTTAACAGCATCAACATTTAATAACACTTCACTAAATTCTTCATCAATAACTAACACTTTTAATTTCGCTTCTTTTACAATCGTTTCTAATTCATATACAGTAAGCTGATGATTTAGCGGAATAAATACCGCTCCAATTTTTAAACTTGCCATCATAACGCTTGGAAATGGGTGATTATTTTTGCATAGTATTCCTATACGATCTCCTCTTTGCACACCATTATGTAACAAATAATGTGCAAGCTGATTTACTCGTTCATTATATTGCTGAAACGAATATCTTTTCTTCCCTCCTACAAGCGCTTCCAAATTTGGTGACTGCATTGCTCTCTTTTGTAATAATTTTCGCATCGTTCTCAAGTAAAACTCCCCTTTATATATGTTAGATTTTTTATTTTACCAGATTAATTATTAATTTACTAAAGATTACACTTAGTGAATATAAGAAGAATATAAAATAGCCATTTACTTCACAAGTAAATGGCTATTTTTCATTATATATTAGAATACTTCTTGTTCATTACATATTGCACATACTCAGGTGCACTTTTATCAATCTCTTCATCACTTAGTTTATATTCTGCACCATATAAATAAAAGGAAGGTATAAATTCCATACCTGTATATAGGCATGTAGCTTGGAATGGTTTCGTCAACTCATCCATTGTAATCCCACTATTTTCATAGTCTTTTTCTAATCCACCTATAGAAATAGCTACACCAAATTCTTTCCCCTTCACTTTATCTCCTTGTGATCCGTACGCAAATCCATATGTTAATACATCATCGAACCATTTTTTTAATAATGGTGGTGTGCTGTACCAGTAAAGCGGAAATTGAAATATATATCTGTCATGTTCTACTAATAACTTTTGCTCTTCTTCAATATTAAACTCCCAATCGGGTGCCACCTTATATAATTCATGCACCGTAATTTCATCTGAATGTTTCTCAAGTTCTTCTATCCATCTTTTATTAATTTTTGATTTTTCAATATGAGGGTGTGCTACAATTACAAGTGTTCTCATCATTTTCCAGCCCCTTTATAAATTAATCAATCCTTTACGTATTAGTATGAATGAGTTACATATAATTGAAAAGTACGTACTTTCAGGTACTATAGGAACCTTGAAGTACCTTTGGAGGTGTTATATGAATCAAAATGATAATTGCCCAATTGCAACAACACTCGATGTAATCGGTGGAAAATGGAAAGTTCATATTTTATGTATTTTGTCGGATGGAAAAATGCGAACAAATGAAATTAAACGAGAAATCCCAAACATTACACAAAAGGTTCTTACACAACAACTTCGGCAACTTGAAGCTGATGGGATTATCTATCGTACCGTATATCAAGAAGTACCACCAAAGGTTGAGTACACCATAAGTGAATACGGAAAATCTTTAATGCAAATAATGAATGATCTGTTTGAATGGGGAAAAGATCATCAGATTAAAAGATTACATGACTAAAAAAGCACTATATACTTTGTTTAATCCTCTACATTCATATTTTTTATTTTTATAAAGTTTATTTTCATCATTTTTTAGCTAACTTGTTTTCTTAGATTGATGGACGTGACCCCACATCCATCAATCTAAAAAGATACAATTAGAAAAATGAGATTTCTATAAAGTTTCGCATATAAACACTACTTCCGCCTCATTAAACGCTCGCTCTACTTTTTCTAATCTCAATTGTACGTAAGCTATAAAGAATCACCCCTAAACCGAGAATTTTTTTATTATTAGACGCACTAGAACCTAAGGTAATAGTAGGTACATTTAGACCCATAAACCTTTCACTCCATTCTATAGGCATATAAAAAGATACTCCTTAAAAATAAAAAACGCTATTCTCTCTGTAAAATCATAGAAAAGAATAGCGTTTTTTATTTTGAAATAGAAGTCATTATTTAAACTAAACATGCTAATATTGATTTTGTGCGATTGTCAGTTACCTCATAATAAATTTCTAATCCTTTCCGAGTACCTGTAACCATTTTAGCAGCTTTTAGTTTAGATAAATGTTGACTAATTGTACTTTGAGGCATTTGTAAATCCCCATACATTGTTGTTACATTAGTAGGACCTTTTGCAAGCATTATTTTTACTAAAGATAGACGAACTGGATGCGCCAATACCTTTAACACCTCAGCGATTTCTTGAAACATTTCTTTTTTTTCTTTCATCTTATTTCTCCCCTTTTATATACATATTTATGTTATCCATATATATAATTCGAAGGTATATGCGTTTTTGTGTCCGTCATTTTAAAAAAATATAAAAAAACTTTAATCCGAAACTAAAGGATTAGCTTAACATAATGTCTCACTATTCATGATGAATAGGAATCTCGTTATAGAAGCAGCAGTTTTTATGCTACAACTCTACATTCAACTAACTAAAATCAATGAAAAAAAGAGCAGATAGTCCGCTCTTTTATGATGCCTCCTTATGTTCCGTGGAATGTTTAACACTCCCCAGTCTCTTTAGTTTATTCCACCCTACCGCTACTCCTCGAAGCGATGAGAATATAGATTTAATGACAACATAAGTCATAAATTGACGATAAATAAAACGTTGTAAAATTAACCATGCCAATGGTTTTGGGTTCTCTTCCTCTAATTTAAATGCGAACAGAGAAGCGAGAAGATCCATTAAAAAGAATACAAAATAAAATCCTAAAACTTTTAGCGGATTACTACTAAATAGTCCTATAATCATTAATATATCTGCAAAAGGAGCAATGAATTGCAGAACATATTGGAATAACCACATATTAGGCAGTGCAATAAATCCTAATGTTTTATGTTTTGAATTACACAACGCTTTTCGATGTTTCCAAAGACATTGAAGTGTACCATATGACCAACGATATCGCTGTTTAATGAGACTTTTCACATCCTCAGGTGATTCCGTAAAAGCATGCGCTTTTTCTTCATATACAATTCTATGCCCTTGACGTAAAAATGTAATAGTAAGATCCGTATCTTCTGCTAATGTATCTTCGCTTAAATATCCAGATTCAACTACATTCTTCTTGCGCCACGCCCCAATAGCTCCTGGAACGACTGTAATACAATTTAACTCATCAAAAGCTCTACGTTCTAAATTAAACCCTGTAATATACTCAACATGTTGCCAAGTAGTTAACAAATTCCGTCTATTCCCCACTTTGACATTACCTGAAACTGCAGCTACATTCTGATCTTCAAAGTGTCTAACCATTAAAGAAATAGCATCTTGCGCAATAATAGTATCCGCACCTAAAGTGACAATGATTTCTCCTCGCGATTGTTGAAACCCTTGGTTCATTGCCGATGATTTCCCGCCGTTTTCTTTCTGAATGAAACGAACTTTAGGGTGTTTATAAAATGTTTCTTTCATTACTTTTGACGTACCATCTGTCGATCCGTCATCCACAACAATAACTTCAAATTCTCTATAATTACTATTCAAAATTGAGCGAATCGTCTTAGCTATCACCTTTTCTTCATTATATGCCGCTATGACAACACTAACAAAAGGTTGATAAGACGAATTAATATAGCGAGATAACGTCTGTCTTTTCTGCTTCCATGCAAAATAAATTAAGAATAAGAATCGAAAAACCCCTAATCCAATAGCGATATAAAAAATAGTTGTTAATATATGCTTAAAATATCCAGCTCCTGAAAAGACAGCTTTATTGTAAAGTAAATATTGCTTCCCCTCAGAAGAAACAGGAGGCATAATTTCATCTCGTTCTTTATTCATTAAATCTGAAATTGTTACAAAACTATATCCATGCTTTTTTAGGTCTTTAATAATGATTGGGAGCGCCTCTACTGTATGTGTACGATTCCCTCCCGCATCATGGAGAAGAATAATATTTCCCTCTCCCTTATAAATGGGATTAAGAGCACGCTTTACTAATTCATTTGTTGATGGTGTTGCCCAGTCTTCGGGATCAACTTTTTCCGCTACCATTGTATAGTTCATATTTTGTGCACGTAAAATAGGCAATATTTCATTTGATGAATCCGGGTTAGCATCCGCTTCATATGGCGGTCTAAATAAAACCGTAGAATGTCCAGTTACTTCCTGAATTAAACGTTGCGTCGTATTAAGTTCTACTTTCGTTCGTAGTAAAGACGTATCAGCTATGTTAGGTTGCTTGAAAGTATGATTGCCAATTTCATGCCCTTCATCGTATATTCTTTTTACAATACTAGTATTTAGTTGTGCGTTTTCACCAAGTACAAAAAAAGCAGCTTTTATTTGATTCTCTTTTAATATATCTAAAATTTCTGGCGTATATTTCGGGTCTGGTCCATCATCAAATGTTAATACTACTTGTTTCCCATTTGGTTTTCCATATCGTTGCACTTCATATGCAGATGGTAAGGATTGATATACTTCATCTGTAAGGTAACCATCTTTGCCTACTTTAAAATCTCTCAATCCATTTTTTCTTTCATTCTCAATCTGTAAAATTTCACCTTGTCCAGAATAATTTACTTCATCTAAACTATTGATTTTATGTAATACATTAGGATTTTTTAAAACTTTCCATATTGTAGGGTCTTCTGCTCCTAGTCTCCATAACGCAAATCCCTTTGCATGATTGTCCATTGCGATTTTCACTTGATTATAAAGAGTTACACCGTCTAAGAACCAAGCAGTATGTTCTTTCCCTTCTATTTTATACCTAAAATAAGGGTTTCCACTCATTTTATCCCATTGAATTTTCATATTTGAATCATGAGCCATTGCCATAACTTCTGAGAAAGTTAAAGACTTCGCAGCTTCTTTACTATTTACTTGCCAATCATATCCATAGTTACCGAAAGCAACTATAAGCTTATTAGACGGAATATTCAGTTCTTTCAATGTATGTTGGAACCATTTATTTGAAGCAATTGGTCCTGGTTCCCCGGCTCCATAGTGCTCATCGTACATCATTACAATCATTCGATCTATTATTTTTGCTAACGCACTATAATCAAAAGCCTTATCATTAGCTGGAACATCTTGTGTAACGAGCAAATCATGTTGATGAAATTCCGTAGTAAGTTCTTTCATAAAATTTGTTAAGTTTTCTCTATCACTTTCAGGTACGGCCTCAAAGTCAATATTAATTCCTGAAAAATGATTCTTTTTAACTTGGCTTACTAAATCATTAATAAACTTTGTCTTTACATCATTTGAGGAATTCAGTAACTTATGAATTAGCCCACTATCAGGACCAGAAGCTTCCTCAGTATAGTTAGTAAGCAAAGGCATAATCTTCACTTGATTTTTTTCTGCCAACTTTACTATCTCAGGTTTTATCTCACTTCTAATCGTTAAATCTGCTTTTAAATGATACCACTCTGGTACTAACGTAGTTAAGGAATCGATATTTTCTTTTAAAGAAGCGGTACTATTTTCATCCCAATTTACATAAAAACCATACACTTCTTTAGGTTGTTTACTATCCTTCGGTGGATTCACCAAATTTTTATTATCCTTCGTTTCGGTATTTGGGTTAAATTCTTCCTTCTTTAACTGCTGATCACTAAGTTTTTGATTAATTGGTACAAGTTTAGTATCTTGTTGTACAGCGGTATTCATATTTGGAATTTCTGGTGTTGAAAAAATACTTTGAAAGAAAAAATAGAATACAACACCTACACTAACTATTGAGATACATAGAAACCAAATAAAGGCTATATTTCTCCTTCCTTTCGGATCATAAAAAACAGGTTTTTCTTTATCTTTCTCTTGTTGAATGTTTTTCTCCATTATATTTTTCACATACTCCTTCTTAATAGAACTATAAAATAATAAAGTGCAACTTTAATCAGCCCTCACCAATTGGGCATTTACAAGCAGCCCAACTCCCACCTAACTTCTTTGCCCCAGCCAAATTTTGAGATGGGAGTTTTACTGCCCACAATAGCGAGAGAAATCCTTTTAGCTTTGAAATGAATCTCTCACTTCCATATTCTATTGATTCTTCTTTTCATTCCCTTGCTGGTGGCCTCTATTTTCTTGTTGAGACCCCCTACCATTGTTCCCTTGCTCGTTTCCATCATTTTCTTTCTGAGACCCCCTACCATTGCTCCCTTGCTGATTTCCATTATTCCCTTGTTGAGATCCTCTTCCATTGTTCCCTTGCTGATTCCCATTATTTCCTTTTTGAGATTCTCTTCCGTTGTTCCCTTGCCCATTTCCATTATTTCCTTGTTGAGATCCTCTTCCGTTGTTCCCTTGCTCGTTCCCGTTATTTCCTTGTTGAGATCCTCTTCCGTTGTTCCCTTGCCCATTTCCATTATTCCCTTGTTGAGATCCTCTTCCATTGTTCTCTTGCTGCTTTCCATTATTCCCTTGTTGAGATCCTCTTCCATTATTCTCTTGCTGCTTTCCATTATTTCCTTGTTGAGATTCTCTACTGTTATTCTCCTGCTGATTCCCTCTATTTTCTTGCTGAGATCCTCTTCCATTGTTTTCTTTTATTTGCTTCGATGGCTGTTCCTCTGTTTTCTTTTGTTCTTTCTGCTCTTGCTTTTCATATTTTTTTTCGTCTACAGGAGATAAATCCATTGATGCATCAGGAGATGACTCCGGCTGTGATTGCACCTCTTCTTCATTTTCCACCGGATTAGGCGGCGTGGCAGGAGGAGTAAGCGATTTGTTTTTCTCATTCTCTTGCTTTATATAGACACCTGTGCCAATTCCAGCTTTTCTAGCATTCTCTCGTACTTGCATCGTGCTACTTTGATATTCAACTGTAATATGTTTTAACTCATATTCTTTCTTCAATTCTTTCATTGCCTTTTCTAACTGTGGTTCTAGCGCCTTGTCCTTTGCAACTGCTGTTAGCATAACTTGCTTATCATTCGTTAAATACTTATCCTCTTGGCTTTGCTGTATAATAGTACGTACTACTTCTTGCAATTGTTTATTTTCCCATTGCTTCAATTCTTTTAAAATACGCCTTCCATCATCATTACAAGCCTGTAAATCTATAACACGAAAATCCTTCGTTACGCTCACCTCTAAACTTGGATTTATATCAACTGAGACGTAAGCAAATACTTTTTCTTCTGGTTGGTTGTAGAAAAACAGCACTGCAAATAGAAAACAAGCAACAAGTATTGATGCAGGTTTTAAAAAGGAAGGGATCGAAAAATGCGATGCTTTTTGTTCTTGCTCATCAAATGAGATTTCCTCCCCAATCATGCAAGAATCCCCTTTTCTTTTACACGTAATAAACTCTCCATTTGGTGTTAAAACAACTACGCTATGCTTTTTTATATCCATCACAATTCCTTTATTCATCATGCTTTTCCCCTCTTATGTAATCCAGAATATATGTATAGTTGTTTGCAAAAATAATACACATTGCAATAATGTATTTTCTATGTCGTTCCAACGTTTTACGACTTACCCTAACACGCGGTTCAATATGTTTAAGCGGTAACTTTTTCTTTCGGAACAGCTCTTCCATCATTTCCTCTTCTTTTATAATAATTTTTACAATTTCTATTAAGTGCTCACGCGTATCACGATGCTTAGGAGATTCTTTAGCAAGCTCTGAGAATGTGATTTTAAACTCAGCTAGCACACTTTGAAAATGAAGAATTTCCTCCTTACGGTTACTATTTTCCATCTCTTTCATATACTCCGTAAGCGACACTTGCATTTCTAACATTTCCTCTTGCTCATCTTCTTTTAAAAAGACAAAGTTATGTTTAGACTCCTTACGTATATAGTCAATTACATCTCTTTTTATAAGAAGATCAGCAAACGCTAAAAAGGATTTTCCTTTTGTATATGAATACTGTTCAATTGCTTCGTTAAATGCAAACAATCCAATGCTATATTCATCATCCTGTTCTGTAATATATCGGCGGCAGACAGATGAGATTGATTTTCTAATAAAAGGCTGATACTGTACGATAAACGCTTCTTTATCTTCTTCGTTGTTTTGTATGTTACATACGATATCTTCTATTTTCGGTTTTCTTAAGATCTTCATTACTAAACTCAACACTTGTAATCTCCCAGCCTCCTTCAAATAGCAAAATGGCCACTACACAAGTGACCATTTAACCAGATTTTCTTGGTACTTTTCTTCGGTCTTGTTTTCTTGCTGTTAGTTATATTTTTAGAGTCTAACGTTTTCTTAATGATTTTTCCTTTTCTCTCGGCACTACAGTTAAGTTTGTATTTTTATCTACTTTCTTATTTTCTACCGTTCGTTTTGCTTATTCTCTTTCTATTTTATCTGCAATCCTTGAATAACTCTTCTTTATATAATTGGTAATTTCATCCTTCCATTTTGGATGCCCACTTAATCTAGTAATTTTATTAATGCTTCTATATTCTTTCATAGTCATTTTTCTTCTATTTATTTTTTTCACTATACATATTCGGAGGAATACATAGTTTTATGGGGGTCAAAAAATATTTTCATAAAAAAATACATATTTATTTCAAAAATAAAAACCATCAATTTGAAAAAAGATAATCAAATTGATGGTTTTCTTATAATATCTATTAAATTAAGTTGGATTCTCATTATATCTAAAAAAGTACTAGCTATCCTCTGCCGATTTTCTCCATTTTCATCTTTCTTGGTTATCATAATATGTCTTATCTGCGTATTTTCTATCATTTCCTTTTAGATAAGCTAAAATTACTTTTGGATTTTTAAGTAAAGTCCAGTCTCCATATGTATCAAATCTTCTGCATGAAGTTATCATTCCATTTTTAATAGTACCGAATTTCTTATTATTTTTCTTTCCCCACTCTTTTAAACGTTTAGCGAAATCTGCATCTTCTGCCATAAGCATGTTTTCATTAAATCCGTTGATTGCCATAAAGTCTTTTCTATAGCACCAAAAAATCCCTACAGATATAGCTCCGTACTTAAAAAGTAAGGGGATTATGATTAACATTGCGGAGAGAAATATTCCTAAAGATATTCTTTCAAACTTCCCATTTACCCCACCACCAATGTATGTACCTGAAGCTAAATATTTATCTACATTAGACAACATAGACTCTGTCATTATGGTATCAGCGTCTATAGTGACGATTATTTCTCCATTAGCTATTTTAGCCCCTGCATTTCGAATTTTAGATAAGTTTTTATCGTTATTTTTCAATGTAACACAATTATAAGATTTTGCTATTTCCTCTGTTTTATCTGTGCAACGATTTAAAACAACTATAACTTCCGTTTGCTCTTTATATGCCTCTGATGCCTTTGCAATTGAATCTAAACATTTTCTAATGTACTTTTCTTCATTATGCGCAGGAATTATAATAGAAAACTTCACATCTTTTTTCAAATTAACTCCTGAAGATTCGTTTGTCTCAGTCATAATATTCCCCCTTATTTTATAAGGTAAATATCTACTATACATAAATTATATTAATATTTATTAGGTTATATTATAGAAACTGACGGTAAAGAGGCTCTTACTGTCGACGTTCAAAAGCAAGACGTACAGCAAGCCCCGTTAAAACACTTGCCATAAGCCAACGCTGCACTCGTAACCACGTCGGGCGTGTGCCAAACCATTTTGCAATTTTACTTGCTGTACATACAATTACAAGGTTAACTATAAAGCTAACAGTGATTTGCGTAAGCCCCAAAACTGCACCTTGAAAAAGCAACGATCCCTTCTCTGGATCTTCAAATTGAGGTAGAAGTGATACATACAAAATAGCAATCTTTGGATTCAGAAGATTCGTCATGAGTCCCATCAGAAATAATTTCCTTGGTGGCTCATTAGAAATCATACGAGGTTCCATAATAGATGTAGCACCCGGTTTAATCGAATTCCAGGCGAGCCAGAGCAAGTAAGCAGCACCTGCCCACTTTACTGCTTCATATACAGCGGGAACAGCAACGAATAGAACTGTAAGTCCAAACATAGTTGCGATTATATAGATTACAAATCCGAGCATGATGCCCAATAAAGAAATAAATCCCGCCATACGTCCTTGCGTAATGGAACGGGAAATGAGGTAAATCATATTAGGCCCAGGTGAACAAACCATGCTAAGCGAAACAATTGCAAAAGCTACCAATGTACTCAAACTGACCATAAACCTTCCCCCTTTATTTTACATAAAATTTCCTATTGTACATTTTATCATGATTGAGGAGAGAAAAGATTAATATAAAACGATGCAGCTAAGTAATATTATCGGATCGAATGTATTGTAATCACATACTTCTCATTCTCCTAAGTAAGGATCTAAGAGTACCCTATCCATAGAGCTACTAAAACCACTACAAATAAAGCAAAACAACATGTGATATTTCGAATCCATTTTTGTATATCACCAAAATACCTTTCTATAAATATAGCGTTGATAGTAAGCATAAGAAATAAAACAAAGAAAGACAGCGAGGTATAGGTCCATTTTTATCTTCATGGCTGGAATTATACCCCTTACCAAACTTCTAAATAAAATGTATAGCTGAGTAGTTACCTTATTTTTCAAAAAAACATTCTGATTATTTCTTTTTCACTTCTTCTACAAATTCCCATGTCTCTCCGTTGTCTTTTGATTGATAAAGTGCACTACTATCGCCATTGTAGTCTCCATCTGCCCCTTGTCCAACTAACATATTAAAAACCCCATCTTTCTCATATGGCATACTAGGTGAATCAAAAGGACTTATTGTGGACTGTGTATGATCTAATTTCACTTCATGCGGCGGATATTCTACCTTTTTGAAAGATACTCCCCCATCATCTGTGCGATATAACTCTCCTTCATTACCAGAAGGCCTAATTGCTCCTAAAAACCCAAGTTTATCATTTATAAAAGTGATTCCTGATACACTACCAATCCCCCCATTAAATGGGTCTGGATTGATAACCTCCCATGTTTTCCCTTCATCACTAGTCTTGCTTAATGAATAAAAGGCGCTCCCTAATGCTTTATCTGTCATATTTAGTTTATAACCAACTTCTTTCGATAGGAAAAACTGTTCTTTTTCATTCTTTAAATCTTGTTGTTTCTTCTCTTTAAGCATATCTTCTTTTGGAGGCGTCTTTGATTTACTCCAACTTGCGTCACTTATTAAATTATATCTAGCAGGGACTAGCTCTTGCTCTTTTCCAGGGACAAATATAGATACAGTATATCCAATGATATCTGAAGCTGCTTTTTTAAGAATCTGCCCCTTACCATCCTCAGTAATATTAATAATTCCCTCTGTATTGGATCCCCAATTTCTTTTTCCATAATAAATCAACCCATACTTACTTTCATTCCATTTTCTAACCGTTTGCTTAACTGGAATCGCTTTAACCGTTTCAATTAAAGGTTCTACTAATTTATCATCATTATAATCAGGCTTTGCGTATCCGTCTCGTATTATAGTAATATCTTCTGACTTCTTCTTATTATAAGAGATTAAATAAGTTTCTTCTTTCCCATCATCATTTTTCCCATAAACAAATGTATCAAACGCTGTGATTGTTCCGTCTGAATGAAATGTAAGATCAAAATCAGTTGCCATATACAATTTCTTTGGCAAAGGATATTTTTTATTTATATCTTCAAAAATACCTTCTACTCCAGACTTATATATATTATTATGTTTAAGTTTAACTGACCTTTCATGTTTTAACTTTTCTATAAACCATGCCAATTTACCATTGTAATTTATTGCACTTTTATAAATCTGCATCCCATAAAATGATGTAATTACAGCAATAATGATAATAGAAATGGATCTCCATGCTATTGAATTAGTTAATTTTTTAGATTCATATTCTCTATTTTTTATCACCCGTATTGTAGTAAATGTAGTTATGGATATAAAAAGTACTATACATAATAACAAAATGTAAATATTATAATTCATTCTTCCGTACTTACAGTATAAGGCCAACTCATAACAAAAAATCCCGTATACAATTATTAGTATTGGATTTGTTACTAATGACAGAAGTATCCTTTTTGTATTTTCTCTAAATATAGAAACCACCCCTAATTACATGAATTACTGATATTAAGTATACTTTATTGTAAAGTAACAAAAAAGCTATTTAATCTTGCCGCAAAAAATACAATAGACATCTTTCTATTAAAGCCGTTTACAAATCTAGTTGTTTCATAGACAATGGATTTTTGAGTGAATACTAAAGTTGCTTCATTTATATGAATTACAAATCCAAGCATGATGCTCAATAAAAAAATAAATCCTGCCATACGCCCCTACGTAATGGAATGAGAAATAAGATAAATCAAAATAGGCTCAGGTGAACAAACCATACTAAGTGAAACAAGCGCAAAAGCTAGCAAAGTACTCAGGCTCACCATAAACCTTCCTTCTTTATGTTACATAAAATTTCCTATTGTACATTTTATCCTGATTGGGGAGAGAAAAAATTAATATAGACCGATGCAACTAAGTAATATTATCGAATCGAATGTAGTGTAATCACATATTTCTCATTCTCTTAAGTAAGGACTAAAAATAACCTATCCATAGGGCTACTAAAACCACTACGGATAAAGCAACATGTAATATTTCGAATCCACTTTTGTATATCATCAAAATACTTTTCTATAAATGCAGTGTAAATAGAAAGCATAAGAAGTAGCACAATGAAAGTAAAGGATCCCAATTTATCGTTAAATTTTTCATTAGTAAATGTACTTACATGAAGGAATAGAAAAACAAACGTTACTATGAATAGCTCAAATAACCTTTTTTTATTCACCCCACCACCACCTTACAGAAATTACCTTTTATTCCATTTTATCAGAACATACTGCGTAGCAGCACATGAATATTATATTCATGTTAAAAAGGCCAACAATCCAAGATCGTTAGCCTCTACTTTCCAGATTCGCACCTTTTATCACTTTACTTCCTAACAACAGGAATCCACATTTCACCAAATACTAAGCCATTTCTCTGCCCCATCTCAACCGTTGTATTCGGTCCACCAACATAGGCAAAATCCTTTGCTTCTGGTAAAGCTTGACCGAAGGCGATGCCAGTCAACTTATTACTTAACTCTTCAGCTGTTTTGTCTTCCCCTTTTACTACTAAGTATTCTCCCTTAGGAAACTGAATCACTCTAGATTCTTCTTCTATTTGTGCTTCTGTCATGACACCCGCATAATACATCATTTTGTTATTCACCGCTTCGCTCACAGAAAAAATGTATTCATTTGTCGCTAAAGCTTTTAAAGTGTCCAGCCTTCCATCTTCTTTAACAGCCGACCAAAAGTCTTCCTTTTCTTTATTTATTCCAGCAAAGTCTGTGTATTCACTCTTAATTTCAGTTCCAATACCTAACACAATAAAGCTATCTTTTTCTTCTATAGTATAATTTTTCATATGCAAAACCTGCCTCTTTTTTTATTAATCAAACGATTTATCTTTTCATCTGATACGTTTATAATACCTTTAAACCATGTCAAAAAATGATACTGTTTAGGAGACTAAAATGAAAAAAGTTGAACGGATTAATATAATTATGCGGTATATCAACAACCGCTCTCACTTTACAATTTCTGAAATTATACAAGAATTTAACATATCACGGTCGACAGCTATTAGAGACATTAGAGAAATTGAAGCTATGGGAATGCCACTTGTCGCTGAAGTTGGGAGAACGGGTGGATATTTTGTTATGCATAATTCTATCCTGCCCGTTGTTCGCTTTACTGATAATGAAGTGAAAGCTCTTTTTATTGCCTTTATGGCTACGAGGAATCAACAACTTCCCTACCTAAAGAGTCGTCAATCTTTAGCCGAAAAACTACTAGGACTCATCTCAGAAACCCAGCAAGATGACCTCGTTCTTTTAAATCAACTCTTGCTTTTCCAAGGGACTAACCCTCATAATCCCGATCTACTTGAGCTTTCTGATCTCCCCCATCCTATGTTAGAAAAACTTATTCAAATCCTTCTTTTGGATAACCATTTATTGATTACTATGAAAAAAGATGAAGAAATCAAGACTTATCCAATTTATCTATTGCACCTTTATCAAGAAAAAAGCCATTGGATCATTGAAGGGTTTGACTTAAAAGAAGAAAAGAAGATGATGTTTCCTGTCGATGATCTCATTAATATCGAACCATACACGACGAACAAAAGGCTAAATAAGAAAAAGATTTTAGAAAAACTAAGTAAGAAGGACGAAGCAATTAACCTTGTATTTGAACTTGGTCCGACAGCAATTGCCCAGTTCAAAAAATACCATCCTTTAAAAATTTCAATATCTTATACTAATCCTTACCAATCCACAGCCATTTTAAAAACTTTTATCAATGTTAACAATCCCGATGAAGTGACGGAAATAATAAATTGGCTGCTTTTTCTAGGGAAGGATATTAAAATCAAAGAAATACCAGATGAAGTATTAGCAGATTTACAAAAACGAGTGTGCTTATACATTCCATAAGCAGTGAGCCTCAAATATTAAGCTTTATCACTGGATAATTATCCTATTTTTAAATACCATTTCATTTACTACAATGAGAGCATGATAAATAATAAAAGCACGGAAAATCTCCCGTGCTTTTCTAAATATATATTATTCCTGAAGGTTTCGTTTATCACGTTTCTTACCCTAACTGACGTTTAAATGCTTTACTGGCGAAAAAGTAAGAGATGACCATTATACCTACGCACCAAGCAAGCGCAATCCAAATATCGTTTCCAACAGTTCCTTCATATAAAAGAGCACGAATCGCATTCACGATTGAAGTTACAGGCTGATTCTCTGCAAACGCACGAACAATTTTTGGCATCGTTTCGGTAGGCACAAAGGCCGAACTAATAAATGGAAGAAAAACTAGCGGGTACGAGTAAGCAGTCGCCCCTTTCATAGACCTCGCTTTCAATCCTGGAATGATAGCTAGCCATGTTAGCGCCAGCGTAAACATCCCAAGTATCCCAGCTACCGCGAGCCAATCTAGAATATTAGCACTGGAACGGAAACCCATTAAGAGTGCAACAAGAATAACCACCACGATAGTAAGTACATTAGCAACCAGAGAGGTTAGAACGTGAGCCCACAATATCGATGAGCGCTTAATAGGCATCGTAATGAAACGTGCCATCAGCCCACTCTTTACATCCGTAAAGAGTCGCACGGAAGTGTAAGCTACACCGGATGCGATAGCCATTAGCAAAATTCCCGGCAATAAATAATTAACGTAGTTTTCCGTTCCAGTTTTTATTGCGCCGCCAAACACGTAGACAAATAATAGCATCATCATAATCGGTGTAATCGCTACTGTAATAATTGTATCCGGACTACGCATAATGTTACGCATTAAACGACCTAGTAATACACCTGTTTTACTTTTCATTTACATCTCCTCCTTTTTGCCAATGATCGCAAGGAATATTTCTTCCAATGTCGGTTGCTTCTCGATATACTCCACTTTTGCTGGCGGGAACATCTCTTTTAGTTCAGCAAGAGTACCTGTCGTAATAATTTTTCCGCCATGCAAAATAGCGATACGGTCTGCCAGTTGTTCTGCTTCCTCCAAGTACTGAGTCGTAAGCAAAATAGTTGTACCGCTACCAGCAAGTTCCTTGACTGTATCCCACACTTCGATTCGCGCTTCAGGATCAAGTCCAGTCGTTGGTTCGTCAAGAAAAATAACTGCTGGCGCCCCAATCAAACTCATCGCGATATCAAGCCGGCGCTTCATCCCGCCTGAATACTGATCTGCCCTTTGGTTTGCCGCATCAGTCAGGCTAAATCTTGCAAGTAGATTGTCAGCAACTTGAGCGGGATTGGAAACACCACGTAATTTGGCGATCATTATCAAGTTTTCCCTCCCTGTCAGCATACCGTCTAAAGCTGCGAACTGCCCTGTCAAACTGATACTTTGACGAACATGATCTGGTTGACGCTGTACATCAAATCCGCAAATACTTACTTCACCGCTATCTTGCTTCATTAGCGTCGAAAGGATGTTAACCGTTGTCGTCTTTCCAGCTCCATTTGAGCCTAGCAGCGCGAAAATTTCTCCACGCTGCACCTCAAAATCTACCCCTTTTAAAACTTCCTTGTCTTTAAAGGATTTTTTCAAGCCTTTTACAGAAATCGCTGCATGACTCATACTTTTTTCCTCCCTATAAAAATGTTTTGCGAAGACTATTTATTTACCTCTATCTATTTAGTATCACCGATATTCTGTATTACTTAGTACCGAGTTAAAAATATAACTGAATAGCTATGATGGCAATTCATATGTGTAACCAGCTAATCAGTCGGTACTACTTATTCCATTTATTTTTTTCTCAATTTCTTCATAATACTTTCATTCAAATCTTCACGATACTTGGAGACGTAAGTTTTAGCATTTGCCACTAGTTCGTCAGCAAAGGAAGCCACGTCATCCCCAGTAATGTCAAGCACTTGTCTTCCTTCCGCTGCACCCGCTTCGAACAAATCGATTAATTCATACTGTATGTGTAACATATCCATCCCGTTACCCGCTGAAAAATTCCACATGTAGTTTTGAATTTTCTTAAATACAAATTGGTAGTCCTCTGGCAGAGCCTCAACTCGTGCCATCATCA
This sequence comes from Bacillus sp. AF62, assembly GCF_050312695.1. Taxonomy (NCBI): domain Bacteria; kingdom Bacillati; phylum Bacillota; class Bacilli; order Caryophanales; family Bacillaceae; genus Bacillus; species Bacillus sp. AF62. The sequence continues at coordinate 77,270 of NZ_JBNPJZ010000069.1, read as the reverse complement.
TTTTGTACTCTTTTTTATCACCAATTAACTTTTTGAACATTTCTAACATCTTATTTTCCTCCTTTTTTATAAAACCGAACAAGAAATTCTCAAAATATCGGCCGGAACATTTTATCTTATGAACCTATTTTGACTTCAAGACGTTAATTTTTGACGATACAAAATCCCATTTTTCCCAAAACAATTCAAGCTCCTGGCGGCCTTCTTCATTTAATGAATAAAACTTACGAGGCGGTCCCATATCTGATGGTTTCTTTTCAATATTCACAAGCTTTTTCTTCTCTAATCGTACGAGGATGGTATACACCGTACCTTCCACAACTTCGGTAAACCCAAGATCATTCAGGTGGCGGGTAATCTCATAGCCATACGTTTCACGGCGACTAATGATTTCCAGTACACACCCTTCCAGTGAACCTTTCAGCATTTCAGTTAAATTTTCCATGTCCTGATCCTCCTTTACCCCCTATTCTGTCTGACTTATATTCAGTATCACAGAGTACTAAGGCGAATTTTTTACTGAACAGTTTTTGTGAATCCGAACTATTCAGTATCACTTATTACATCTACATTGTATGACTAAGTAGTTATGGATGTCAACTTTATTTTCAAAAAAATTAAAAATCCGCTTTACCCTAACCGGATACAGCCTACTTTTTTTGTTGAAAGGACCATCACACTAGCAAAACAGAACTGATTCAAAGTGTAATTTAAATCAGCTCTGTTTTATTGTTTTTATACCGATATATCTTGTTTTTTCACGATACAAATTGTTTCTCACTACCATTCCCATTGCATATAAAGCATAAAGGCAAGTGCGGTCAGAGAAAATTTCCAGAGATTATCCGTACATGATACGAGCCCCTAAAATACAATTCTGTTAGAAATCTGTTCTCTATATTCTCTTTTATTTTATTTCTGATAGTTGATTAGCAACACTATCTAAAAATTTTTCTACCTTTTCTTTTGATGTATCCGGCGCATGATAACCGATCGTAAATGTAAGCCTTCCATTATAAGAGCTTGCTCCCATTGAAAAGAATGGTGCATACATAATAGGTGATGCCATATACCCGTCCTCAGCTTGAATTTGACCAAACTGAATAGGTTCCTCAGCAATCACTCCCAAATTTGTCAGTAATGGCAACGCCATCCCCATCTGTACAGCCTGTTCATATTGCTGATTATACATTTCCTTCACTGTAGATAGCTTCATTTCTGCCAGTAACTCCATTCCTGCTGCTGAAGAAAGACCTGGATTTTGAGACTTTATTTTATCCATTGATTGTTTAACTCGAACAAGAGTCTGCTTAAATGTTTCATCGTCTTCCATTTTAATCACTGGCATTTCCATACCGGATAAGTTGCAAATAGCACCAGTTGTATTATTAGGCAAATATCGACGTAAATCAATTGTCAAACCAATCATTTTTTCTGCAGTGCGAGGTTCTGCATACACAGTGAAATGTGATAAAACTCGGAAGTAAGCAGTCATGATTACATCATTCAAGGTAACCTGTTGTGCTTTTGTCCATTGGGTTAAACGTAGAGTTTGCTTATGGCTCAATCGCCGTACGGACATTTGGGGAAATTTATTTTTGTTAGGTTGAGATGGAAAAGACCATAACGATGCCTGTTGTTCTTGGTTAGGACGATACGCACTTTTTATGTCCGATATTCCAGCGTATTTGAATACATGTGATTGATCTCGACAACTCTCATTTCCCTCATCAAATTCCTTTATAATTTGCTTCTTAGACCGTCCCAATGAAAGGTGAGTATATATTGTTCCAAGCAATTTTATATATTCCTTGACTCCTGCACCATCTGAACATAGATGAGACAATTTCACAACTAACATATCTATTGTAGTGCCCCGTAATAATTTCGTTTGAACCATAGGCCCCTGAATACGATCACCAGGTTCCTTAATAAAATCTATTGCCATTATTTCAAGTTCTTGATTATTTCCTTCTGCAAAAAAGCAAATAGATGAGTTAGTGTCAGATGAATGTTCCTCCCAGTAAGGAATATCATTTTCTACAAACCGGCTGTTCAAAACTGGTTGCAATTGCAACGTTATCCTTATTGATTCTTCAAGTATTTCCTTGGATATACCTACAGGAAAATAAAGAACTGCATTAATTTGTTGATCTGCAGAATAAAGACCTAATACATAATTCATTCGATCTTGTGGTGTTACTGAATACTTTCTTTTCTCCATAATTCCGTCCCCCCTTTAGGACTTTTTGTATAACCCTATTTTCCATATGCTTGTAATTTTTCTTCAAGAGCTAATAACGCTTATTTTTCGAATTTTTAACGAAATCATCTTCTCCGTATTAGTTTCATTCTTTTTACAGGTGATACATCCATTATTTTATTGTTATCAACACTACCTAACCTCCTAATAAAACCAAACAAAAATAAATTAAGTTTACATATACATAAACATTTTATTATAACGTCTACAAATTATCAATACAGCAAATAAATCATTTTTATGTCTATCAATAAAAAACAATATATTCAAGGTCCACTTCATAATAAAAGATTGATGTGCATGTAAATGTACCCATATCACTTTCAAAATAAGAATGAGAATTTTTTCAACAAAAATAAGATGCAGTTATTGATTTTACAGTAAAAAAAGCCCCTCCATTTTGAAAATGCGCAATCAAAATGAGTAGGGCTATTTCCAATTTAAATTTTATAAAAGAATGATTATCATAAATAATATTTTACTTTTTAGTCTACCTTATTATTTTCAATCCATTTTCCTAATAAATGAATGGATTTTATTCCTATAATTTGAGGTGGTATCGTTGGTTTTTAAAAATAGAAAGCTTATTTTCAAATCAAATGAAAAAGAGGTAAAATTATAGATATTCATGTAGAAATTTCGTTTTGGGGATACTTAAAATCTTAAGGTGATGGGCATGTGGTGTTATACTTTAAAAGCTCTATAAAATTTATAGATATAGCGATTTTCTTTATTAATAATCATTTGTATGTGCGTTTACTCACACACATACAAATGATTTATAAAGCCACAATTAAGTGAAAACATCTTTTCCGTTACGATAACATCATAGCCATGTCTTCTGCTGCATTTGTAATTAGTTTTAAACCAAATGCTTCTTGTAATACATCAAGCACGCCAGGTGAAATAAATTCAGGAGCCTTTGGACCGATGCGAATATCTTGAATCCCAAGACTAAATAGCCCTAGTAAAATGGCAACCGCTTTTTGTTCAAACCATGATAGTACAATACTTACTGGCAATTCATTCACTTCACATTGAAAAGCATCAGCTAAAGCAGCCGCTATTTTCACTGTAGAAATTGAATTATTGCACTGTCCTAAATCAATGTAACGCGGAATTTCCGTACCAGGTACAACACCGTAATCCACATCATTAAAGCGGAATTTCCCGCAAGAAGTTGTTAAAATAACCGTTTCTGGCGGAAGTGACGTTGCTAATTCACGATAATATTCTCCGCCTTTTCCCGGTGCATCACAACCGGCGATAACAAAGAAACGCTTTATCTTCCCCTCTTTTACTGCATCAATAATTTCTGGAGCTAATGATAATACTGTATTATGATGAAACCCTGTCACTAACTGTTCATCCGACTCCATATGTACTTCTGGAAGTTCTAGTGCTTTTTGAATCAATGGTGTAAAATCATCATTTTCAATTTTTTGTACACCTTCTAAACCTGCAATTTCATATGAAAAGAATCGATCAGAGTACGAGCCTTTAATTGGCATAACACAGTTCGTTGTAGCTAATATGGCACCAGTAAATTTTTCAAAAAGGCGTCTTTGATCATACCATGCCTTACCGATGTTTCCTTTTAAATGTTTATATTTTTTCAGCTGCGGGTATCCGTGTGCTGGTAGCATTTCAGAATGCGTATAAATATTAATGTCTTTTCCTTCTGTTTGCTTTAATAGTTCTTCTAATGCAAATAAATTATGGCCCGTAACTACAATTGCTTTACCTTCTATACGATTTTGTGTAATTTGTACAGGCTCTGGCACACCAAAATGATTCGTATGTGCCTCATCCAATAACTCCATCACCCGTAAAGCTGATTTCCCAACTTTCATAGCCATATCAATATGCTCTTGTTCGTTAAAGTTAGAATTTGTTAATGTCATATATAAAGCTTCTTGTGTTGTAGCATCTACAAATGCATCCGTATACCCTAGCTGAGCAGCATGTGTGCGATAAGCTGCAATTCCTTTTAGCCCAAACACAATCGTATCTTGTAAACTCGCAATCGTTTCATTCTTGCCACAAACACCCATTACTTTACATCCGCCTGTTGGCGTTTGTTCACATTGATAACAAAACATATCATCCCACCCTCTCCCAATCATTCGTTACACCTTAAGCATAATACCCATTGAAAAAAAGTGATGTGATATCAATCACAATAATATATAAAGATTTGTGTCAGTCCATATTGTTGACATAATACTTTTATTGACATCCAAAAAAATATACATTAGTGTGCACACATCTTTCGATACTTTTAAATAGCTAAATAATTAATTTGGAGAAATATATACAACGAAAAAATTTTTTTGAATCCCTTATACAAATAATTGCAATTCATCACATATGAAAATAGACATACAAATACGCTATTCTTTCTATCATTCAATAGAAAGAATAGCGTATTTTTTATTTTAAGGAACTATCATTTTTTTATTAAAGCCTTCATTGTAAACCTCTTTATTTACAATACATTTACACTATCTTAACATTACTTACATTATTTATATGATATATTTATATAGAAGCTACTTAAGAAATTTCATATACATTTTATCTTTATGATCTCTAATCTAATCAATAAAAAGATCATGTTATATTTTTATAACAGGGGTGAATTACGATGACTGAAACTTTAAAAACACTTATAATGCTTGATGCTACTTACGTTGTTATTGCAATTATGACAGTACTAGTATTTGTATACTTGGAATTAAAATCTCAGTAATATATGCTGACGTAATCGACAGATTCAGCATTTAAATATAGTTAGAAGAAAGAGAGGAGAAAATTATTTCTCCTTTCTTTTGTATTTCTACAATTTCTTATTTTAATAAATCCAATGTATGTAAAAGTAATTCCTTGTCTCCTACTTCTCCATGACCAGGTACTACCGAATTTATATTTCCATATCGCTTCAGCACATTCTCAATCGATGTAGACCATTCATTTACATACGCATCCGCAACATTTCCTAAATCTTTAGCTTCCGCAGATTTTACTAAACAGCCTCCAGCTAAAATTTGATATTGTGGCAACCAAACAACAATATTATCTTCTGTATGTCCTTTCCCTGGATAGAACGTTTCTACTTTTGTATTGCCAAACTTCAAACTCGTAATTGTTTGTAAATCTCCAAGCGGCTCTTCATATCCACTGTTCTTTGCTAGTTCTGCGGTTAATGCTGTACTATGCGCTTTAATGCCTCTTTCTTTCAACGCTGTTATTCCGCCAATTCGATCAGCGTGCGCATGTGTAATAATGACATCCGTTACGCGCTTCTGAAATTTCTTTTCTACCATTTCTATTAGTTCCTTCGTTAATTTGTTATCCCAAGAAGAATCAACAAGTACTAGCCCTTTAGAAGTATTAAGAACTAGACCGTTCGAAGGAACTGCTTCTCCATTAAAATAACCTAACTCCGTATGAACCCATACATTCTTGTTTAACTGAGATATTGAAATGGTTCCCGTCTCATTTTTGATTACTATTTGCTCTACCTTTTGTGATGCTTGTACAGAAGAAATCATGCTAACAAATTGAGTTGTTCCTAGTAAACTTACACATAATCCTACTTTTAACAACGTATTCTTTTTCATGTTATCAACCCTTTCTTTCAAGCTAAATAGTTATTACCTATATTAGACAATTCATCTCAAATGTTTGTTCCATCTTCATTTGCATACTTTTATGTAATTAACAAAAAAGCGTACACAATTTTGTACGCTTTAAAACTTAATCTTCCATTCCATAATTCTCAAACTCTTCCTCATTCCCATAAAATACATTCAAATCAATATACTTTTCTTTTCCATTATAACCGCTTAATCTCCCGCGGTTCGTGTATTGCCAAAACGTCCATTTTCTCTCATCAGATAAACTCGGTTTTGTAAGAACACTACGAATCCATATATTACATTTTGGATACGCATCCTTTATATATAAATCATACGCCTCTTGCGTTGCATACAATATTACTTTCTTATCGTAATGTTTTTCTAGCATTTCAATCATGACCGCCAACTCTTTCGTAACATCTTCACGCTTAGGCGGATTATCTTTTTTGTTAGCGTAAAACTCAACATCAATCACGGGTGGCAGTGCTTGTTTATATTTTGGAACAGTTCGTATAAATTGCTCTGCTTGTGTTTCACCCTTACTATCGAAACTAAAAAAATGATACGCTCCGATGCGCATATCTGTCTTATTCGCATTCCTCCAATTTTTCGAAAAGTACTCATCCACAAACGAACTTCCTTCAGTCGCCTTTATAAACGCAAACTTCATATTTTGCTTTTCCAACTCTCTCCAATCTATATCCCCTTGATACGATGCGACATCTACACCTTTTATTTCATACTTATCAGCACTTATTTGATTCGGAATGAATATGCCTTGAAAAACTAAGTAAACGACAACACTTATTACACTAATTAAAGTAAAGATTCCTCCTATAAAAAGCTTCTTTTTCATTCATATCACCCATCTTTACAAATTAAAATTCTACTTACCATTCACGCTTTTTATTAATTTTCATTTTTTCTTTAAACGCCTTCTCTAAATCAATATTTAATTTATTTGCTAAATCACATACATTCCAAATTACATCAAACATTTCTAAACCGATTTCTCTTTTCGCATCTTGTATTGTATCACGCTTTAATATGACTTCCGCTAATTCACCTAATTCCGCCATCGTATATATCGTACGCTCTTCAATTGTTGTATCTTGAAATCCTTTTTCTTTACTGAAATTTGATACATACCTCTGAAACTCCACAATATTCATACTTAATCTCCCCTCATTACCAATACTCCATTTTTCTATTACACTTAAAACCAAAATTATATTTTGTTAAATTATAACATTCGGACTATAATTTATTTATAGCCCATTAACGGAGGTGTTTGCAATGACTCTCTTCGCTTCACCAACATTATTTATAGTAGCAATCATTTCATTTGCACTAGCTTATTTCATCGGAGTAAAGCAGTACACTTGGCTCTTATCAGGATTCAACGAACGCCGCGTGCCTGATAAAGTGAAACTATCAAAAATAGTAGGTCTTTATAATTTAATTGCTGGTGTCATTGCGACAATCGGTAGTGTCTTCACTACGCCTAATGTCACAATCGTTATTCCTATCACTCTAATTGGACACTTTATAATCGCGGCTTATGTAAATACACGCATGGTGCAGTGAAAAAGATCACCCAAATGGATGATCTTTTTTATAATTTATCAACATATTGCTTCGCTTCTAGTAAGGAAAAACCAAAAGCTTCTCTTACTCTCTTAACTGCTGTAATTTTTTTGCCTTCTTCTACAAGCTGGCGTAGTTCTTTATTAATTTCAGGTTCTCTTTCTATAATTCCCATTTCTTTCGTAATTAATTGTAATCTATCTTCAATTCTCTTTAAACGCGCATCATTTTTCTTTTCAATTGTAGTTAATTTTTCAGCGATATAAATGAAACCAACAGCTACTATCAGTATAACCATCCAGAATTCCATGAATGTTCCCCCTTACTAACTTTCATTTGCTTTATTCCACTAACTTATGTAAATTTTACCACAATACACATTTAATGTATAATATCACTATATCAAACTGTTAATAAAACCTATTATTTTAGGGGGACACTTTATGAAAAGATTTTTAAATACGTTACTTCAATTTGTAGTTCTTTCAATCGTGCTACATTTGTTATTTGATATAGTTGGTTGGCTTGTTTTCAATGCACCAATTAAAAACAAACAAATCATCATTTCTTTAATAACAATCTCATGGGTTATGTACATGTACCGAGACAAATTTTTTCAAAAGTTCACTTCAAACTAACTAAAAAAGAAAACACTTCATTGGTGAATGACGAAGTGTTTTCTTTTTTTTACTACTGTATAATAAAAATAATATTCTGTCTTTAAAGAAAGGAGTCACCATGAACTTAAAAAGTAGCAATATATACGAGAAAATGAACCAATATTCCGTTGCAGGTTTAAGCCTCGCTGTTATATGTAATGGCAAACTAGATGAAGCGACTGCCTTTGGAACACTTGAAGCTGGAACAACTAGAGCTGTTACTACAAATTCTCTCTTTAATTCTTGTTCTATCAGCAAATTCATCACTACAATGCTTGTACTAATGTTATCAGATCAAGAAATCTTGCATTTAGACGAAGACGTAAATGATAAACTCACATCTTGGAACATTCCTACTAATCTATTTACTTCACAAAAAAGCATCACTTTGAGAAACTTATTAAGCCATCAATCTGGACTCATTGATCCACCTAATAGTTTTGAACATTATACACCTGCAAAAGGCTTACCTAATATGTCTGAGCTCCTTTCCGGTAAAACACTATATTGCCCCGTACCTATAGAGGTAACTTATAAACCAGAAAGTGAATTTCACTACTCAGACGCAAACTTTTGTATAATCGAACTACTACTTGAAGATATTACAGGAAGATCATTTAGTCAGTTATTAGAAGAACACATCTTCCAGCCATTACAAATGAAAAATAGTACACTTTTTTCTCCAAAAGACATAGATAAAACCGATGTTTTTGCTTGCGGACATAATAAAGATAGAATTGTAACAAATGAGGAGTATCCATTTTATCCATTTGCAGCTGCTTCAGGTATTTGGACAACACCAACTGACTTATCAGCTTTAGTTATTGAAATCATTCATTCCTTACAAGGAAAGGGCAAACTAAAACTTTCTCAAAAATTAGTAATAGACATGATTTCTCCTCAAGGTTGCTCAAAATGGACTGGATTAGGTGTTTTTCTAGATGATTCTAATGGGAAATTACAGGTTTATTCACTCGGATGGGGCGTTGGATTTCAATGTATGATGGTTTGTTATCCATACTGCGGGAATGGTGCTGTTATTATGACTAATTCCGATTTAGGTGTTCATCAAATGGAAGGGATCATTGGTGAGGTTGTAAAAACGTTATCCTTATAATGAAAATAAAGAAGCTGTTCCTTCCAGCTTCTTTATCTATATAACATTTTTCGCAACAATTTTTATATGTTCTGGTGCGATAATCTCCGTTATACTTTCTTGGAAATCTTCCCGCAACATTTCTTCCAAATGTTCTAACTGCACTTCAACATGAGTGCATTCTAAATTATGTATATTTAACAGTGCATAATGATCTTTTTTCTTAATTACTAAATATTGATTTTCCTCTGTCACAAGTACAGAACCTAATCGGACTCCTAGTAAGCGTTGATCATCAAACTTCATAATTACTTCTCCTTCCCTCATATAAACAAAACTACAATGAAAATAATTACATTTATGGAAAAACACGCTTATTTAGACTATATCATAATTTACTAAAATAGAAATATCTTTTTCTGTTTTAATAAAAATTCCTATTTTTTCATATATTTCGATACAAAAAACTTTCTCAACATTAAATTTGAATTTTCAGTTTTTAATTCTATGAAAATCTATTATAATAAAGTTAATAAATGTTTGACCTCTCCTAATTCATGTACATATGGATGATCAGTAGTTATTGCTACTGATCTATTTTTTTGATTTCAGAAAGTACATACGCTGCATCCTTTCCTACACCACAAATAAGTGCGGAACCCCTTTGAGATTGCCAAGGTAAACCGATATAATACAATCCTTTTACTGGACTGATTCCCTTTATATGATTAGGAAATTCTTTCTCATTCACTGCCTGTTCAATTTCAATCCAATTATAATTTTGTACAAAACCAGTTGACCATATAACGCTTTCTGCACTATAAGTATCACCATTCTGAAACATAATGTTATTTCCTGATGCACTTACTACTTTTTCTTGCAGTTTGATTGCTTCATTACGAATAAGTTTCTTACCTTCAAAACCGAAAATAGGGTCCTTTCTCTTCTGAAACCATCTTCCCCTCTTTGTATTTATTTCAGCGTACAATAAACCCACTTTTTCTAGCAGATTAAAAATACTTTTTCCAAAAAGTTGTAACGGTAAAAACGTTAAAGGATGACTAATAGACACCGTAACTTCATGAGTCTTTGCCAGTTCTACTGCAATTTGCATTCCTGAATTCCCACCACCTACTACTAGTACTTTTCCCTTAGGAATTTGTGATGGTGATTTATATTGTGATGAATGTATTTGAAAAATATGTGATGATAGATTTGCTGAAACTGAGGGAATAAACGGTTGCTGAAAACCACCTGATGCGATAATAACTTTTTTCGTTTGTAAAATTTCTGTAGGAGTGTGTAATTCAAATATTTCTTTTTCTTTCTTTATCTTTAAAACTTCCGTTTGTAATTGTACCGGTAATTGAAAATGTCTTGCATATTCTTCTAAATAAGTTGCAATTTCATCTTTATATGGAAATTCATTTTTTTCACCTATTAACGTCATACCCGGCAAGCTACTGTAAGACCTTGAGGTAAAAAGCTGCAAAGAATCATATCGATTTCTCCATGAATCACCAACTCGTTTTCCTGCCTCAAGTAATAAAAAATTATACCCTTCTTGCTTCAAGTAATACCCCATTGTTAATCCAGCTTGACCCGCCCCAATAATAATTAGATCTTTCATTCTAATCCCTCCTCTTCTTAAACATATGAATACTTGTTCATATATTCATACGTTTCCATAATCATAACATTTTCTTTTTATATGATTCAATATCTACTCAAAATAAAAAAGAGCAGTTCACTGCTCTATGAACTACTCTTCATTCCATTTCTACAATTTTTCCTCGTACAGTGTAATTCTATTTGAAAACGGATCAATTACAGTTAATTCAATTGTACCCCAAGGTGTTTTTTCTATATTCGGCTTCGAATAAGCATATTCTTTACTTAATAATACAGAATGATAATCCTTTACATCATCTATTTTGATCCGAATCGCACCACCTGGTGAGGCATCACCATGATGTTCTGATAAATGTATCACAGCATCCTGTAACGAAATTTGCAAATATAATGGCATATTTTCCTCATACCGATGTTCCCAATCCAGTTTAAATCCTAAAAAACCTAAGTAAAATAGTTTTGCTTTTTCAATATCAAAAATTCTAAATATAGGTGTTATCATTTATACTCTCCTCCTATTTATAAACATCTGCTGCCAATTCTCTCAAAACATCCACGTTTACTACTTCATAGCATCCATCGTTCTTCTTTATTATCTCTTTATCACAAAAAATATTTAATGTTCGCAACAAATGCCGATAGCTCGTTCCTAACAATTCCGCTATTTCCGTTAAATTCCCACTAAATACAATTCTATTTTCATGCTGAACTGCTCGTTCCCCTGCTGCTAACATGTAACTCGCAAGTCTATTTTCAAGCGGATACAATAAATTAATTGTACTATTTTTTGAAAGTCGATTTAACTTATGTGCTAACGATCCACAAATACATCTTAAAAATTTCGCATCATGAAATAGCTGATTTCTCACTTTTCCTAATGGTAAACCAACACAATATGAATCTGCCATTACTTGTACATTTGAAGTAATCCTTTGGGAATGAATTAACTCCACATCTCCAAGTAACTGCAAACTATCATAAAAACACAGTAATACGGATTTCCCGTTACTTAATGTGTTAAACGCTTTCGCTTTTCCTTCAACAAAGAAATATAAATAATCTATCTCTTCATTTTCTCTACAAATAAACTCATTCTTTTTAAAAAATATAAGTTCCATATATGGCTTCATATCATGACTAAAAAATGAATCAATATTATTTTTCTTCATATACTCTGCTAATTTAATAGAATTACATACTTTCTTCATAGTTCCCCACCTTTACAACTCATCCCCATTGTAATCAAAATTTTCTTCTTCCACTATGACATATGTCATAACAATACACAATTTCAGCATGATACAGTCATTACAAATATGAAATACAAAGGGGATATTACATTGTATAACTTTCTTTCTGTCTTTATTGGTGTGCTCATCGCCGTTATGCTTCCATTGAATGGGATTTTATCTGAGTTAATTGGCAAGTACACAGCAAGCGTGGTCATTCACCTTGTCGGTTTAATTGCAGTTATCTTCATTTTAATCATAAACAAAAATAAAATTCGTTTCGATAAAAGTATTCCACTTTTTTTATATAGCGCTGGAGCGATTGGAGTATTCACTGTTCTTTTTAACAATATAAGTTTCTCCGTCCTTGGTGCTTCTATTACGATCGCATTAAGTTTACTCGGTCAATCTATTGCTTCCATCGTTATTGATCATTTCGGCTTATTAGGAATGAAAGTTGCAAAGTGTGAAAAGAAAAAACTAATTGGATTATGTTTCATCTCTTCTGGAATTATAATCATGACAATTTATTAATGGGGGGCAAGAAAATGTTATATATTACGATCGCTATTTTAGCTGGTGTTTCTATCGTTGTTGCTAGAATTATTAACGCGAATTTAGCAAAGGAAATTGGAAACTGGGAAGGCACGTTTTTCAATTATATTACTGGATTATTTTTCTCTATGTTATTTTTAATTTTCAGTTCAGATTCATTGTATATCCCTATTCATAAGTTGCAATCTATTCCTATCGCCGTATACTTAGGCGGATTAGTAGGCGTTATCGTTATTTCATTATCCAACTATATTACTCCTAAAATATCAGCCTTTTATTTAACATTACTCATCTTTATCGGACAATTATTTGCGGGGACTATTATTGATTTCTTCCTGACAAATGAACTCTCAATTGGTAAAGTTATCGGTGGCATTTTCGTATTAATTGGGCTCACTTACAATTTACTCATAGATCGCCCGATAAAAACTGTGAAGCATAACCAAGTTCAACTATAATACTTTACGCTTACCTATCATATATTAATAGAAAAGCTCTTCACACGAAGTAATAGAGAGGAGAAAATCCTATTAAAAAAATTATTTTATTGCTAGGTAGCGTATTAATTATTTCTGGAATTGCATGGTTTATAAACTCGGGAAAATCTATTCAAGATCTCTATACTGCAAATAAACCGAAAAAGAAAGCTACTATTATTTCAAGCTCGCGAGATCCAAATGAGCCCCCTGTTTTTTTAGGAAAACAGGAAATAAAAGATATACATGTAGAATCAATTAAAACAAAACAGGATATCTTTCTCACAAAAACAGATGAATTAAAAACGTTTATTAACAGTATGAATACCGCAAAAAAAGGTAAATTAACATTAGATGAAGAAGGATCAGACTTAATAGATTGTGATATGTGGATTACTTTCGAGGATGGAACTTATAAAAAATATTTCATATGGGTAGTTGATCATCACAGCAGCGAAGTGATGATTGCTCAGCAAGATACTCCTGATGATGTAAACCTTACGTACTATCAATTAAATGAAGATAGCTCAAAAAAGGTTTATAACTTATTCAAAAAAATTATTTAAACGAAAAAGTCATGAGCACGTAAGCTCATGACTTTTTGCATTATATATATTCAGGGAACACTTTAAATCCCTTTTCCTGTTCTATATCATGACCAAAGAAAATAATTGGCTTCTCTTTCATCACAACTTCTTTTAAACGTTTAATTGAAGATAAAGCTAATTCCGAATCAAATCCCGCGAACGGCACTTCATCTTCAAAATTTTCTTTCGTATAAGATGCATCAATCGTTAATAATACAGGACCGGATTTTTCTGTCTCAATTAATAGCGACTGATGGCCTGGAGAATGACCTGGCGTATACAATAATTGAACACCTGGTACCACTTCATAATCCCCTTCAATAATTTTATAGTTCAAATGCGGTAATATACATTCTTTCATATATTCTTCTCTATGAAGTGCTGCCTCATATTCCGTTCGTTGCACAATAATCGGTGTATTTGTAAAAGCACCGTTTCCTCCTGCATGATCAAAATGTAAGTGAGAACTAATAATATATAAAAGGTCGTCCGGCTCATAACCTACACGCTTTAATATATTCACGATTCTATCTTCTTCAGTCATTTTCGGTAAAATCTGTCCTTCAACAAATGTACCGTTAAAAAGCCCTTCATTATTAACTGCACTTTCTGGCATACCTGTATCTACTAAAATAGGCCCCTCTTCTGTCTCCAAAAGATAACACCATACAGGTAAGTTCAATAAATTCCCCGGCGCGAGTGTACTATTAACAGAAGAATGATCTAACATACAACGACCTGCTGGGATGAAATAAAGCTTCTTTACTGTCATTATGTATCCACCTTTACATTTAGTTTGGGATAAAGTAATACAATAAAAAATTCTTCTTTTTAGAAATAAACTCCTTCTAGACTATCAGTACAGCTTACATAAAAATGAAACATTAACACCGATTAACGCTGAAAACTTAAAGAAAGCACATGCACTACTTGAAAGCGGGCACACCATTGGGAAAATCGTATTAGAGAGATTTTAATCATGATAGTGACAGATAGTATGTGAAACTATATTAACGATTTTTCGAATATATCTATCATAACGTACAATATATCAACGATTTTTCAAATATATCTATCATAAATCAAATTATATCAACGATTCGTCAAGGTATATCGATTTATCGACAAATAGCAACAATAAGAAAAGGCTGTTCCAGATGAACAGCCTTTTCTTTATTTACTTGAAATCTCTTTATTATTTTGAACGTCTAACGGAGCTCGCTTTCCTATTCCAAAAGCATAGAAACTAATTGTAACGATAGCTAAAAAAATAATACCTACAACTAATGAAATACGAGTATCATCGTTAAACCACATTCCGATTAATACCATAATTAAAAAGGCAATCGTTAAATAGTTTGTTACAGGAGCAAATGGCATTTTGAACGGATGATCTTTCATCTCTGCTCCCTTTTCTTTTCTAAAATTAATTTGACTAATTAAAATGACAAACCATGGTACCATACCAGGGAGTACACTCGCGCTATATACGTATACGAATAAATTTTTCGGTGCGATGTAACTTAAAACAACACCAACCGCCAGACCGATAATTACGCCAACTGTACCGAATAAAGGTACACCATTTCCAGAAAGTTTCGTGAAATATTTCGGTGCTTGTCCATTTACACCTAACGTATAAAGCATACGACCAGCACTATAAATACCACTATTACAACCAGACATTGCTGCTGTAATAACAACAAAGTTAATAAGTCCAGCTGCTGCTGTAATACCAACCTTCGCAAAAGTTGCTACGAACGGGCTACCAATTGTACTTAATTGATCCCACGGATACACAGTTACAATAACGAAAATAGCACCGATGTAGAAAATTAAAATACGCCAAATTGTACTTTGAATCGCTCTTGTAAGTGTCTTCTTCGGATTTTTCGCTTCGCCAGCAGTAATTCCGATTAATTCCACACCTTGATACGCTCCAACTACAAGTGATAATGCAAAGAAGAATCCTGAAAAACCACCTGTAAAGAAACCGCCATTTGACCAAAGATTTGATATACCAATCGCTTCTCCGCCGTTACCAATTCCAAAGAAAATAAGTCCAAATCCCGCAATAATCATTAATAGAATCGTAACGATTTTAATCATCGCGAACCAAAATTCAAATTCACCAAATGACTTAACTGAAATTAAGTTAGCTGCACCAAGAATAACCATTGCGATTATACCTGGTATCCAAGCTGGTAAATCCGGGAACCAATATTGCATATACGCTCCAACCGCGATAATTTCTGACATCCCAACGATAACCCACTGGAACCAGTTACTCCACGCTGTCATATAACCAGCTAGCGGATGAATATACTTATGACCGAACGTCGCAAATGAGCCTGTACTTGGCTCCATATACAACATTTCTCCCATGGCACGCATGATGAAGAATATGAAAATACCTGCAATTGCATAAGCAAGCATTACTGACGGACCTGTCCATTTAATTGTGCTGGCTGACCCCATAAACAAACCAACACCAATGGTTCCACCTAAAGCAATCATTTGAATATGACGTGCTTCTAAACCTCTTTTCAATTCTTTGTTTGCCACTTCACTTCCCCCTCTTAGATGATTCATAGCCGCATTTTAACACAAGATGTTTTCCCCTAATTCCTTTCGGCTCTGAAAATGATGAAGCAAACGTCATTTTACACTAGCTTTAAAGCTATCCTAAAATCGTTTTGTGCTCCTAATAAAATTCTCAAAACCTTTCATCTTCCAATATTCTATAAATCTTAAAATTACTTACCTTATATTAATTAATTAATCTGAAAAATTCAATTATTTTTTCAATAAATTATTATACATAAGTCCGGTTAATTTTTAACTAAATTAACAATAAAATACATCTATTCAATATGATTCCGGCATGTATATTATTACAATATAAATAACAGAGGAGAGCATTTCTTCCTCGGTTTCATATGTCAAATACTTCAACCTTTATAGTTGATAACGTAATTTCCCACACATTCGATTTATATACTAATGAGAAATTTAATATATTAATAAACTACTAACTTCTTTACCCCAGCCAAAATATAAAAGAGCCTCATTTAAAAATGAGACTCTTTTACGATTTCATATTTAAACCGATTTCAAAGTTTGCTTACCAAAAATAAACACTCTAGTAAACACTGACATTACAACTACTATAGCCAGAAAATAAAGTGGCATCACCATTAATGAACCCGTATGAAGTTGGCTCATTCCCCAAATTGTCATCGTTACTACTATATAGTACCCTAAGCTAAACAACGCTCCAGCTGTACCAATGACATCTTGAAAATCTACTAACGCTAAACTTAAACAATTAGGTAACGCTACTCCAATCCCTAATAACAATATAAACATCGCTATTAAAAATACAACCATATATATTACATTCGGATTTGATTCCACAAACGTAATAACAGATAAAAGGATAGCTCCTCCTGTCATTACGAGACAACCGATATATATAATTTTCTCTGGTTTATAAGTAGCAAGTAAACGTTTCGAAACTTTCGCTCCAACAATAGAAGCAGACGCTACAACAATTCCTAGAAATCCATACATACTAGGCGATAATTGAAAGTATTCAATAAAGATAAACGGCGCTTCTGCATAATAGCTAAATAAAACACCATTTGCTCCTCCAATTAATAGCCCATATGTTACTACTTTCGGATTTGTAATTAGCCTCTTCAAGACTGAAAACACATTTATTTTATTCGTTACTGAACCCGTCTTAGTTTCGGGAAGAGAAACAAATGTATACAGAAAAATTCCGACACTCATAACTACTAAACTTAAAAATACTATTTTAAATCCAAACATTTGATCAAGAAAACCACCAATTAAAGGTCCTATCGCTGGTGTAAAAGCAATGACTGCCGAAATTTGAGCAAACATAACATGCCGCTTATGCCCTTCTACACTTTCCCGAAGAATCGTTTGTGTAACAACGGATCCTGCACTTGCTCCAAACGCTTGAATAAAACGACTTACCAATAAAACTTCAATGGAATTTGCAATAAAGCATAAGAAACTCCCAACGCCATATATTACAATTCCAAATAACATTGCTGGGCGACGGCCAATTATATCTGATAACCACCCAATAAAAAATACACCTAACGCAAATCCAGCAAAATACACACTAAGTGTTAACTGCACCTCATTATTACTTACATGTAATGCCTTTGAAATGTCTGGTAAAGACGGTGTGTAAATCGTTTCACTAATTTGCGGAAATGCGACAAGAAT
Organism: Bacillus sp. AF62; assembly: GCF_050312695.1. Taxonomy (NCBI): domain Bacteria; kingdom Bacillati; phylum Bacillota; class Bacilli; order Caryophanales; family Bacillaceae; genus Bacillus; species Bacillus sp. AF62. The sequence goes on along the minus strand of NZ_JBNPJZ010000069.1, from coordinate 59,282 downwards.
AATCATTAACAAAAGTGATGGTACTGAGACTTTTTTCATTTTTCATACCCTCCTATAACTTTGAAAATCTCAGAAGTAAAAAGACTTTCCTTAGCTACGGAACAGGAGGGGCCATTATAGAAATCCGGTCATAAAACAACAAAGAAAACACCTCAATTACGTATGTTAATACTTATAGGAGGGTAATATTAACATCGATTTTTAAATATACTTTTTCAATTATATTACATATTACTTTTATTTTTCTAGTATTAACGTTCAAATGTTCTTTTTATATTAGTGAACAACTAATACACGCCATAGAAGATAACTACTTGATATAACCACCTTATTATGGAATAATTAGAAATAGTTTGAATCTATAAACCTAATTATAAAATGATATACTCATATATTCCTAATGTCATAAAGCTGAACAAGTAGGAGGACTTTCGTAATGATTGAAATTTTAAGGACAGTAGTAAACTTTCTAATTTCTCTATTCTCAGGAGAATTACCATTTGTATATTATGTATGGATTATTACCCTATTCCTAATTCAAATAACCCAATCTACTCTAAACTATAAACTCTTTAACAAGAAAGACAATTTCAGCACTTATATATTGGAAGGATTACTTGCTTTTATTATTTTATTGTTTGGAGGAATATTAGTATCTAAGTTACTTGCTTACATAATAGACGATCCTACTATTAATATGACGAATTTAACACATTATTTTGTTTCTCTTATCATATTAACTATATTTGTCGTAATAACCTGTGTTAAAGACTTTATAGAGACATCTATAAAGAATAAAAATATATCTCTTTTGAGCTTTTTAGTAATTTCCTTCATAACAAGTATACTTTCATTCAAGTTTTTATCACCTTTAATTGAAGGTTCTTTTTCTCTTTCTAAATCTTTTATCACCACTTTAATCATTCTTGTAACTATATCAATCCCTCTATTAATTTCCTTAGAGGATAAGTATGCAGACGAAAAGGAAACGGAAAATTTATAGTTTCTCATTTACATAAAAGAAAGAGGGAGCTCCCCTCTTTCTTTTAAATCATCCCTTTTAATATCAATCCTAAAACTGACATTATTATCGCACTAATAATAATTCGCAAAATCCAAGTAGTGTTTGTACTTATTTTTTCTAATTGCTTATTGATTGTTGCTATATCTTTCTCATTAATAGTAGTACGCGTTTCTAAATTTCGAATGTCTCTCATCATTTCTTTTTGCTCCGCCTTGAGACTGTCAATTTTAGCGTAAACATCTTCCATATATTCACACCCTCTGTTCATCTTAATAGAAAAATCTATATATATTATGAGACAACCCTCTTACCTGTGAATACATTGCGTATATCCGCGTACCAAATTATTTGTACAATCTAATTGAATTACTCACATGTTTCCATTCTTCTATTTATAAATTAACGTTAAGATAGATTAAAATTTAAAAAGGAATCCCTTGTTTATTTAACAACAAACAAGGTGCAATCCAACATTCGGGAGCACCTACGATAATTTCTATTGTTTTCATCACCATTTTCATATTTACAACTCAATATAATCAGTATGATTTTCTGAAGAATCCACTTTTTCAGCTGCTTAATGTATACTAATATTAATACGAAATAGCTGTATTGATAAACTCTCTAGAACAATAAATATACTGGCTGAAACGGATCTATATCCGATATTTTTTCCAGTAACATGAATGGTTATTTCTGATAAATGCGTTTGTACATCATTGTTTTCAAAAATTTCATCCTCAACCTTTACAATATCTGCTTCACAATCTACTTCTTTAAAAGTTTTCAATAATTTTGTTTCCAATAAACTACAATCAAAATTCTCATCTTTTATTACGGCAAATTTAACCTTCATATCGATTTCCCCATTTTTAACAAACTAAAATCATTAAATCAATATAAATATATATTATTCTATTAAATAATTCAAAATATACGCTTCTTATATACATTATTAAAAATCAGTTCTAAAGAATTAAATGCAAAAAGAAATTAAATATACAAATCTCCTTCTTCGACCAATCAATATAAAATTCCCTTATGCCAATGATTAAATTTTTTTGATTTTAAAGCCGTAGATTCTGAGAACTTTTTGTTTTTATATTGATAAGTCATCTCTTGAATTTTGTAGCATCGGAATTAATATTATAGTGAAACAAATTAAATATTAGGCGTTCCACTGACCTTTCGTATAATTCGTCTCTTAATCATTTTGCTCATTGCACTTTTTTATTTTTCTCCCTATTTCAACTGAACTTTGTGTAATAATACATATTTCAAATACATTATTCCCTTTCACTCATACTTTTATCATTGAGTTTTTATTCACAAATTCGTAACACATACATATGAGTTATCATGCTAAAATTAGTTTATTCACAAGAAGAAGTTATTCTTAATAAATCAATAATTTTTAATACCCTGTTTAAAGCCTTGCCCCCCTGCAAGGCTTTTTCCTATTTAACTAGAGTAGTAGTTTTCGTTATGCTTCTCTCCCCCCTTGTTCCTTACCCTACAAATAATACTGCATGTTTATTTTAATTTTTCAGCATCCGTACTCGCTTTGTTCGAGAGATCTTTACCAAATATTCAATCTAATGATAAAATTGACCAAATTAATATTTTCGTCCATAACTGTATCAAAAAGTACACTAAAGAAAAATAGCACTCTCACGATTAAGTAAACGCGAGCTTTTTCTTCTATCTACTTACTATTTAAGGTTAATAGTTTAGTAACAAGATTTAAAAATTCGACTTAAATTCATTGATGAATGGAGAGGTTTATATGAAATTAAAAGACAAAGTAGCAATCATAACTGGTGGTGCAAGTGGAATTGGCGAATCTACTGTTCGTCTTTTTATCGAAGAAGGTGCAAAAGTAGTTATTGCTGACTTTTCTGAACGTGGAAAAGAACTATCAGATGAATTGAATGCACATGGTTATAATACGTTATTTATTAAAACTGATGTAACAAAAGAGGCAGATATTAAACAGCTCATTCATGAGACAGTAAGTACATACGGTAAATTAGATATTATGTATGCCAATGCCGGCGTTGCTGATGATGCACCGGCAAACGAATTATCCTATGAAAAATGGAAAAGAACTATTGATATTAATTTGTCTGGGGTATTCCTTTCTAATAAATATTCGATTGAACAATTTCTTAAACAAGGTACAGGTGGTGTCATCGTTAACGCTGGTTCGATTCATAGTTTTGTTTCATTACCTACCCCAACAGCATACTCCTCTGCAAAAGGTGGTGTGAAACTATTAACTCAAAATTTATGTACTGCCTACGCTCAATATGGAATACGTATTAATGCGGTGTGCCCTGGTTATATTGACACCCCTTTACTTGGTAGTGTTAACCCTCAACAGAAAGAATATTTAGCTTCACTTCATCCACAAGGCAGACTTGGAACACCAGAAGAAGTTGCTAAAGCTGTCTTATTTTTAGCAAGTGATGATGCTAGTTTTGTTAACGGTACAACACTTCTTGTTGATGGAGGCTATACTGCACGTTAATTTAAAAATTTTGAAGCACCCTAAGAAATATATAGTCTTCAACAAGAAAAAGCGCCATCACAAGTGACGGCGCTTTTTCTATGTAAGAGCAACTAGAAGGTATCCTTCTAGCCTACTCCCATTTATAAGTCCAAAACTGTTCAAGATGCAGCCATTTTAATGTTGCTGCATCTTTGTTTTTTATTTTTGCATGCGTGTCTTCAAGCATTGCTTCTGTTTGTGAACGGTGCGCACCTAATGCAGTTAATTTATGATCAAATACTTCACTAATGTTATTTACAACATCCGGTTCTCCTAATACTGCTTCACGATTTTTCGTAATCGCAACAGCATGAATAACTGGGCGCTCTTCTTTTGGCATACGTGATACAGCGCGAACGACAGCGCGGCCAAATGCATTATGATCTGGATGTACACCGTGCTCTGGATAAAATGTAATAATTCGAGATGGATTTACTTCTTGAATGATTGCTTCAATTTTGTCAGCAACGAAATCAACATCTTCAAATTCTAACGTTTTATCATGGAAGCCAAGCATTCTTAAATCTTTAATGCCCATCGCTTCACAAGCATCTTTCAATTCTTTCTTACGGATATGTGGAATCGTTTCACGGTTAGCGAATACGTTCTTACCCATGTTACGTCCCATTTGTCCTAGAGTACCACATGCATATGTTACAGGTACTCCTTGATCTGTTAATAAGCGAATTGTTCCTCCCGCAGCATATGCTTCATCATCTGGATGCGGAAATACAACAAGTACATGTCTCTCCATAAGTTTCCCTCCTTCTTACTTAAATGGTGTTAAGCTTAACTCAAGTGCAACTGCTAGACGACCTAAATTATCATGTCCAGCTAATAATAAACGCTCTTGATCGTCTACTTCCCAGTGCGTAATACCTTCAGCATATACCCAACCGTGATCCATTTTCAGACCAACTCGGTATGGATTTGTTCCAGTTATCTTCCCGCGTTCAAAACGGATAATTGCATTTCGAATGAAAGCACCAACTGTCATCATCTTTTCATTTATGTGTGATGCATACGCTCCGTTTGTCGTTTCTAAATGAATATATACATCTTTATTTACAAAACGTTCAATTTCATTTTGAATAAGAGAACTATCTTTTACTATTTCCATCGGAATTCACCTCTTTAAACCATTTTACGCAAAAATAATGTAAATTGCTATCTCTATATTAGAGGACAACGCTCACTTTTCCTAATAATTTGCACTGTGTTTTTTATATTTTTTATATGATATGTAAAAAATACATTTTTTCCTTCACTTTGTTAAATAGTTTTCTTTCTTTTTTGAATTTGCTACAATATATTTTATCCCGCATTATTGCAGCGAGATACATTTCGACAATTGAATACATAATTTAAAGAAGGTGACATGATTGGAACAATCAGCACATGAAGTAGCAAATTGGCAATATTATTTTGCAATTGCCGTATTTTTAATCACGTACGGATTTATTATTTCTGAGAAATTGAATCGTGCTGTAATCGCACTATTCGGTGCTGCTATTATGATTATTTTTGGAGTTGTAGATTTACATACTGCTTTCACATCACATATTCAATGGGAAACGATTACCCTTTTAATTGGGATGATGATTCTCGTACATATTACGAGTCAATCAGGCGTCTTTGAATTTGTGGCCATTAAAGCGGCAAAAGCAGCTGGCGGAAAACCGATTCGCATTTTATTATTACTATCCCTATTAACTGCTGTCGGATCAGCATTTTTGGACAATGTAACGACTGTTTTATTAATCGTTCCTGTTACATTATCCATTACACGTATTTTAAAAGTAAATCCTGTTCCTTATTTGATTTCAGAAGTGCTGTTTTCAAATATAGGCGGAACAGCAACATTAATCGGTGATCCACCTAATATTATGATTGGATCAGCAAACAAGCATTTAGACTTTAACGCCTTTTTACTTAACTTAGCTCCAATCGTAATTATTATTTCTATCGTGACACTTGGCATTATTTACTTCATGTATCGTAACAAACTAAAAACAACACCTGAACAAATCGAAAAACTAATGGCATTAAACGAAAAAGATTACATTAAAAATCAAAGCCTCCTTTTAAAATCTATTTCGATTTTAGGACTAACTATTTTAGGCTTCGTACTTCATTCGATTATTCATGTAGACGCTGCTGTTATCGCGATGACAGGCGCTACACTTCTTATGTTAATCGGCGTGAAAGAACATGATATTGAAGATGTATTTGCCCACGTTGAATGGGTAACCATTTTCTTCTTCGCCGGACTATTTGTTCTCGTTGGCGGGTTAATTGATATCGGACTTATCTCTTCACTTGCAAAAGAAGTAATCGGCGTAACAAACGGTGACATCGGATTCGCAGCTATACTTATTTTATGGGTATCTGGCATCGCATCTGCGACAATCGACAACATCCCATTTGTCGCTACGATGATTCCTCTTATTCAAGACTTAGCTACAGGACTCGGACTATCTGTCGATTCTCCGCAAATCGAAGTACTATGGTGGGCGTTATCTCTTGGAGCTTGCTTAGGAGGAAATGGAACGCTAATCGGAGCATCTGCAAACGTAGTCGTTGCTGGTATTGCAAAACGTGAAGGACATGCTTTCTCTTATATGGACTTCTTAAAAATTGGTTTACCATTAACTATTGTTGCACTCTTGTTATCACATGCTTATATATATTTACGTTATTTAATGTAAAAGTTGTATTGCATGAAATTATATCGTCAAATCCAAAAGGTTTGCAGCACGATGCTGCAAACCTTTTTTCATCACCAAAATATACCGATAATTGCTAACCCACCTAAAATCATACCACCAATTTGTCCGACAATTGTTGGTGATAATTGAACACCTTTTCTCACTTCAACAACTGGTCTTTCGTGCCTTAGTTGCTGCACTTCGCTTTGCAGTTGATGTACACTTCCGTGTAACTCTTTAATTAGTTCCTTTAATTCAGCGACCTCTTCATTTACTGGTTTTGCTTTTTCTAAATTCATTTTACATAACTCCTTATAAATTCAATCAGTTCACTGTAAATTTTCGCCAATTATCATTATATCTCCTGCATACTACATATATAATATTGAATGTATTCGCTAATCTTGCAACCCTATCCATTCATCCCGCAATATCCCCATAATGATACGATCAAAACACTTCCCATCTCTTTGAACCGCTTCTCTCATACACCCTTCCATCTGAAAACCTATCTTTTTATACAACGCAATGGCTGCTTTATTATAAGAAATCACATCCAGACCGACGCGGTGTAAATTCAATTCATAGAAAGCATATTTTAAGATAAGATGGATTGCTTCTCTTCCATATCCCTTTCCTCTATCATTTGCATCTCCTATACCAATGGCTAATAAACCCGTTCTGTTATTCCACTCTATGCCATGAATTGCAACAAAACCAATTAAGCGATCATCTTGAACTGTCCTTAACATGAAAGAAACACTATTCGATCTCCGTCCCTTTAATAGCCCATCACTTGCTATTTCTTGTATCGATTGCGGGAATGCTACATCTGTATCTACATTCCTTAAATACTCACTATCTTCTTGCCACATAGCCATTACTTCAGCATCTGCTTCTCTAATAGCTGATAATTTAATCTTTTTATTTTGAAAAAGATTCATTGTCATTTCAAACTCCCCCTTTTTTAATAACAGGGATAATTATTAGCCTATTTATCCCCTTATTCTATAAACTGCTTTATACACGGGATACTTACAATAAGCGCTGACATTGGCACATCTCCTCTACACGAAATTAACTTCATTGTATAATTTTTCGTTTATTCTAACAATAATAAAAAGCCCTCCAAATTTAGAGGGCCTTTCCTAATAGCGAAACTATATTATTTCGTAAACATTTTCTCCGCTTCATCCATTGCCATTTTGTTACCTAAAGCAGAATAGTCAAGCCATGGTTGGTCATTAATAATGTATACGTGCTTACCTTTAACAGCTTTTAAGTCTTTCCAAATTGGTGTTTCTTGAAGTTGTTTAAATGCAGCTTTCGCTTTATCATCTCTGTTAACGACAACGAAAATAGCATCTGCATCAAAGTCAGGTAATACTTCTTGTGAAATGACTTCGAAAGGACGGTTTCCATCAATTTTCTCTACACCATTTGCAGGTTGTAATCCTAAGTCTTGGAATAAAATTGGTCCCATCGGTCTTTTTGTACTAAATACACGTAATTCTTTTGCAGTAACGCGAATTGCCATTACTTTTTCGTTATTACCTAGCTCTTTATCTATTAAACTTTTTACTCGTTTTGATTGCTCTTCGTAATCTTGAATATATTTATCTGCTTCTTTCTCACGGTTTACAAGTTTACCAACTTGTTTTAAATGATCTCTCCACGTACCTTCATCTAAATTGAAAGAATGTGTTTTTGCAATTTTTTCGTATTTCGCTACATCTTTACCAGCATATTTTTCATCAACATAAATGTCCGTTGGCTTTAATTGAAGTAACGCTTCCATATTCGGATCTGTTACAACACCAAGCTTCTTCGTATCTTTCAACTTCTCTTTAGCGTGCGGTAAGAAATCTTTTAAATCTCCACCAATAACAGAACCTACTGGTGTAATTCCTAATGCAAGTAAATTATTTGTTAAATGAATGGACATAGAGGCGATTTTTGGATCATTACTTTTTTCCGTTTTTTTCGTTGCCTCTTCATTAGCTTTCGTTTGACCACATGCTGCTAATACTAAAATACACATCATGCTAAATAAAATAGTAAGTTTCTTTTTCATATGTTCTCCTCTTTGAAGTATTTATTTTGTTTTTGTAAGTAAATAAAGAAAATACGGTGCTCCTAAAGCTGCCACTACTACACCAGCTGGAATGGAGTTTGGCTCAAATATAGAACGACCTATCGTATCTGCTAGCACTAAAATAATCATTCCGATAATGCCAGCTAAAGGAAGAAAGTGTTGATATGTAGTACCTACTAACTTCCTTGCGATATGCGGAGCAACTAAACCGATAAAACCAATCCCTCCTGCCATCGATACACTTGCGCAAGATAATCCAACCGCTGTAGCTAAAAGTAATAACCGTTCTTTTTGAACAGAAACACCAAGTCCTGCCGCTACACTATCACCTAGTGACAATGCATTTAACGTTTTAGATTTTAGCCACGCATAAGGGGTTAGTATGAAAATCCAAGGTAATAATGCAAGGACATGAATCCAATCCCTTCCCCACACGTTACCAACTAGCCATCTAGAAGCGAATGTATACGTCTCATCATTTAACTTGAGAGAGAAAAATAACGAAATTGCACTAAAACCAGCTGAAACTGCAATACCAACGAGAATAAGTCTAATGGGAAGTAAACCTTTTGACCGATCACTCGCAAGTAAAATAATAAGAAATGCAGCTAATACTCCTCCGCTAAATGTAAATAACGGTATTAAAATGGATGCACTTTCATTAATAGAATGAAAGAATGTAACGAATATAATTAGCCCGAAAGATGCACCTGAATGCAGTCCAAGAATACCAGGGTCTGCAAGTGCATTACGGGATAATCCTTGCAAAATCGCACCGGAAATCCCAAGGCCAATACCAGCTAACATTGTGATTATAATTCTTGGCATACGATAATCATATAGCACGGTTGCGCTCTCAAAATCACCATAACCAAAAAGTGTTTGAATTACTTTAAGTGGCTCTATACTCAGTGTCCCTGTATTTAGACTGATTAAAATTACAGCGATACTTACACATCCGAATATTGTAGTTACAGTAATAGCTCTCTTTTTATCCGTGTTAAAAAGATCTTTCACTTATAACTCCCTCCCAACTTTACGTGCTATATAGAGGAAGAACGGAACTCCAACAAGAGCTACCATAATCCCTATCGCAAGTTCCTTAGGAGGATTTACTGTTCTAGCTCCTAGGTCAGCTACAACTAATAACATAGCTCCTAATAATGCTGACATAGGAATAATGAGTCTATAATTCACACCAACTAATTTTCTAGCAATGTGCGGGATAACTAGTCCTACAAATCCAATAGAACCAACAGCTGAAACAGAAACACCTGCTAGAATAACTACTATAATCATCCCTAGTATTCTCGTTCGGTTCGTTTTCACTCCTAAATTTGTAGCAACATCATCCCCCATTGATATGAGTGAAATAGATTTCCCTAACACTATTGCAAAAATAATCGTTATAAGAATAATAGGGACTAAAAATTTCAAGTGTTCCCACTTAACCCCTGCAACACCACCAGCATACCAAAACGCTAAATCTTGGCTTAAATCATAATAAATCGCAACACCTGAACTTAATGAATGTAAAAGCGCTGCCATAACAGCTCCAGCAATCGTTAACCTCATTGGTGTTAACCCACCTGATGTTGCTGATCCAATAACAAAAATAAGTACTGTACTTAAGACTGCTCCAATAAAGGAAACAATCATTAAATAGGAATACGGCATATGCGGAAAAAAAGCAAAACTAAGTGCTACTACAAACATCGCACCTGCATTTATTCCGAGTACACCTGCATCAGCTAAAGGATTTCGTGTTACACCTTGCATAACAGCACCAGCGACCGCAAAAGCTGCCCCTACAACTGCTGCTCCAATTACTCTCGGGAGCCTTAATTCATAAATAATTTGGTGCTGCGTTAATTTCGGATTGTAATCCAAAACCGCTGTCCACACCGTTTGTAAATGAATATCCTTTGCACCAAATGAAATGGCTAAAAATATAGATCCAATTAAACATAAAATTGTTAAGCTCATGAAACATATGAACTTAATATGTATCCAGCGGTTATTACCAGCATGTACAGTAGACTTATGTAACATGTTTCATTTCATCCTTTATATTCAGTTGTTTTTTGTAATTATTTTTTATTTATAATTATTATTGATAATAATTATCATTTTCATTTAGATATTATATCCCCACTTTTTTTAAATAGCAAACTATTTTTTCACTTTTCTACAATATTAAAATACTCATTACAATTCCCTTCTAAAACTTACAAATACATGCAAAATAGACTACTGGATTATTTTATAAATTGTAGTATACTTATTGATTATTTTGATTTTTCAAATAAAAATATCGAAGGTGACACAATGTTCTATATAAAACAACTACTACATTTCACTTACGAACAAGCATTATCTTGCTTATTCCCAGTCATTATTTTCTTAACACTAGCCCTTTCAAAAATTGTTTCAATCCCAGGGTTATACCGCTATGATTTCATACTCATCGTATGCCTTCTTATGCAGTGGATTATGTACAAGACTGGTCTTGAAACAAAAGACGAACTAAAAGTAATTACCATCTTCCACCTCATCGGCCTTTTACTAGAAATATATAAAGTACATTTCGGTTCATGGAGTTATCCCGAAGAGGCATATTCGAAGGTTTTTGGAGTTCCGCTTTACAGCGGTTTTATGTATGCGAGTGTCGCGAGTTACATATGTCAAGCGTGGAGAAGGTTGCATTTAAAAATGCATCATTGGCCGAAAGCTATTTTTGCCGTGCCGTTAGGAGCTATGATTTACTTCAATTTTTTCACACACCACTTTACATACGATTTTAGATGGATATTAACTTTACTACTATTCATTGTTTTCTCTCGCACATTTGTACAATTTTCATTACAAGGCGTTACATATAAAATGCCACTCGTTCTCTCCTTTTTCCTTATCGGATTTTTCATTTGGATTGCAGAGAACATCGCAACATTTTTCGGAGCATGGCAATATCCAAATCAACGGGAAGCATGGAGTCTCGTTCACTTAAGCAAAATTAGTTCATGGTTTTTACTCGTTGTTATTAGCATTATGATTGTCACGCAGCTCAAACATTTGAAGGAATCAAAAAGATAATGCTGATTATGTAAAAACAGTTAGCCCATCACTCATTAGAGAGTGATGGGCTTTTTTTAGTAATATTTTTTAAACCGACCTTATTAAAGGAGTTATACTTTACAAGAGCATAAGCAGTTGCACATTATGAACTACTACTAGCTGAAGATGTTGCTACAGATGAAGCGGCAATCGTTGCCATCATGGCTGCCTGTTGTGCTTGTATGAGGACTTCTATCATTGTTTGTAAACCTGTGTTAGTAGCTTTACTTTCCTCACCTTTCTGACTTACGAACAGTTGAATAGCAATAAGAATAGTTGTATCTGTATGCCAACGGAACAATTTATCCCCCTGCAATTTTTCAATAAATGCTCGAATAGAATGAATCTCTTTTTCTCCGTCCTCGAGTAACGCTAGTAGCCCGATAGCTGGGTAATGCATCTGTTTTACTTTTACCTTTTCTTGCTTTAACAAACTCCATATATTTGTACATTTTGCAACTAATAGTTCTTCCCTGACATCCTTCTTTAGTGAAAGAATATGACTCAAAAATTGAAGATCATTCCCTTTACGCAAACCAGCTGTCGCTAGTTTCTGATAAAGACGTTCCACTCGGTCCATAAGTGTTTCTACATGCTCTGATTGTCCTGCTAATAAAACTGCGAGCGGATAATCATTTGTACTTGTAAGAATGAGGTGATCCTTTTTCATGCGTTTATATACTTGCATCGAACGCTGAATATGTGTGCCATGCTGTTCATTTTCTTCTGTTAAAAGCACAGCTGCTGCGAGATAAGTAAATATACTCCGGCTAAAGCCACCAGTGACCAATTGTTCATATAAATCTAAAAACGTCCGAAAAGCTTCCTTGTAATCTGTAAAGTGAATATCTAATGTTGCGGCCACTACAAAACGATGATAAGACTTTAAGTATGAAAACATCCCTACCTGATTCTTAATATAACTACTAATTTCTAAAAAATGTCCGAGATCAAACAATTTATCACTACCTGCATACATAGCAGCAATCATCATTCCTGTTCGAGAATCACTCGTTTTCCATTTTAGTTCTCCCTTTAACTGTACATATGTATGTTTATATTGCTCCAATTTTTGCTCTAATGTAATCATAGTATTCACCCCTATTTCTAGTTCTTCTCTATCATTATACGTATATTCCATATTTAGGAATACTATAATTAATAATCACACCATAAAAATTATACCATTCTCTTATTCTTCTTCATCAGCATCAGCATCAGCATCAGCATCAGCATCACGATGATAATCCCTAATCCTTCAAGAAGTTATACAAAAAAGGCAGATAATAATTTATCTACCTTTTTTGTATATATTATTTAACATTACACCTGTATTGCTTGTTATATGCAATTAAGACTAAAGAGCTTTAATAATACGTTCCATCGCTTTCATTTGCCCAATATGATCAGCTTCATGATAAAGCATCATACCGTAAAGCTCCCCTACTGTTTCCAATCCTAGGAATGGCTCTGGCAGTTTATTTTCAAATGCTTCTGCTGGAATTTCGTTAATACGTTTTGCTTGTTCTTTTAATTGAGCCGTTAACACTTCTAACGATGGTCCTTCTGTTTTCCATTTAGATGGTCGTGATCCATACCCAAACATACCTGGATATTCAGTTGGTAATTGTTTAAATTCTTTTCCAAACATGAAAACTTCTGCTGCTGTTAACACGTGTCCAATATGCCAACGAATTGTATTGTTAAAACCCTCTGGCTGCGTATCCGCAGTTTTATCATCTAACGTTTTCATAAATTTAAGTAACGCCCCGCGCGTTATTTCAAATTGTTTTAAACCCACTAGTCTATTCATGTTATCGTTTCCCTTCTTGATGTACAATTTATTATGAACTAAGAATGTTCAACTTATTAAAGTTTCACCTTGTTTAATCTATCAGAAACAAATAAGAAATACATCTAATATGCTTATTAAAAATAATAAAAAGGTTCACTCCTCGTAAATATAGAATTACTTACTATGTAAATAAAAGAGGAGTGTACTTGCATGTTACATATTTTAAAACAACAATATAATCTTATTAGCTCTACAAGAGAAACTCTATTTTCGTTTTTGGAAGAAATCCCACTAGAAAAATTACATAGCACTATTCCGAATTTCGGGAGCGGTAGCATTATAAAGACACATATTCATGTAGCCGATTGCTATCGATACTGGCTTGGGTCATTCGCATTCAAGCAAAAAAGAGCAGATTTTTCATTTGCTAGCGATTACGAAATTGAGCATGCAGATGTCGCGAAAGTCCGTGCTAGATTTAAATTAGTAGATGAGACTGTACAACGTTTTTTAGATGAATACAATGATCGTTGGCTTGAAAAAATAGCAAATGAAGTGAAATGGCAAAAAGAACCTTGGAGCACAACACCGCTATGGCTTTTAACTCATACGGAGACTCATGAGTTTCATCATAAAGGACAAATTGTATCAATAGCTCGTCATCTTGGATACAATCCTCCTGATACAGACCTTAGTTAATTCAATGGTCCATGATTACCGAAAAAATTAGAATGAATACAAAACGAGCATGTTTTGAAATCCAATCAAAACATGCTCTTAAAATATTCTATCTTACAATCTCCATATCCTCATCAATACCAAATAGTCTCCGCATAATTATAAGCATCACTATTTGGTATTGCATGTTTCCCCTGTGCTTGCGCCTTTCTTGGATTTAAGTCATATACCATTGGCGTATAGCATGATGTTTGCCCTTTATTTACAACACCATTTCCTCCAGCACTTCCACAAGTGTATGCCTTTCCATCTGTTTTTCTAACAATCCTTGCATCAGCTTCATTATTATAAACTGCCAGGCGAGTTACAGTAACTTTTGCCCACGCTGTCTTACACGTCGTGCTAAATTTTAATTCCACATAAGAATTTGAATCAATCCACTTCTTTTCTTTCGTTACTGCAGATTGATCACAGCTGTTATAATAAGGACTTTTCCCATCATATGAATGGTCTTCTGCGTATGCTTTATAGCTATTAGTCGTGCTAAACATACTAGTTACAACGAGTAAAGATAGCAATAAACATGCACTCGTCTTTTTTAAAAGTTTCATATCATTTCACTCCTTTATTAATAACGTGCTGTTTTCCCGTAACCGTTATTAAACGTAACTGCTTCAGCATCTGCTGTGTATCCGAAATCAGCAGTTAAATCAAATACCATTCCTGTATAAGTACTCGTTTGACCTGTTTTTATTGTGCCGTTCCCCTGATTAGAAGTAACTGATTTTTGGAATACACCATTTTTGTATTTATTCACAACAGCGTACGCGTACACTCCTCCCGAAACAGCTGGTGCTGGTTGATCTAAAACAAACTTAGCCCATGCTGCATGACATTTATTACTGTAACGTAAATACACTGTCCCTACTTTTTTACTACCTTCATATACAGCTGTAGATTTTGCATTAAATCCATCTGCATCACACGTCGTACTTCCCCCGTATACTTTCGTTGTTGCTGGATTTTTCCCGTCATAATAACTACTTAAATCAGTAGCTGCAAATGTACTTCCTTGAAAACTAAATAATACACCTATACTTGCCGCACTTAACACGCATACTTTCATTAACTTTTTAAACATTTTAAATTCCTCCTCACAATAAGTACGTATACTAAAGACAAGCTATACCGCTATGTAAGTCCTCCTTTCACACTTCCTAGAGGCATCTTACAGAAACGTATAAACGTTGTAAATTCCCTTATGATTATTGGAATATACGAAGAATTTTACTTATCCTTGTAAGAAAAAAAGTTGAGAAATACACATTTTATAGCATTCTATATTTAAAACATAAAAGAACCGATACTTGTTATATTCAAGCATCGGTTCTTTATACAAAATTGCCATTTTTTCTTTTATATAAAATAAATATTTCTCCACTTAATTCGTTACAAAAAACTCCCTCGTTACATCAATAAATTGCTGCAGTGGTGCTGTCATCCATTTATCTTTATGCCAAGCAATTTGTGTATAAATTGGAGATATTGTTTCGTTTAACATTAACTCCTTTAACGTCCCTTCCCGTATATCTTTTTCTACTACTATCGCTGGTAAAACGGCTATACCTAAATCTGCAATAACACATTGTTTAATTGCTTCAACACTAACAAATTCAATTTTATTTGCTGGATATACATCTTCCCCGCGAAATAGCTCTTCAAATAAAGTCCGATACGAGCAGCCTAATTCTGTTAGTAAAAGTGTTTCACTCTCTAAATCTTTTATAGAAACTGAAGGTTGTTCAAGTAAACGATGCGTAGGAGCTGCTACTACTTTTAATTCTTCTTTCATAAGTGGTTCCACATGTAAAACATCTTCTGTTTTACATTCGTCCAAAATAAATGCAAGATCTACTTTCCCCTCCATCAATTGTTCCTTCGCATCTTTATTGGAGTGTGCTGGTTTAAATATAAGTTTTATTTGAGGAAATTGTGCTTTAAACTTCTTTAATATAGAAGGCAGTCTGTATGTACATTGACTTTCTTGTGCACCAATTATTAACGTACCTGCTATTTCTTCATCATCTTTCACAGCCATTTTCGCTTCGTTACTGAGTGCAATCATCTTGTCGGCATATAGTTGAAACTTCCTACCTGCTTCAGTTAAGAAAAGACGTTTTCCTAATCTTTCAAATAACGGTGTACCAAGCTCAGCTTCTAACGTTTTAATTTGCGCTGTCACGCTCGATTGAGCAAAGTTTAATTTCTTCGCAGTTTGTGTAAAATTCAAAGTATGTGCCGCTACTTTAAATGTAATTAATTGTTTTATCTCCATTTATCATCCTTCTTTTTCAATCGGTATTTTCGATTGATTTCATCGAAATAATCCTCTTTGTCTATTGATATTTATATTGTATGATAAAGAGCATCTATAAACAATATAAATGGAGGTATTCCATATGAAAGCACTTTGTTTCGAAACATTCGGAGACGCTAATGTTCTACACTATAAAGAAATACACGATCCAATCATAAGTCCAAATGAAATTCTTGTCCGCACGAAAGCAATCGGATTAAACTTCGCTGATATTTATAGACGCCGCGGCGATTATCATCTTGCTGGCAATCCGCCTTATGTATTAGGTTATGAAGGAGCTGGAATTGTTGAAAAAGTAGGAGCTGACGTTACTACTATCAACCTAGGAGACCGTATTGCATTTGCGGACGTCCCATTTGCAAATGCAGAACTAGTTGCCGTTCCATCAGAAAAAGCCATCCTACTTCCGGATTCTATTTCTTTTGAAACAGCCGCTTCTGTCTTATTACAAGGTCTAACGGCACATTATTTAACGAAAGATAGCTATCAAATAAAACAAGGTGATACAGCTTTAGTCCATGCTGCGGCTGGTGGCGTTGGTCAACTTCTGATTCAAATGATTAAACTACAGGGCGGAACAGTAATTGGTCTTACATCATCAAAAGAAAAAGCAAAGATAGCTACATTAGCTGGTGCCGATCACGTATTTTTATATACCGAAGCATGGCATATGAAAGTACTTGAAATGACTAATGGAACTGGAGTAAATGTTGTGTATGAATCAGTAGGTTCTACATTAGGGGAAAGTTTTAACGCTACTAAAATTGGCGGTACTGTCGTATTTTACGGAATGGCTGGTGGTAATCCTGCGCCAGTTGATCCGCGTATGCTTATGGATACTTCAAAAACTTTAACTGGCGGAGACCTTTGGAACGTTCTTACTACTTATGAAGAACGTAAAAAACGATCTACTCAATTATTCGATTGGATCGCAACTGGAAAATTAAACATTTCAAATCCTACTACATTCTCTTTACAAGACGGTGCTCTTGCTCATGAATTATTAGAGAGCCGTAAAAGCACAGGGAAGATTTTATTAATCCCATAATTCACAAAATGAAAAGGAAGCTAGATTTCTCTACCTTCCTTTTCTTATTTCTATTTGAGATTTAATTATATTTCCACACTTTCTTTCCCTTTTGCAACATAACTCATATCTCCAACCGACTCGACTGTATATGTTCCATCTTGGTATACAATCTTCGTCACACTAGCATTTTCCACCCCAAGTTTTGTTTTGCTACTGTCTAACATTTCTATTAAGGTAGTAATCAAAAGCCCATGAACGACAACTAAAACGTTACCGCCACCATTTCCAGCAGCTTCTTTACTAATTTTATCTATCTCAGCTTTTATACGAGTAGAAAATAATTCCCAATCTTCCGCCTGTTTTGTAGGATCTGCTACTCTAATAAGATTAATCACTTCTTGAATAGAAAACTTCATAAGTTCTTCTAGTGATGCAACGCCTGCAGCTTTTCCAACCACATCCCACATATTCTCAAGTTTTTCACCTTCAAAAATACCGAAATTTAATTCTCGCAAATCTTTTCTTTGCTCAAGTTTTAATTTTGATTGCTCACTATATTTTAATACTAAATTAGCAGTTTCAATCGCTCGGCCGCTATCACTACTATACGCATTCATAAAATGAATATCTTTTAATCCTGTTCCTAAATTTGTGGCAACTTCAACACCTTTTTCTACTAATGGAGAATCAGCCCAACCTTGCGCGCGATGATTCGTATTTAATATTGTTTTACCGTGTCTTGTAACATATAACGTAACTGCATTCTCATTGCTATCTGTTTCTCGCTTATTCATTTCATTCTCTCCCTTTACGTTTCTATATCAATTTTACCACCTCAATTATTCATTGAGCAAAATATACGTCAGTAGATCCACTTAATAAAAAAAAGCTATCTTTCTGTATATCCATACAAAAAGATAGCATCTTTTATGATTACATTTCTTAACCGTTACTCCTACTCAGCAAAAGCACTCGAATATTGTACAATTCCTTTTACACCTCGAAGAGCATTTTCTGTTAATCCCATTATCATAAATACTTCTTCAGGCACTTCAAACGGTGCTTTTATATTCCACTCACTTGCTTTCTTAAAACCAAATTTCGGGTAGTACTCTGGATGTCCCAATACTACAACTGATCCGTATCCAAGTTCTTTCGCTTTTTCTAATGCAGCTACAATCAGTTTTCCACCAATTCCTTTTTTCTGATGACCCCTAGCAACTGAAACTGGTGCAAGTGCTAACGATTCTACAGAAGTTCCATCTTGTTCTATCGCAATTTTCGATAACATAATGTGACCAACTATATCTTCATCTACCGCAACAATTGATAACTCTGGAACAAACGCGTCACATTCTCTAATATGTTTTACAAGTTCATGTTCTGTTTTATCACTAAATTCTTCCTTTAAAAATGCTTCTTTTACGACTTCTTCTGTTTTTCTATAATCATTTTTTTGTTCTTGTCTAATCGTTACCATTTTAACTTATCCTCTATTCTTTCTTATTTCTTATTTCTTATTTCTTATTTCTTTTTGAATTTTACGCAGTGCTTTTTTCGATCCGCGCTCAATATCGTGTTGCATTTTTCTTTCTTTATAATCAACAAATAGTGTATTTAAATCGTATCCTTCTGGATATAACTCCTTCGCTGCTACTTCTAAAGTAATACGTTTTACATTTACTTCAACGAATTCACCGTTATAATATACAACAACGTTATAAAAATTATCTTTTTCCTTATAGATGATACCAAAATCATCATGATCCAATAAATTAACACGATCGCCGATTTTGTACTCATAATGAGATTCTCTTTTTTCTTGTACAAATTTCGGTTTTCTAATTTTACTTTCATTCACTTTTTCTAAAGCGTACTCTTTATTTCCCATATACTCTTTCGCTCTTTTCAGTACATGTTCTTTTACGCTCATTTTATTCGCAATCCAAAGTGCATTACTTTCTCCTGATTTTCCGATAACTAATTTATAAAGCGGCTCTAGCGTTTCACTATTAAACTGCATCGCTGCATTCATAAAGTCATCATGCATTTCTGAGAATCGTTTAATTTCTCCGTAATGCGTACTCGCAACGGTAATACATCCCGCAAAGTACAACTCTTCTAAAATAGAAATTGCAAGTGCTGCACCTTCATTTGGTTCTGTACCGCTCCCTATTTCATCAAATAAAAGTAACGTATTATTATTTGACATCCTCATAATCTCAGAAAGATTTTTCATATGAGACGAAAATGTACTTAGTGCATTTTCAATACTTTGATTATCACCAATATCTACGAATACATTTTCGAAAATAGCGATTTCTGTACCTTTATCTCCTGCAATATGAAGACCTGACATTGTAGCTAATGTTAACAATCCAATCGTTTTTAACACAATTGTCTTTCCGCCCGCATTCGGCCCTGTAATAATTAAACTACGATACTCTTGACCAATTTTAAAATGTAACGGTACAACTTGCCCTGTTAAAAGCGGATGCTTACAATTCACTAAATGAATGTAGCCATGATCGTTTAACTTCGGTTCTATTCCATCAATCGATTTACTAAACTTCGCTTTCGCAAATACCATATCATACTGACTAATTAGCTCCATGTTAATCTTTATACTATAAATGTTTTCTAACACCATTCCTGATAAAGTCGCTAAAATCTGATACTCTTCAACCGCTTCTTCTGCTTTCAAACCTGCTAATTCTGCATTCAATTTCGTAACCGTATGCGGTTCTATAAATACAGTAGAACCTTTTGCCGAGGCTTCAATAATACTTCCAGCAACTTGATTTTTATAGGAAGATTTAATTGGAATCGTATAACGGTCATCCTTTTTACTAATAAAGAATTCCTGAATGAATTTCTTATTTGCACTACTATTTAAAAACTTCGTTAAACGTTCTTTTATTTTCCCATCTACAGAATCGATATTATTTCGAATTCGTTTTAACTCTTTACTTGCAGCTACATCAATACTATTTCCTTTAATTGAAAAGTTAATTTCCTCTTCAATACTTTTATATTCAGTCATTGAATTTGCATAAGAAGCTAATACTGGTGCAAAAAATTCTTTATCTAACATAAACTTTTTAATCTTTCTACACCCACGTAAAAAGTCTGAAACACTTACTAATTCTTCTGGATCTAAAATCATCCCTTTTTCTAATTTTTGAATTGTACTAGCAATATTAGAAATGCCGAAGAAAGGAACATGCCCTTCTGCATCTAATATAGCTCGTGCTTCTGTCGTTTCATTCAAGCGATTTCTCACTACTTTTATACTCGTACTCGGCCTTAATTTGTTTAATAATTCCTTACCTAATCCACTTACACAATAAGATTTCACTATATCCTTTAATTCGTTATATTGTAACTTTTCAAAAGTCATCGTATTCATTTTGTTTCTCCTCACTATGATTGATTTTTATCATAAATGAAGATACCTACTCATTAGATTCCAATGAGCCATATATAAAATTCCATAATTATACAATAAAAACATATACAAAAAAGCTGCGGGGGATACCGCAGCTTTTACATTTACAAGGCATGTGTAATAACATATGAGGAAATAAGCCATAAAAAATAGATGGCAGTCCCTTATTACACGCTTTATAAAGTATTGTAGGTATCTTCATAGGTTTTGAAATAAATGCATGACAAAATTAGGGGTATGGTGTACATAAAAATCCCCTGGTCTTATCCGATTTATTTCATTAAATTTTTCCTATTTAATACCTACCGCACTCACAAAAAGCACCTCTCATTAATTTATATTATAGTCATTGAAATCTAATTTATTGAAATCATCATACTATATGTTTTGTAAGAAGTAAAGGTGTCAAACTATTTCCTTGCAGACTGTAAAATGTTCATATAATCAACCTTTTTCTCAAGGGTCTTTTTCGCATCTTCAGCCGTTACTATATAATCTACAGGAATATTTTGTAGTACATTCTTATTAATATTTGGCAACTGAATCGTTATATCTTCTACATTACTTTTACTATTTTCAATCGTTTTATTAAATTCCTGAATACTTCTTGCAACCCCCGCTAATGTTTCCATATGTACAGAACTATTTACATCTAAAACAGTATTACTTTTAAAAACTGCCGTATAATACTGTTGCAAATTTTTCTTCGCTATTTGTTCCTCAGTATTTTTATCGGAAACATTATCCCCAGTCTGCATTTGATCAAAAGTAAGTATATTGTTATTCCCTTTCTCTCCATAATATGTATTAAATCTTCCTTGTAAATTATTTACTTCCTTTTTCTTTTCATAGTTATCATTATTTACTTCTGGAGAGATTTGCCCCTCGAAGTACAGTTGAAATTGCAAGTGCGGTTCATCGACTTGCTGCACAGTAACTATCCGCCCCTTTGGACCAAGGAAGTCCTTTCCGTTATCCAGAGTTTCAACTCCGTTTAATTTAACAGCCATACCATACTCCGATTTTGTATAACTTTGTGCTTTTTGTTCAATTTCTTCATCCGATATATCACATGATGTTAATAGTAATAAACTAAACATTATGCTATATTTCATTATTGTTCTTTTCATATTGCCTCTCCTTTTGCTACTACCACCTATACAGAAATGTACCCATGGATTTTAAATTACGATTTATATAAAGAACTTCTTCTAATAAGCGCTACATCAAACTGTCTTCGCTAACTTGAATAATAAAAACTCATCATCTTGCTTTAGAAAACACTAATAACCACAAGTATAAAAATACCCATTAACTATCATTTTATAATAATAGTGTAATTTTGCATTATAATAATTTTATCGTAAAGCAAATATAATATCTATTAAAATCACATTAAAAACATACTAATATTTAGTTCTATAGCAATCACAGTAAGGAGATGTTCCTCGAGTACGAATAAGATGACATTATTTATTCCAATGCATCTCTTGGTGTTTCAAAAGCCGACTAGTTCATTTATAAACATAAAGATTTAGGAAGGATAACAATATAAAAAGAAGAGGAAAACTTATATTTCAGTCTACCTCTCCTTTTTCATCACCAAATTACTGCTGAACATATATGGAAACTGATCCTCCACTTACTTGGAACTGCCCCCAACCGTCCTTATTAATTGTTACAGTATTTGTTTGATTACCCGTAATATCGTACCATACTTCCCCTGCGTTATCCTTTCCGACATCCATCCACTTTGTCCCTCCTGGTCCATCAGAGATTAATGTTGCTAAACCAGAATTAGCATGTATACTATCACCTTCTCTTGTCCAGCCAATTACATCTGGATGATCAAAATAATCCCGCTGCGTACCATATGCAAAGTTTTTTCGTGCCGTCAAAATCGGATCAATTTTGTCCTTTAACGCTGGAATTTCATAGTTACTATTTCCTTTTGTACCATAGTAATCACCATAGAAAACAGAAGGATATCCCTCTGCACGCGTTAAAATAAATGCATATGCCAACGGTTTGAACCAAGGGCTCACTACAGATTCCAATGACTGACCAGGCTGTGAATCATGATTTTCAACTAGAGTAACCGCAAGTGTAGGATGATTCGCAACTACCGTTCCTTTTAAAATATTTCTCATATCATAATTCCCATTTCCTGTTGAAGCATAATGAAAATTATAATGCAGCGGTGCATCGAACACAGATTGATTATAATTGACCTTCGCTAAATAATTATTTAAAGTCTGGATATCATTTTGCCAATATTCAGCTACTGTAAACATTTCTTTCCCCGTTTGCTGTCTAACATGATTTACCCAATCGCGCAAATATTCATGATCAATATGTTTAACAGCATCTAAACGAAAGCCATCTAAATTTAATTCCTTCGCATACCACGTTCCCCATTTTTTCATTTCATTCGCAACATCTGGATGATCAAAATCAAGATCCGCGTACATCAAATAATCATAATTCCCATTCTCGCTAGACACTTCCCAGTCCCATGCTTTACCTATGCCCCTAAATTTATAAATTCGGTTTAATTTCTTTCCTTCATCCCAATCTGTTCCGTCAAAATGATACCATTTCCATTTGAAATTAGAATAAGAATCTCCACGCCCTGGAAAGTTAAAGCCTGTCCACGCACTAATTTCATAATCACCTGATACTTCAACATTTCGATTGCTCGGGTCTACTTCAACTGCTGTGACTGTTTCCGTATAATCAGCCCCACCTTTATGATTCATAACTACATCACCGTATACATCGATGTTTTTCTTATGTAAAGCGTCAATTGCAGATTTCAATTGTGCTTTCGTCCCATATTTCGTCCGCACTGTTCCCTTTTGATTGAATTCCCCCAAATCATATAAATCATACGCTCCATATCCTACGTCATTTTGCGTAGTTCCTTTATATGCAGGTGGTATCCAAACAGATGTAATTCCTTTTTGCGCTAAATTTTCAGCATCAGTACGCAAACGATTCCAATGA
This sequence comes from Bacillus sp. AF62, assembly GCF_050312695.1. Lineage (NCBI taxonomy): Bacteria > Bacillati > Bacillota > Bacilli > Caryophanales > Bacillaceae > Bacillus > Bacillus sp. AF62. The sequence goes on along the minus strand of NZ_JBNPJZ010000069.1, from coordinate 35,456 downwards.
TTCCCATCATTCGGAGCGTACCACTCAAAATACTGCATTAACGTTCCATTGTTAACTGTATCTGCATATGCCTTACTCTCCCCATATATACCAGTTAAAAACAAAACAACTGACAATCCGACTATTGTTATTCTTTTAAACATCTGTAGACCATCCCCTTCCAAGAAAACGCTTGCATAGTTTATCAGAATTATTATAATATTCGTTCCACCTTTAGTAAAGTAGCAATCTCTCACTCTCCCACATTATTTTTAATCTCACTTCAAATATTCAACGTAGTTTTAATTTCACATCCTATTCAAGATTGTTTACAATTTATCTATAAAAACATAACGGAGGGATTTCTATGACAGACTTTCAAAAACAATTTTTCGCTCGATTATATATAGAAGAAAAAGACACAGTTTCATTTGAAGATTTATCTAACATTATGTACGCAATGGCACAAACTGTTCCTTTTGAAAACTTAAATATTCTCGAAAAGAATTTTAAAGAAATATCAAAAGAAAATTTGAAAGAGAAAATTTTAGTAAATAACCGTGGCGGTCTTTGTTATGAACTCAATCCTACTATGTATTACTTCCTGAAAGATTCTGGATTCGATGTTCATCTCGTTTCAGGAACAGTTTATAACGCTGCAAACTCCATATGGGCTGTTGATTCTGGCCATATCGCAACCGTTTTAACACATCATAATGAACTTTATTTAATTGAAGTAGGATTCGGATCATACTTACCTCTTGCCCCTGTCCCTTTCTCAGGTGAAGTCATTCACTCTGTTACAGGAGATTATCGTATTCGTAAAGAAATGACCGAAAAGGGAAACTACATTTTAGAGATGCGGAAAAACAATGAGTTCTTGGATCAATCTTCTGCTGATGATTGGACGTTAGGCTATGCATTTTATATAGAAGAAGTGGATGAAGAAAAAACAAATACAGCACAAAAAATTATCGTTGAACATGAAGGATCACCCTTTAATAAAGTACCTCTTATTGTAAAACTAACTGAAGATGGGCATGCCTCTTTAACGAAAGATAGCCTTACAGTAGCGAAAAATGGTAAAAAAACGAAAGAAACCGTTACAGACATGCAATATACAAACCTTTTACATTCACAATTCGGAATTACACTATAAGTATGTAAGCCTTGTTATTTTAGCAAGGCTTTTCAATTTTCAGCAGGGATTTTTTGCAATTTGTTGTATTTCATAGTTATATAGAAATATAACTACATGTTTAGAAAGGAAATGATTATGACAGAACTTAAAGATCGATTACAAGTAGCTGATATAGAAAAATGGGATTTAACAGACATTTACCATACAATTGAAGATTGGGAAAGTGATTTGCATAAAATTGAAGTATTAACGAAGGAATTACACGAGTTTAATGGCAATATTCACGATGGCAATAGTTTATTAGCTTATTTAACGAAGAGTGAAGAAATTTCTAGCATAATATCTTTAATGTTCGCTTATGCACGATTACAATCTGACCTTGATACACGCGATACTGACGCGCAATCTCTTGTCGATAAAGTATCACAATTACACGTGAAAGTAAGTGGGGCGAAATCTTTCTTTTCCCCCTTCTTACTTAGCATAGACGAAAGCACATTACATTCTTACATAGAAGAAACAGAAGGCTTACAATATTATAAAGAAGACTTATTTGAATTATATCGTTATAAAAAACACGTATTGAATAAGGACCAAGAAGCAATTTTATCACAGATGGGTGAAGCTCTTTCTTCTCCACAGCACACATTTGGTATGTTAAACAATGCAGATATATTATTTGGTGAAGTGACGACTGACGATGGAGAAAAAGTGAGCTTAACACGCGGAATGTATGCAAAGTTAATAGAAGATACGAATCGTGAAAAGCGTAAAGAAGCTTATAAAGCATATTACAAACCATATGTTCAGTTAAAGAATTCCATCGCATCTACTTTATCCGCTGCTATTAAAAATAATGTTACTGTTTCGAAGCTAAGAAACTATCCATCAGCGCTAGAGAAATCATTATTTGGCGATATGGTTCCGAAAGAAGTATATGAAAACCTAATTGATACAACGAAAAAAAACATTCAAACATTACATACATACAATGAAATTCGAAAAGAAAAATTAAACGTAGATGAACTAAGACAATACGACTTAGGCGTCGATTTAGTAGAAGGTGCAAAACAAGACATCCCATATAGTGAAGCATTTGACATTATGATCGCATCACTAGCTCCTTTAGGAGAAGAATATATTGAAACATTAAAAAGTTTTAAAGATAAACGATATATAGACGTAAGGGAAACACCAGGAAAACGTTCTGGTGCTTATAACTTTGGTGTATATGGTGTTCACCCTTTCATTCTTTTAAATCATCACGATGATTTAAACAGCCTGTTCACTCTTACTCATGAATGCGGACACGGTATGCATACGCACTATTCACATGGATACCAACCAAGAATTTCTGCACATTATTCTATCTTTGTCGCAGAAGTCGCTTCAACAGTAAATGAAGTGTTATTAATTCACTATTTATTAAAAGAAGCAAAAGAAACGAACGTACGTAACCATTTAGTTAACCATTTTATTGAGAAATTTAAAGGCACTTTCTTTACACAAATCATGTTTGCAGAATTTGAAAAAATCACACATGAAATGGCTGAACAAGGTAAACCATTAAATGCTCAAGTATTCAGTGAAATTTATGAAAAGCTATTTAAAGAATATAACGGTGATTCACTTGTATTTGATGAAGAAGTAAAATACGGATGGGCTAGAATCCCTCATTTCTACCGCCCGTTTTACGTATACAAATATGCAACTGGATTCGCATCTGCCATTCAAATCGCTGATAAACTATTAAGCGGTGATCCGAATGCTCAGAAAAATTATATTGAATTCCTGAAAGGTGGAAGTTCTGATTACCCACTAAACCTATTGAAAAAAGCTGGCGTCGATTTAACAACGCCAGAACCAATTGAAAGTGCATTGAAACAATTCACTCAACTTGTTGAGGAGTTTTCAGCATTATAAAAAGCATGCAGAGTATATGCTCTGCATGCTTTTTATTTGAATTATTTTATATGCTGCTGCGTCACACAGTGAATCATGCCACCGTATGCATACAATTCGTTAACATATATACCGACAATTCTTCTCCCTGGAAATTGACCTTCAATGATTTGAAACCCTAATTTATCATGTTCATCACCGTATATAGGTACCAATACGACTTCATTACCAATGTAAAAGTTCAAGTACGATCCTTTACAATCTGCTTCTTTTACCACTTGTCTTGTTACTGGTACTGGAATGAGCTGAAATGGCTTTCCATCTATATTTTTCGCTTGCCGCAATTCTTGATAATGCTTTTCGTATGCCTCCAAAAGGTATGGCTCTCCTTCATCGAAAGGATCATATTCATACAGTATCGTATTTTCATTTACAAACCGTGCCGCGCCATCAATATGATAATCCGTATCTTCATCATAATTATCTTCTCCGCGTATACCAGTTATCCATATAAAATTCGTTACTCCTAAATATTTCGTTAACTCCATTTCAATTTCTTTCTGACTTAGTGTGGGATTTCGATTTTCATTTATAATAGACGTTTTCGCCGCCATTAAGGTCCCGTTTCCGTTTATCTCAATTCCCCCGCCCTCTAGACAGACACTAGATTCAACTTTTGGAATGCGATACATTTCACTTATTTTATTCGGAATATTAGCGTCTTTTTCGTACGGATATTTATTTCCCCAACCATTAAATATCCAGTGCGTTAGGCAGCGATTCCCTTCCTTATCCGTTACAAAGATTGGTCCGTTATCTCTTATCCAAATATCATCAGTTTCTTGAATTAAGAAATCAATTTTATCCATATTTACATTAGCTTCCATTAACTTCGATTGGACATGTATTTTTTCTTCTTCATCACATACAACAATATAGACATTTTCTCCATAATGAAGCTCCTTTGCCATCGATGTCCAAATATCATCTAACTTAGCTCTGTAACCTTCACCTCTATGTGTTTTATCATGTGGCCATTGGAGCCATGTACCTTCATGCTTCTCCCATTCCGCAGGCATATAAAACAAACTATTTTCTATATTTCTCATACGTGTTCACCCCTTATATGAATGTACGTACAGTCTATACTTTGACATCGTGTTAAGGTCAACAGGAATATCTTCATTTACTTGTAGCAACTTTATAAGGTGACTCTTTATTTCTCCTTGTGATACACTACTTCTCCTTGTAAAACCGTCACTAAAACTTTCGCATTCGGAATCTTATCGGCACTCATTTTAGTAATATCTTCATTTAGTAATACCATATCAGCTGATTTGCCTACTTCAATCGAACCTGTAATGTTATCAAGACCTAGCGCTTTAGCTGACTTAATTGTATAGGCATCAATAGCTGCGTATACATCAGACAAGCCCTTTTCATCAATGCTTAATGCATTTGAAATCGTCACAAGTGGATTCAGTTCGTTTACATCCCAATCACTACTAAGTGATACATTCGCACCGGTTTTCCAAATTCGCCCTAACGGCATAATTCGTTTCATTTGCTGATTTGTAAAATACGTACTTGCCCAGCTTTGTTTTGGATCTTCCGCAAAATCATGACCTACTTGAAAATCAGCGCTAATACCTAACTTAGCAAAACGATCTATATCACTATCTTCTACCATTTCCACATGCGTAAGTGTATAAGGCTGGTTTGCGCCTTCTTTTTTCGCTGCTTCAATCGCATTTAAACTCTCTCTTACCCCACCATCTCCAATTGTATGAATAAGTGCACCGTAACCAATTTTATTTAATTCGGTTAACCACCATTTCATTTTTTCTTCTGGAATATAGTTCAACCCATACGGAGTTCCTGTAAACCATTCAAATTTATATTTTTCTAGTGTTTTAGCAGTGCTATTAATACTAATTCCATCACTATACATTTTCACTTGATTAATAAGCATACGGGATGACACATCATCACGCTTAATTTTTTTGAAATACTCCATTTGTTCTGCTTCATTTAAATTTGGATATACCCATGGTCGAAGTACTACGCGTGACGTTAGCTTTTTTTCGTCATTTACTTTATTCCAAACGTCTAACCAGCCTCGCTTCCAATAAAGACGTCCATCACCAACTGTAGTAATACCATTCTTTGCAACCTCATCTAAACCGTCTAATAAACCTTCATAATTTTTTTCAAACAGATTTGGTTGAGAGTTCCATGCTTTTTCCATCACGATATCTCCTGCTGTATCATAAAGAATCCCAAACGGTTCTCCTGTCTCGGAATCCCGAATAATCCTTCCACCTTGTGGATCCTTCGTATCTCTATTTATTCCAGCTAACTCCAGTGCTTTTGAATTAACCCATACAGAGTGAGAGGTTCTTTCCATAATTAATACTGGATTATTAGGAAAGAACTCATCAAGAACTTGTAATGGGGTTTGATGTTCTGATTTTTCATCCATATCTTTTAACAGCTCTTCCAAACTAAATCCCGTTCCACTTATCCATTCGCCATCTTTCACACCTTTTTTACAAGCCTTTAAATACGAGCGTTGTTTTTGTAGCGAAGCATCTGGTGAGACACTACAATTTCCTGCTGCTGGTGATTTTGCTTCAAATATATGATTATGATTGTCCACAAAACCAGGGAGGATAAAACGTCCTTGTAAATCCACCACTTTCGTATCTTCATTTATAAATTCCTCTACATCCTTGTTTGAACCAACAAATGTAATTTTCCCCTCTTTAACGGCTACAGCCTCTACGATGTCTTGCTTTTCATTTGAAGTATAGATTGTACCATTTTTAAACACTACATTTTTAGGTAGCTGATTAGGTAGAACAGCGCTACCACTCTCACCTTCTCCTACTCCAGAAGTACATGCGGAAATCCATACCATACTTAGAATCAGACAAATAATCATGATTGTTCTTCTCATATTCTCTCTCCTTTTTATTATGATAAATTGCTTTCATACATAGAATAAGGATTGACATAATGTTAATGTCAATCCTTATTCTCATTCTATTTTCGTAACTAAAAAACAAATTTGTGTCACATACTCTTCTGCTAAACAATCACATTCAGGTCCCTTTATATAAACCTCATATGGCGAATTAATTATCACATACCCATTTCTTTCAATCCATTCTTCTAACGCTATATAAGCGTAACCTATATAGTCGTAACTTCCATAATGCATAGTAGTAACGATATGATGTGGACTTAGTTGTTTCATTTCATACTCTTGTGCTACGTCTTCATCATTCCCCTGCATAACCGGAATTCTTAACTCAATATCACTGTTACTTGGAATATATTCTTCATCATAAAAGACTGCAGATGGTGAACCGACTATTTGAAAATTATTTTTTTGTACCTCTTCATATAAGTCATAAAAATAGTCATCCATATCATCTATATCTATTTTTACTCTTTGAGTAATTATCGTTACTTCATTCCTCATTCCCATTAATATATCGTAATTTCTATGACGAGCAATATTTAGACTACTATTCACCTTTACCATTTCATTCATTTCTGAAATAACCTGTAAATTTTGCTTCACTTCATGAGACAACTCGATAATTTGTGATTGTATATGTTGAACAAACGAATCTTGATCTGATGACTGCAAAACAATTTTAATTTTTGGAAGAGGAAATTTATACTCCCTTAACTTTTTGATTTTCAACGCTACTTCTAGCTGCCCTTGTTCATAATACCTATACCCATTAACCGGATTCACATATGCCGGTTTTAATATCTCCTCTTTGTCATAATGTCTTAACATCCGCGTACTCATTTTACAAATCCGAGAAAACTCAGCGATGGTATACATATCAATACTCCTTGAATAGATTTTCTTTTCATTACTTATTTATTAAAACCAATCAAAAATCTTCTTCATTGAAAAATCTTCATTCTGATTTTTTAATCTTCTCATTTTTGAAGGTAACAAATGGCTTGGACAATACCACGTTAAACAATTCATTGCGCCTCCCATTGTTGATATTTCTCCTACATGAATTTGAATAACTTGCTTCTCCGTATACTGTTGAATATATCGTAAAACTTCCTCATCTTTAGCTAGTCCAAACTTAGGAACATAAAGAGCATCACATGATTCTAACATATTTATATACAACCCTTTTGCCGATGCTATCTCTTGATCATATTGTCCTTTCTCTGTATATGATGAAGGAACAACTATAAATTGAGCTTCTGGCATTTGTTCTTGAATAATCTCTTGAACACTATATCTAAATTCATGATCCCCTAAAAAATCACTAATAAACATTGTATGTTCATCAATAAATTTAACCATTCCGTCTGCGTGTGCTAGTACATCCCCTTCTTCAGCAGGAATAATAATAACTCGACTCACATCTAAATCCCATTCTAACTGCTCAATAATTTCCTCTTCTGTCCAATCATCGTTATCATCAAATATACGTTCTGTTAATATTACGGTATCTTTTTTATTCCAAATAAGATTACCACCATCTAATATTAATGGGGATTTCACATATTCAAAGTCATTCTTTTTCAACCATTTATTAAACTGTTGATCTAAATATCGCCCTTGATCATCTGGCAAATAATTTGGTCGATATTTAAATTTAACTAGATGATTTGTGACAACCGGTGCAACATCTCTTAGCCAAATATCATCATACTCAAAACAGCTCGTATGAAAGTCTTGTTCTTCAACAGATAAAGATATAAGTTGATCTGCAATTGATTTCTTTTCATTTAAACATTCATTAAAGTAAATCAAGTCTTCATAAAATGGTTGATAATATTCATTCGATTCGTCTGGTATTGCAGTAAAAATAATCCCATTATGTTTTTGTTCCATATTATTTACCTCGCTTTTTAATAGTAGTTACATAACTGATTTCACAAAGCCAACTATTCCTCAATTCATTTCTCTTTTCATTACAACTCATGAACCGCGTATATTTCATGAATGGATTATAGCATGGAGAAATATTATATATTTATATAAAAAATATAAAGCTGACGTTAAGCCTTAAATTGACTCTTGACAAGTTTTTTAAATAACCTATTTTAAAACAACAATAAATGATTAAATGATTTTTTTATCAAGATTCAAACCCATTACTTCTAATAGATCGTTTTGATTATATAAATTCACTAAATGTGCTTCTACTCCTATACAAATTCCTTCTAGCGGAAGATCATTTGGATCCTGACCAAAGGGATCTTCAATTTCAACCCCTATTGCTTCAATACCTATGAATGCAAAACTTATAAACGTAGTCGCAAGTACTGTAAACCATCCGAGACTATCAACAAGACCAATCGGTAAAGTCGCACAAAATATAATCAATAAAATTTTTATATGAGCAAAATATGCAAAAGGAATAGGTGTTGTTTTGATACGATCACATCCACCCACAGATGTAAGTAACGTATTCAAATCTGTTTCCATACTAATTATCGCATTTGGATGAATTTGCCCCGTTTTCAAACCTTTTGATAGTATAGTTTTCAACATAAAAACTATACTAATCGGTAAATGATTGGACTCAACCAAAAATGCTTTTTCCTTCTCAGAACAGACAGCAAGCAATGATTTCACTTCAGATAGATCTTTTTCCTCTCTCAAGTGTCCTTTCGCTAACTTTGGAAATGCAATTAATAAATGTAAAAATTTTATTTTTTCCTGCTCCATACTCTTCCCTTTAGAATCCCAATGACATAAAAAACTAATTGCTAAATTTCTAGTACAAGCACCAATCGTGCCAAAGAGCTTTCTACCTTCCCAGTACCGATCATAGGCAGTATTCGTACGAAACACTAATAGTAATCCTAAAGCTCCTCCGACGATTACCCAAGGAGTCTGATTTATATTTATTTCTGTATAGTAATAATTAATTACAGCTACTATCGTTGAAATACACGTATATAATACGATTTGTGGGAAAATATCTCTTATAATTGTCCCTTTTAATGTAAATATTTGATGTAAACTATTTTGATTATTGTAATGAACCATATTTACAAAAACCTCTTTCTCTATTAACCTTTTATTCTTTTAAATCACGAAAGTATACAATTAAATAATAGAATCATAAACCCTATCATTATGAGGCTGGTTAAGATTATTTCTTTCAATACCGTTACTCCTTTTTTGCAAAAAGATAAAATATCTTATTTAATTCAACAACAAATGTTCACTATTCTAAATCCCGACGCATCATTTTAGAATTCGCAATGAACAACGCACTAATTAATACAAAGATTGCACAGGCATATAACAATAAATCTAACGGACTATCGTGATCTATAATGATGAGACGCACAATAGCTGTTATACCTATATATATAAAATATCGTAATGGAAAATGAAAATTCATTTGAAAATACTTTATAATCATTACGATGAATTCAAAGTACAAAAAGAATACGACGATACTATCAATTAAATGATAACTAGATTCATTACCATCCAATTTCAGTTCTTGTATAAACTGAATGACTTCTTTCATAAGAAACACACTTAGAACAACTCCTAAGCAAATTAAAGCTACATTTAAAATGTACTGTAAAATGATAGGGAAATACGAAAACACTATTTTAAAATTCTTTAACACAAACATTTTTCTCCTTTACCATATAAAACGAAAAGCGAACATACACTATAATTCGATTATCATTATATTTAAATTTTATTTTTACAAATAATAAGGAACGACAAAATAGGTAAAGATAAGATTTCACCTATTTTGTCTATATAGCAGCACAACGAAATTACAATTAATTACTTCAATGCAATTGGTTGTTGTTGTGTCACACAATGAATCATACCACCGTTTTTATACAACTCTCTCACATCAATACCGACTACTTTACGATCTGGGTATAACTTCTGAATCGTATCGTTTGCGATTTTATCATTCGGATCATTATAATTAGGCACTAATACAACTGTATTCCCAATATAATAATTGATATACGATCCCTTATAATCGAGAATTTTTCCATTCTCTAAAGCAACCTTTTCTTTACTAAGCGGCAAGTATTCATACTTATATTTCTGTCCTGAAGCATTTTTGGCATCTAACAATGTATCCATATCTTTATTAGATAAACCCCATTCAGCTAGGTCATCTTCTTTCATCGTTACAATGGTAGATTTATTATGGAATTTAGCAAATCCATCAATATGAAAGTCCGTAATATCTAAATTAGGTACTCCGTCTAACCAAATAAAGTTTGATACCCCAAGATCACTTATATATTTTTCAATTTCCTTTTCTGATAAATCAGGATTTCTATTTTTATTCGTTACCGCACTTCGAGTTAATAACGCAGTCCCATTGCTGTCTAATTCAATTGCGCCGCCTTCAAGGACAAATTTCCCCCAATCAATTCTTTCAATTCCTGATTGTTTACTCACATTCTTACGTATTTGAGCATCATTTTTATAAGGTGTTTTCTTCCCCCAACCATTAAATGCTGGATCTAATATTTTGAGATTTTTATTGCTGTCATAAACAAAAATTGGTCCACTGTCCCTTGCCCATACATCATCAGTAGGCGCGATAAAGAAATCAATCTTCTCCATATTTAACCCTTCATCTGTTAAAAGGTTATTGATTCTTTCTTTTTCTTCCTGGTCATATGCAACAATGTGGACTTTCTCACCCTCAGTTAAAGCACTTGCCATCTTAACCCAAATAGGTTCAACTTCCTGCTTATACTCTTCACCATATGTGTATTCATGTGGCCATTGTAGCCATGTACCTTCATGTTTATCTTTTTCATCTGGCATCGTATATTTCCCAGCATTTTTCTGTACCTCTACTTTTTCTCCTTCTTTCCCTTTAACATTTTCATTGTTACCCTCAAAAGAGCATCCACTAATAATCGTTGTAGATAATGTAGCTATTAAACAAAACTTTATTGCTTTTTTCATTTTTTCAACCTCCTGTTCTTGTCTCCAATACTGTAAAGCTTCACATAGTGTGAAGCTCAAGCTTTTTTATCAATGTAAAAATTACCAATTGTTCTTTGCATTACTTAGCATTTAACGACCTATTTAGATTTATTCAAATGCCAATCACCTTTTTCACATATTTATTCCGCTATTTGTGGGCAGTAAGACCCCCACCTCAAAATTCAGCGAAAGCAAAGAAGTTAGGTGGGCCCTGCTGATTAAAGTTTCACTTTATTCAGTAAGTAAAACTTTACAAAATAAAAAAATCGGTATTGATAATTACATATCAATACCGATTTTTTTATAATTACTTTCCTTCTATTAAATCATTCGCCATTTTCCTAAATTCTTGATTAAATGCATCATTCATACCATTTTGGACGTTAGAAAATAATATGACAAACGTTCGTTTATCCCAGTTAAAATTATTAAAAGTGTTCCAGCCAGCTAATACACCGTGGTTATGATAATAATCTGGGTAAATATAGAAACTAAATCCATATTTTCTTGCAGGTGATGCAGAAAACATATCTGATATACTCTGTTTAGAAAGTAGTTTACCATCCATAATAGCTTCATCTAACTTTTTCATATCTTCAACAGTCGTATACATTTCACCACAGCCATACAGCCAGTTCATTTTTAAGCGAGGCGTGGCTATTAACTTATTATCTTTTTTCGTATACCCTTCTGCTAAGAAAATATCTTCTGGGAGTGTTGCGCCCATTCCAGATTCATGCATTCCAACAGGAGTCAAAATATTTTCTTTCACATATTCAGCAAGTGGTTTATTCGATATTTTTTCTACAATATATGCAAGCACCATATAATTATAATCTGTATATTTCCAGCCTGTCCCTGCTGGAAATTGTAACGTTTGTGCCCCAATCCACGTTACTAATTTTAACCGTGATGCTGCGTCAACACTACCTTGTCCCTGTTCTGGTAATCCAGACGTATGTGTTAACAAGTTTCGTAACGTAATATTTTTATCTGCTGGAAACGATGGGATATATTTATTTACATTGTCTTCAATGTTCAACTTCCCTTTTTCTTTTAGTTGCATAATAGATATTGCAACAACTGTTTTCGTAATAGACCCAATGCGATATTTCGTTCTTGGCGTTGTTAATACTTGATCTTTCACATTCGCATAACCGTAGCCTTTTCGTAAAATGACATGATCTTTACTTGCTACAAGAACACTCCCATTAAATCCTTTATCTTTTAAGTACTGATCTAGTTTTCCAGCTGCAATTTCATAACGCTTTTTCTCATTCGCATCAACTTCCTGCTTAACATCTTTTTGCTTACTATTTACATTAGAAAATGCCTTTGTATCATATTTTTTTCCTTTATTTGCATGTATTAGTGTAACAACACTTCCACAAAAAACAGCAAAAATAAAGAAAACGATTAACCATTTCTTTAACATACTAGGAACCCTCTTTTATCTAGTTTCACTTAACGTACATCCATTCTATTTTATATCTTTTAATTATCAAGTATATTATAATATTATTTAATATTCACTCTGTTAAAACTAGATTCCTTTTTCTCATTTTCAATTTTTACTACTCTCTATTGTATTTCTTTCTTGCAAAATTTCCAACATACAATCGGATGCATTACACTATAATTTCAAATTCTTTTGTAACATTTGTTACATACTAAAAAGAATGGAGATGTAATATGAAAAATACCGATAAACGCAATCGTTTAGATGATAAAATGTTTCATTATCGGATAATAAAAAACAACATGTTATTAATTGAATATTACGGAAAACAGATTATGGTATTAAAAGGAAATGATGCTGAAAAATTTTTAAATAAAATAAATCATGCAAATAACGATAAAGAAAAACAGCTAATTATGGCTAAAATTACAGGTAATTTCAAAAGAAGTAATGAACGAAATTGAAAACGAATCTCATTTACATTTTGATTATACAACAAATAAAAAAGAAATGTCGCTCATTCAACATTTCTTTAGACTTTCTTCATAAAAAATTTACATTGCTAACATTCCTTCATTTTCTATACTTCCTATATAAGCTAACCGCTGAAATAGTTAGTAATACAACTATGCATAACCACGCGTACGTATATCCCTTCTTATCTACAATATAACCAAATAAAGCAGGCGCAACAATAATAGCAATTTGATTTAATGTAAGTGCAAAACTCACTGTCATCCCTACCGATTCTGCACTTGCTGATTCCGCAACTTCAGTTATAAAAAGACTAAACCATCCAATTGAAAAGAACCCTAACAATGCACTTACGCCATACAATACATTCGTTATTGTATGTATGCTCATTACTAATATTAGAATGAAGAAAATAGAAATACAAACAGTTATAAATAAGGGGGTACGCCTATTCCCCTTATAAAATAAATCACTAGTAGCTGCTAATATAACCCTACCAACCATTCCAGAAAAGAACATAACGGAAAATACTTTTCCAGCTAAAATTAGCGTGATTGATTGTTCCAATACTAAAAATTTTATAAAATGTGCAACTAACACCATTTGCAATGAAATCATACAAATGCCAGTTATATAAATTGCATACAACTCTTTTTTACACATCACTTCTTTTAACTGCATCCAAAAAGAAAGTTTACTACGTTCTTGTTTAACTTTCTCTTGAATATATGGTTCCTTATAAAATATAAAAAATAAAAACCCTCCAATTATACAAATGCATGCAATGCTATTTACCGCATAGGCCATATTATATTTTATTGTAAGAAACGGGATCAATACTCCCGCTAATGTACCACCAATCGGTATACCGGCTTGTCTAATCCCCATCGCTAACCCGCGATTTTCTTTTGAGAACCACTTCATTATCACCTTACTTCCTCCTGGCTGCGAAACACTATAAAACGTTCCTACTAATAAAAGTACAAAGAGTAACCCATTAAATCCATTGACCATATTAGTCAGTAAAAACGAACCCCCTAGTAAAAATGAACTTATCGAAATTAACAACTTTTCATTGTATTGATCAAGTAGCCGCCCGACAAAAAGCATACAAAATAGCGGTCCTATATTTACAACACTTACTAACAATCCAATCTCCGTATTCGTAAGTGCATATTCTTCTTTCCAAAATAAAGCAAACGCTCCAACACCATACGTTATAAGTGTCGCTGTAGTTTGAGCAACCGTCGCAAAAATTAACATAACCCACTTATAAGTACTATTCACCCTTTCTTCCATTAACACAATAATCCCTCCATCCCCTTCCATTGTATGAAAGTTCTGATATCATATAAAATAAAGATTTATCATGTGATCCATCAAAAAAAATGATACCTTTTCTGGAGGGATGATACTTGGATATAAAAGATTTAACTGTATTTTACGAAGTTACGAAAGAAAAAAACATATCTCACGCAGCTAAAAATTTAAACTATGTACAGTCTGGCGTGACAATGCGTATGAAACAACTAGAAAACGAATTAGGTGTGCCTTTATTTTACCGAAACGGAAAAGGTGTAACTTTAACTTCTAACGGTGAGATTTTATTAACATACGCCAAACAAATTATCCACTTAATGAATCAGTCTGTTAAAGCAGTTCAAAGTAATGGGATCGAACCAAGAGGCACTTTAAAAATTGGATGTACAGAATCTACAACCGCTGTAAGACTTCCATCTATATTAACGGCCTATTATGAGGAATACCCAAAAGTCGAATTGATTTTAGAATCAAATACGACGGAACAATTGATTAGGCTTGTATTGGAACGAAAACTGGATGGAGCGTTTATAGCTGGCTCTACTCAGCATGCTGAACTTCATACAAATATATTTCGTGAAGAAGAATTAGTTCTCATTAGCAAAAAGCCTTTATCTTCCTTTAAAGACATAGGAGACATGAATTTACTTGCATTTAGTCACGGGTGCTATTATAGAAATTTATTAGAAAATTGGCTTCAAGAAGAAGGAATTTCACCTAAACGAGTATTAGAGTTTGGAACAATTGAAGCGATACTCGCATGTGTAAAATCAGGTATGGGCGTAGCAATTATGATGAAGTCTATTTTAAATGGTCATCAACATGACATATCATTCAACCCTTTGCCAAATAGCTTCAAAAAAGTTCCTACTACTTTTATTACTAGAAAAGATATATATCACTCTGCTGCATTACAAAAATTTATGGAGATGACTCTCAATGCGTGAAAAGAAAATACGTGGTATGAAACGAAAAACAAACACTATGATAAAACGAATTGAGGAACATACAAAAACGTTCCCTTCTACTTTCTATAACGATGAATATTGGAATATGCTATTGCCAGTTTCGCAAGCTTTTATTGACTCTCGTAAAACACCTAGAAAAGTAAAGCGATTATGTATTCAAACCTTATTAAATCAAGCAAATCATTTAATAAATATGAAACCGAGCGATACATATACATATCGAGTTGTTGTTTTGATTTCTATAAATAATTTGTGTGATTCGCAAATCATTATATTTAAAAATGAGGACTACTTTCATAATTTCTTTAATAGAAATAGTGAATTTCAAAAATGGATTCTTCTTTCAAATGAAATTGATTTTTGGGAGACATGGAAAATTTCAGTTTATCATTCCTTCCAAACACTTCGCTTTCAAGAAATTATTTATGATTTAGATGAATGCTATGAAAAAGAGATTCTGTTTATCGGGGAGTTAAATTAAAAGGGTATACCTAAAACACTGGTATACCCTTTTCCACTTATTTTTCCTTCAATACACTATGTAATCGATCCGGATAATTTGTAAACATTCCTGTAGCACCCCATTTGATTAACAATCTCATATCTGGTTTCTCGTTAATTGTATAAGGGTGAATTAACAGTCCATTTTTCCTAGCCATTTTCATATATGACTCATCAATAATTAGTTCTCCGTTATCATTACGTAAGTTTGGTCCAATACCAGCTGCATACTTTTTAATTTCTTGAAAATCATCATTCGTTACACTTTTCGGTTCATGTGTAATGCCAGACCATTCGACAATTTCATTGTTTTCATTTGGATAATACCAAAGCAATTGAACTAACGGAATATTTTCATTCATACTATGAATCTTTTTCAAACTATCTTTACTAAATGATTGAATCATAACACGGCTAGAAGACATGTTTTGACCTACTAAATTATATTTTTGTAACAACGCCAACAATTTCTCTTCCATTCCTGGATACACATCTGGTGATTTTGTTTCAATATAATACTTCATACTTCTTCCATACTTTCGAAAAATTTCTTCAAGAGTTGGAACTTTTTGCCCAACATACTCTTGCTTAGCCTTTTCTGGGTACGCTTTATTAAACCATGATCCTGCATCTAAACTCTTTATTTCGCTTAACGTTTTATCACGTACTTCGCCTGTTCCATTTGTAGTGCGATCAACCGCTGTATCATGCATTGCAAGTAATTGGCCATCCTTTGTTAATTGAATATCTAACTCTAAATAATCCGCTTTCATTTTTTTCACTAAATCATAAGAAGCAAAAGTGTGCTCAGGTGCATGTCCACTTGCTCCGCGATGTGCAATATTTAAAAACTTATTCGTATTCCATTCATGCTTCCCTTCTGCTTTCGCATGAACAGCTCCCCCAGCAAAGATACTTCCCGTCATAAAGAAAATAACTAAAACGCTAATAATTTTTCTCATCCTTCTAACCCTTCCTACGTTGCAAATTTCAACAAGTTAATGAGATTTACACGAAATAGAAGATATACTTTCATTATTTTTATAAGCTTATATGAAAATTCCAATCTTACAAATACAATTCCCCTATGTTATTACTATACTATTTATTTTCCATATCCCTCCTATTCACATGTAACTCCTTATTGATTACAGTTCATCAATAAAAAAAGCCATAATTTATTTAGAGGACACTTCTGTATCCCTAAATAAATGTATGGCTTATCTCAAATATCTCCGGCCTCGATTAACTTGTCGAAATTAATCATACCAAACCTATTAATATTTGTGAATATTATTTTTTCAGTACGACGAAGCTTTAACCAGTATAAGTTATATATCTCATACTAATTAGTATTTGAACCTATCGAATTTTTCTGTACAGCCTGATTCCTATCTAACTTCTTTAATTTCCATTCATACAAGATAAAATTCTATTATCATTTGACGTGATATTTACGTAAACCTAGGTTTTATTTAATTACAAATTCTTAATTTCGTATATCTTTTCTTGTAAGTTTAGGTTTCTTTTGAGAATGTGGTATATTTACATGTCCCGAAGCAGCCGTGGATTGTCTCCTTTCCTTTCTTGACAGTCTAGGCTTCTTTTGAGAATGTAATTTTTTTAAATGTCGCGAAGTAATACCTTGTTTTTTGAAATCAAAGTAAAAATACAAATGTGTACTTAGCGCTAGGAAAACAACTGAAATAAATGACAATATAACGATTAGCACAATCGCCATAGCTTTTTGGCTCAAAATCCCAATAATAACTTGACCAATCATATAACCTAAACCAGAAAAATATACAATTTTAGGAATTTTTACATCTTGATCAGTTGTCCCCCTTAAGCGGGCTGTAAAATATTTAATCCAGAATAATTCAGATTTATAAACAATTAAACTATATGCAATAAGCGATAGAGTAAAAAATAAAGGTGACTCTATTTCTACGAATTCGTAAGCTAACTTTTGTACAGCTATGAAGCTACAAAATGAAATACTTAAAGCAACAAATCCAGAATATAGTAAATGTTGCAATTGAGGCTGCCGAGGCTTATGAATAGAAACCCAAATTCCCCATAGATTACATATCACATAAAATGGTAAGGCTACGTAAGAGTATATATTGAACGGTGGAAATATGAATAAAATGATAAGTAGCATAAAATTCATGATAACCCACATAAAGGCCCCTACAACATTCCTTATATCAAATGGTATTAATATTCGTATACAATCCACTATGTTGTTGCCATTATATTTGTCCATTATGCATCCCATCCATTTCCTCTCTCTTCAAATCAATATATATATGAATATATACGCTCCAGATATACTAAACACAACAGCCAATAAAGAAAAGACTAAAATTAAGACCGTCGCTAAACCGTTTTGTGATAATGTACCTATACATATTTGTCCAATAACATATCCCAATCCTGATAAATAAACAATTGGAGAAATTTTTATATTTCCATTTTCTTCATTGTTTAATCGCCTTAAAAAACTTTTCATTCCAATAGAAATCAATTTATAGATTGTAAGAATCTAAAGCAGAAAAGTAACAATAAAAAATAGAGGTGTTTCAATTTTAATAAAAGTATATGCAATCTTTTGAATCACTATAAAGCTTCCAAAAGAAAAAGTTAGCCCCATAAATCCATTATATAAAATGTGTACCAACCTTGGCTCATTTGGTTTATAAAAAAATACCCATACTCCCCATATATTAGCAATGGAAATAAAAGGTAAAATCACGTATAAGTATATAGTAAAGGTTGGAGGAAATAAAAATGGGGTTAAAATCATAAAATTAATAACTACCCATACCATAACGACACTCGATCTTACACTGCCAGGCATCAATTTCTGAATAATTTGTTCTGTGCTTTTTCCGTGGTATTTTTCCATATTACTCTCCTAAAAACTAAAAAATTTTATCTAAAGTTGCTCCGATTCCAGATTTAACTCTATCTTTTATCGAATCCTGTTTACCATCATGATTCCAATCACCTTTGTTAAATTTGGTTCCATCAGTTTCTATATTAATTTCTATAAAAACATCCAAGCTTATTCCACTCCAATAAAAGATCCGTTTGCTGCATCACTAATAAGAAATAATGTAAAAAAAACTGCTTGTTTAAACAGTTTTTTACATTATTTCTTATTTTATTTTAGATAATACATTTTTTTGGAAAGTACGCTCTTCCTGATCTTCATATCCAGTTGAAACAACTTCTTGAATATCATCATGATTAAATAAATAAGTGAAATCTGGATTAATATAGCCTTCTGGATAAGGACATCCCATATAATCGAATTTTCTTACCTCATCTGTTGCTACTTTTTGTTTTCGCCCAAAAATCATAAGTTTCTTTGTACCTTCTTTTAAAATTACAATAGATCCTATAGGAAAAAGTTGCGAATTCATTGTATGTCCTCCTCCTTATTAATTGTTTTTTTAAGAATTTAAGGAATCTAGATTGGTTTTCCATCTCTTTAAATCAATATATATAAATATATATATACCATATATACTAGACACAACAGCCAATAAAGAAAAGACTAAAATTAAGACCGTCGCTAAACCGTTTTGTGATAATGTACCTATACATATTTGTCCAATAACATATCCCAATCCTGATAAATAAACAATTGGAGAAATTTTTATATTTTCATTTTCTTCATTGTTTAATCGCCTTAAAAAACTTTTCATTCCAATAGAAATCAATTTATAGATTGTAAGAATGTAAAGCAGAAAAGTAACAATAAAAAATAGAGGTGTTTCAATTTTAATAAAAGTATATGCAATCTTTTGAATCACTATAAAGCTTCCAAAAGAAAAAGTTAGCCCCATAAATCCATTATATAAAATGTGTACCAACCTTGGCTCATTTGGTTTATAAAAAAATACCCATACTCCCCATATATTAGAAATGGAAATAAAAGGTAAAATCACGTATAAGTATATAGTAAAGGTTGGAGGAAATAAAAATGGGGTTAAAATCATAAAATTAATAACTACCCATACCATAACGACACTCGATCTTACACTGCCAGGCATCAATTTCTGAATAATTTGTTCTGTGCTTTTTCCGTGGTATTTTTCCATATTACTCTCCTAAAAACTAAAAAATTTTATCTAAAGTTGCTCCGATTCCAGATTTAACTCTATCTTTTATTGAATCCTGTTTACCATCATGATTCCAATCACCTTTGTTAAACTTAATTCCATCTGTTATTATACTAGCTCCTATAGAAACACCAAAGCCAATACAAGCTCCAGCAACAGTTCCGATTGGACCGCCAAAAACAGTTCCAACAGCTGCACCTAGCTTGGCTCCCGCAAAGGCACTTACAGCAGTTGTACCAACCCCAATTGCTGCATCACCAATAATATCACCAGCTATCTTAGTTTTTGACGCTTTATTTTCAATATTTTCCTTTGTATCATTAATTACATCCCATCCTACAGCTGCATAGCCTAAAGCATTTGTTTTTAATTTCAATGAATCTTTCAGAATTTCTTTTGGTGATAAAACATGTCTTTTTACATCGTCTATTTGCTTTACTTCAGCTAAAGGTAATTTTGTACGCCTTATCACATTAAGTCCATTTTTATCCTTTAGTACGGTGCGATTTTGAAATCTTACCATTTCTTTTCCTTTGTTATTTTTGTAAGGTGTTACACGCAAACCTTTATTATGTAAAGCTGCCAACTTGTAAGCAGCTGCACCTTCAGTTACAGTACCAAGTAAAGTAAATAAAGATCCCGTAGGGTTATCTTTCCAATCATCAATATCGCCACCCATCGGTGCAAACCAATTAATATCAATTGCTTCTTCCCCAAATGAAACTTCTTGTTGATCAACCTTCTCAAAACGATCAGCAATTTTTCTTAATGCATCACTTTGTTCTTTTAAAACTGTCGTTATAGTAGCTAACACTGAGCCTGCATATTGGGATTGATTCAACACAGCATCTCTTCCAGATACCTGGAATGGAATATCAAATAACTGCTGATTGATACGTTGATATGTTTCAAACAGCTCATGAGCTGTTTGTTCTATATTAGAAGACAATTTCCTTAAATGGTCAGGAGTAACCTTAATTTCGCCACTCACCTTGTTTCACCGCCTAATGATTTAAGATAAAGTACCATTTTCTTTATCTCTTCAGTAATTGTAAAGGTGTCAAGACAAATAAAATTCGTTTGTGTTTGCTCATTATCTAAAACTTTTTGGATTAGCCAATATTGATTTTGACTATATAAAAACTGAATACAGTCTGTAGACCATGAGTCTTTTATATAATAATGAACTTGAACAGTATTTAACTCTTCACGATTATGTATAATGTTTGCTAACTCTAAGGAAGCTTCATCATCTAAGTAAAGTTTTAAGTAATCTACTAATTGCTTGTTTGATTGATTTAAAATGTTTTCCTTATATGCAGAAGAAGGGATTTTAAATGTATAATTTGGACGAGAGAAAGTATTTTTAGGCTGTAATGCTTGATATATAAATTGCCAAGCTACCTCTGGTGTCCCGCATTCTTTAAATGTACATTGTTTTTCACCGTTAGCATCTGTTATTACATTTTGTATAACTTTTTTTTCACTAAAATAGAAAATATTTTTTTCTAAAGCGCTGTTTTTACTTATCTGTACTTCAATAACAAATCCTGTACTTCAATAACAAATCCTGTAGTTAAACAAATACGAAAATATTCTAAAAGTTGTTTGTCACATAATGTTTCATCTTCTTTTATTATGAGTAGCTCTTCGTTTGTCCAATTCTCGTACATTACATCCAATTCTTTGTCTATTTCCTCATCTGACCAATTTTCAAAGGGGTTCTCAATTCCAATCATCGTTTCATGGTCAAATATACCAGTTAATACATATACTTCTTTATTTGATAAAATAAGAGGTTCAATAGTCAAGTAGTCCCACTCCCTAGTGTAATATGTAATCTCTAGGAAATATAATACAATAAAAAAATGATTCAATCTAGTAATTACCAACGTTTAAAACTAAAAACTAAAAACATTCTAACAACAAAAAAAGAAAGAGAATTAATACATATTTTTATAATAATAATGTCTTTTCACTTCATAATTTTTATTTTGTCAGCTAAAAAAATAGAAGTATTGTCCCATATAAGACAATACTTCTATTTTCACTTAAAAATCACATAATAAATTTCTCATTACCTCTTCCAATACTATATCTGGATTTACTACCGTTTTTTCCGAACGCCATCCGATAAAGCCATCTGGTCTAATTAATACAGCACCTCCATTCCCTATACCATATAATTTGCTAAAAATATCTTCTGGAGCAATAAAGTCTCCACTTAAGCCAACACGATACCCTTTTATATTTATTCCTAATTTAGCTGAAACAGTATGTGCTGCTTCAGCCCAAGAACTATTTTCTACTCTTGTAAGTAATACAAAACTGTTACCGAATAAGTCTAATATAGAAACTTCCTTTCCTTCATACGTTCCCCATAAATGTGGCGCTCGCGTTCCAGGTCTTCCGTTCAACTCTATGCTATCCATTCTATGTGGAGTGACTGAATTATCTATAATCGCCTCTGAACAATACTGATATCCAACTGTAACAGCTAAACCATCCATATTATTCAAACTGCCTTCCTCTCTCTTCGCAGCACGAAACAGTAAACTACTTGCATAAGCTGTCGTTAATTTTGCAACAGAGTGTCTCTCTTCATGATATGTTTCTAACAATTTTGGTTTTGCCTTCCCTTTTATAACAGCCGCTAATTTCCAAGCTAAGTTATGCGCATCTTGTATTCCTGTATTTGAACCAAATCCGCCTGTTGGCGGCATAATATGTGCTGAATCTCCAACTAGAAAGACTCGATTTCCTTGAAATTTCATTGCTGTACTTTCGGCCGCTTCCCACGGTAAAACACTTAATATTTCTGACTCAACATTTGTACTTCCAATTGCTATTTCAATAATTTGTTTACAACGTTCCATCGTGAAATCCTCTGGTTCCTCTCCTTTTAATGGATCGTAGGCTACATGGTAAATCCATTTTTTCACGTTATCTACTGGAATCAGTGCACCAAGAACCTCTGGATGAACTACCATAGAAAAACCGAATGCGTCTCCTTGTATAAACTCACTTAAGTCTGCTTCAAAATAAATATTCATATAATAGCCACCAATGGTTCCACGCCCCTCAGTTTTAATCCCTAACTGCTCACGTATTTTACTTTTCGCTCCATCTGCTGCAATTACATAGTCACAATGTATGACACTTTCTTTTTCTGTTTCACGATTTCGAATCTTTGCTTTTACCCCGTTTTCATTTTGTTCAAATGAAACTAATTCATGATAAAAAGATAGTTGCCCGCCTAATGTTTTCGCTTCTTGTAACATCATCTCTTCTAAAATAATTTGATAACAAGCAGTTTGTTTTGATGGACTAATCTTTTCTATTTTTTGAAGTAACTCTTCATCGTTTCCGTATTGCGTCGCTCTCATTTGTTCCAATTCTTCTTTATTCGCCTCAGCTATTGTATGAACTGCTATTCTTCCTCGGCAGTTCTCTAATGCTTTACCTGCCAATTTAATTCTTTTTTCCAAGCCTAATTCTCGAAACAACTCCATTGTACGTAAAGTAAGACCGCCTGCTTTCGGATGAATGGCAGTAGACGGATGCCTTTCAATAAGTAAGTACTCAATGTTATGTTTTGCAAGAAATAACGCAGACGCTAACCCAGATAATCCCCCTCCAACAATTAAAACTGGTACATAATTCGATTTCATATATTTACCCTCCACATCATTGTTCTGAGCTCAGTGACATAAATATAATCAAAAAAAACATTAAAATATAGACTTATATTTTATTTTGAATTATCATATAGATAGATTATGCCCCAAAATTCCTTTTACTTTTTCATACATCTATAATCCACCTGAATTGTGTCTGTATGAAAGTGTAAAACAAAAGAACGTACTTTACGTTGAACCATGTTCTATCGTAAAAATCAAAAATAATACAAACATTATAAGCGATTGTAACCTTATGGATTATACAAGGTTACGACCGCTTATTTTATTGTTACATCATTTTTTGTTTTTAAAACCTCATCTATTGTGTTATGTAATCCTTCCAATCCCTTTTCTATCTCCCTATAATTTTCAACAATAAAAAATTCATTCGTCTCGATTTTCTTTCTCAATATTGCACCTCATACAACAATCATGTAGCATTACCGTATCGAAGTAATGGTTCATCATCTTAAACCTTTCGACTAATTACCTGGAGGCAAAGTGATTGAAATGAATAAACAAGAACAATTAAATATTATAAAAAAAGATTTTATTGATTCTCAAAAAGTATTATTGGCAATTGGTGATGAAACGCGTCAAGCTATTTTATTAGTGCTAATGGAAACGGAATGTCAAACAGGATTACGTGTAGGAGAAATCACGAAGCAAACACATCTTTCCCGTCCAGCAGTATCACATCACCTTAAGATTTTACGAGAAGCTGGCATTATTTTAATGAGAAAAGAAGGTACAAAGAATTTTTATTATATTGATATACGTACAAAATTAGGTTTATTAAAAAATCTTGTATTAGATATTGAGAAGCTATTGCAAAACTTTTATTAAAACTTGGAGGTATAAGAAATGAAAGCAATGATAATTGATAGATATGGAAAAGTCCCAATGCGTATGGCAGAGGTACCTACTCCTGAAATTAATGAGTATGAAGTGCTCGCAGAAATTCATGCAGCTAGTATTAACCCAATTGATTTTAAAATACGCGAAGGAAAAGTAAAAATGTTACTGAAATATGAAATGCCCCTAATCCTTGGTAACGACTTTGCCGGTGTCATCACGAAGGTTGGATCAAAAGTAACTCGTTTTAAAGTTGGTGATGAAATATATGCTCGTCCAAGAAAAAATAAGATTGGTACTTTCGCGGAGTATATAGCCATTCATGAAGATGATATAGCTTTAAAACCGAAAAATTTAAGTTTTGAGGAAGCTGCTTCTATTCCACTCGTTGGCTTAACATCATATCAAGCATTACATGACATCATGCAATTACAAAAAGGACAAAAGATTTTAATTCACGCCGGATCCGGTGGTGTTGGTACTTTCGCTATTCAGCTAGCAAAAATAATGGGTGCCATTGTTACAACGACTGCTAGTGAAGCTGGTGCGAATTTAGTAACGTCTCTTGGCGCAGATGAAATTATTAATTACAAAACAGAAAAATTTGAAGATATACTAAAAAATTATGATGCGGTATTTGATACAATCGGCGGTGCAACACTTGAAAAATCATTCAATATTATAAAAAGCGGAGGAAACATTGTTTCCGTTTCAGGTATGCCGAATGCTCGCTTCGGTAAAGAATTTGGTTCAGGATTCTTTAAAACTCTCTTATTTTCATTAGCCAGCAAAAAACTTACTGCACTTGAAAAAAAGCATAATGCTCAATATTCATTTTTATTTATGAAGCCAAGCGGGGATCAATTACGTACTATTGCAAACTATATTGAAGCTGGACAAATCAAACCTGTAATCGATCGAGTTTTTCCTTTTGAAGATGCGCAAAAAGCAATGGAATATTCAGAGTCTGGAAGAGCAAAAGGGAAAATAATCGTAAAAATTAAGTAATAATAAAAACTCCTTTTTTTTAAAAATGGAGTTTTGTATTTGCTGTTAAATAGACATAGTGCAATGAAGTCCTTACAATAGATTGCAAGGGGAAATATTATATTATACTTTTAGTTAACTTTACAAAGAATATATACGTACAAATACATAATTTAAAATACAAAAAGGAGGAGATACAATGACTAAAAATAATGAAACAGGTTGGAATTTAGATAATAGTTATACGACTTTACCACAATCATTTTATACAGAAATCCCCCCTACTCCCGTAAGTTCACCGGAGTTAGTTAAACTAAACCATTCATTAGCGATATCTCTTGGCTTAACCCCTGAAGAACTGAAAAAGGAAGCTGAAATTGCCATTTTCGCTGGCAATGGACTTCCAGAAGGAGCTCATCCATTAGCTCAAGCATATGCTGGTCATCAATTCGGACATTTTAATATGTTAGGCGACGGTCGTGCTCTTTTAATTGGCGAACAAATTACTCCTTCAGGTGAGCGTTTCGATATTCAACTGAAAGGTTCTGGCCCTACTCCCTATTCACGCCGAGGAGATGGCCGTGCTGCACTCGGTCCGATGCTACGTGAATATATTATTAGTGAAGCAATGTATGCACTTGATATTCCGACTACTCGCAGTTTAGCAGTTGTTACAACCGGGGAACCAACATATCGTGAAACAAAATTACCTGGAGCAATTTTAACTAGAGTCGCTAGTAGTCATATACGGGTCGGTACATTTCAATATGCTGCAGCTCGTGGTGCAATAGAGGACCTTAAATCGCTAGCTGACTATACGATAAAAAGACATTACCCAGAAAGTGAATCCCATGAAAACCGATATACTGCATTACTACAAGAAGTCATTAAAAAACAAGCAAGTCTTATCGCAAAATGGCAACTTGTTGGATTTATTCACGGCGTGATGAACACTGACAATATAACGATCAGTGGCGAAACAATTGATTACGGTCCTTGTGCATTTATGGACAATTACGACCAAGGAACCGTATTTAGCTCTATTGACACACAAGGCCGTTATGCATATGGAAATCAACCATATATGGCCGCATGGGACCTCGCCCGATTAGCAGAATCTTTAATACCAATTCTGCACGAAGATGAAGAAGAAGCACTAAAAATCGCTCAAGACGAAATTTCGAAATTTAGCGTACAGTATGAAAACAATTGGTTCCTTGGAATGAAAAAGAAATTAGGACTATTTAGCAACGAAGAACAAGATCAATCACTTATTGAGCAACTTTTAAAAATGATGGAGAAATATAAAGCAGATTACACTAATACATTCCGTTCATTAACTCTTGATACGTTAGAAAATACCCCTCTATTCGATAGTCCTGAATTTAAAGACTGGTACAAACTGTGGCAATCTCGATTAGAAAAACAAGAAGAATCGAAAGAAAACGCCTACGAGATGATGAAAAATAATAACCCATCAATCATCCCGAGGAACCACCGTGTAGAAGAAGCACTAGAAGCAGCTGTTACAAATGACGACTATAGCGTATTGGAGAAACTCCTTGAAGCTTTATCAAATCCTTATGCGTATTCTACAGATCAAGAAGAATACTGCATTCCGCCTGCACCGACGAATCGCCCTTATCGTACTTTTTGTGGGACTTGATTGTTTAATATGTAAAAAGGTGCGTTCATATAAATTGTGTGAACGCACCCTTTTTATATCCCCCCACTCAACTAAAACTTTAAAATGCACATCCCCCGATGCCATTTCTTTAATCCAAAACAAATTCTATACTATTCCAATAGACTTACTCGTAAGCTTGTTAAACAAATATTGAGAAATATAAAACATCATTTCTAAATATTTTTATTTTTGATACTATATTTTATAAGAATATTCAAAAAGTGAGGGGATTTCATGAACGTTCAACTACAAGGTAATGAACAAATTACAAAATTATTTAATGACTGGTATTTGGCTATGCTAAAACAAGATGTGTCCCAAGCGACAAACTTAAAGCATGAAATTGAGGAAAAGGAACTAAACTTTGAAGAAGATGAAAACTTAGCATTATACTATTCTCTACTAAATTTTCGTTTCAAAGTTTTAACTGATGGTTTAAGTATCACAAAAGACAGTTTTAATAAGATAGATTCTTACGCGATTTCACCTAATCACCAACTTTCTTACTACTATCATTTATTTAAAGCAATTCATGCTACTTTAACAACAAATTATAATTTAGCAAGTGAACATTATGAAAAAGCTGCGAGACTACTGGTAAATGCCATTGATGATCTAGAAAAAGGGGAATTTAATTATCGAATGGCTATTTTCTATTATCATTTTTACCAGCCAATTGAGGCTATTGAATATGCAACCAAAGCGAAAGAATTCTTCATAAAAGCTGTAGGGTATGAAAAGAATGTCGCCTCTTGTGAAAGCGTATTAGGCGCAGCATTTGTATATTTAAAACAATACGAGCAAGCAGAGGAAAAATATAATTCGGCAATCAACATTTTACAGAAACAGGATGAAGAATCATTACTGTTAAGAGTACGTAATAACTTAGGGTGGCTATATGCTAATCAAAACTTATCAACATTAGCTATTCGTCATTTATCTGAAGTGACAACAAAAATGCCTACACATTTTAAAGCAATTTTCTTACAAGCAAGAGAACATTCTAAACTTGGTGAAATAAATATCGCTTCAGAATTTATTAAAAAAGGATTAAAAATTTGTACAGAACTTAACAATGAAGAATATATGCTTCACTTTAAAATTTTAGAGTCCCTTAACAATAACGAGTCAACTGAAGACTTAGAAAAAATTATTCTTGAAGGAATTACGTATTTCGACAAAGAATCTTTATATAACTATACTCAAGAATATTCAGAAAAGTTAGCCGTTAAACTTTACGATGAAAATAACCATATAAAAGCAAGTGAGTATTTTCATAAAGCGTTACAAGCAAAAGAAAAAACGTTTGAGAAAGGGGCATTAAAATGATAAAAAAAATTAGTTCTATCGTTTTAGGATTATCTGTACTAAGTATTGTATCTATTGGTCTAAATAGTTCATTTACATATCAAGCAGGTCATGCGGATTTCCCGGCACCCCAAAGACCTGACCTTGTTCAATCCGTTGACGTAAGTAAAGACTACAACTCAACAACAACTGAAAAAGCACTTTAAAAAACGGAAGACCTTCAATTAAGAAGGTCTTTTTAAATACGCTTATTTAGAATATTTTCCTTTCATGTAGACTTTATTTTCTCATCAACTCCGCAATCCTCTTACTCCCCTCACTACCAACTTTCTCAAGTTTCTCCACAACTAAATTTCGTCTCTCTACAGAATGATTTTGACTTAACTTCGCTTTTCCTTCTATTTTATTTATCTTTATTTTGAATCCAACTATTCCCTTACTTAATCCTCCCATATAATTTGGATCTACATCATTAAGTGAGTAGGTGCTCTCTGGATCTTCATATTTATTTACTAAATCTTGAAGAGAATCTACTAATGTCTTCTCATCTTCAACAATTTCTAATTCACCGTATACATGCACTGCAACGTAATTCCATGTTGGTACTGCATTGTTTGTTTCATACCATGACGGAGAGATATAACTATGTGGTCCTTGAAATATAGCTAGTACTTGCTGGGTCCCAATATCTTTCCACTGTTCATTCGGCCGTGCGAAGTGACCATGTAAAGTAAGGGTCTCCCTATTTAATAACAACGGCAAGTGCGTTGCATATGGTTCTCCGTTATGTTGAGAAAATAATGTCGCAAAGCTATTTTGTTCCATTATTTCGTACTTCATCTCTTCATCTTGTATTGCGAAATATTTTGGTATGTACATAAGCTCCCTCTTTTCCGCTCTTTTCTATTTTATTTCCTATTATATTTAGTAACCGCATCAATCAACAGGGCCAGTTTGCATTTGTTTTATAATGGCAGCTTTCTATTTCAAAACAATAGGCAGCATGTATTCCATGCTGCTTTAGTTTATTTTTTCTAATATATTTGTAATAAATACGGTCTTACCCTCAATATAACTAAATCGATTTTTCGACTCTCTTGCTAACTCTTCCTTCAAGTTTCCATACTCATTAGCTACTTCAGTATGTTCACGAAGGTAATCTCGAAACGCTATATGCCTTCTCAACTCTTCACTATTTTTATCACACACATATAAATGATGTTCCATCCAAACTGTATTTCCCTCGTTCCATGGAACGAACATATCCTTTCTTCCAAACGCCTCTCTTCCTTTAAAGCTCCATTCTAACTGATGATAGTACCCTATCTTCTCAAGTTTTTTTACTACCTCATGAAAAATTTCGTACTCTTCTATTACAACATCAATATCTAGTATTGGTTTTGATGCAAGCCCTTTAACAGATGTACTCCCAACATGTTCAATGGATAAAATGCTGTCTTCCATCACATCGTTAATGAGAGTTTGTAGCTTATTAAATTCACTTTCCCATTTGATGTTATATTCTTCGATAGTAATTCTCTGTTTCAACGTATCCCTCTCCTCAAAAGCAATTATAATCTTTGAATATGGGTATCCTTAAAATCCGTCTCATATTTCAACCCATATCCAAACATTCGATCCATTCCAATATGTGCTGTCCATATTAAACCAATCATAATAACGGTATCTATCTTAAAATAGACACCTATTAGAACAATTAATATGGATATGATATATGTGTGACATACATTATATATTTTCGCACCAACGTGATTATTAATCCCATATGCTAACATTGATAGATCCGGCGCTAAAAGGAATACAAAAAATATAATCCAACTAAACTCATATATCGAATACATATAAATCGTGGCTAAAAATACAACCATTCCTTCAAGATGTACAATACGTTTTTGCATTATTTATCATTCCTATTTTTCTATATTTATTAATACATTTTCATCGCTAAAAGTATTCTTTGCATTCTTTGCATTTTTTGACCAGATGGTTGCTAATATTGGCCCTGCAATGTTATGCCATACTGCCGCTAATACACTTGGGAGTGCAGCAGCCGGTCCACAATGCAAAATACTTTCCAGCTATATTACTTATCGCTTCTAGTACTTTCATCCAATCAGCCCCTATCTTTTAATTGAAACACCTTATTCGGATTCAAAATATTTTGCGGATCAAGAGCTTTCTTTATTTTCTCCATTACAAATAATGCTGCCCCATGCTCTTCTTCTTGATACTTTCGTTTTCCGATTCCAACGCCATGTTCTCCTGTACACGTTCCTCCTCGTTTAAGAGCATACTGAACGATACTTTCATTTATTTCGTCTGCCTTCTTCACTTCCTCTTTATCATTTGTATCAATCATTAAGAGTATATGGAAATTCCCATCCCCAACATGACCGAGAATACCGCCAATAAGCCCTACTTTATCTAATACCTCTTTCGCATGTTGAATTGCTCCAGCTAATTCCGAAATTGGCACACATACGTCTGTACTCATTAGCTTTTTACCAGGATAACTATGCACGTAAGAGTACGCTAAGTTATGTCTTGCATCCCACAGTTTATTTCTCGCTGCTGTTTCCATCTCAAACGCAATTTCTATACATTTATGATCAAGAACGATTTCTTTCGCAAATTCAATATCTTGCTTTAACCCTGCTTCATTGCCGTGAAACTCTAAAAACAGTGTCGGTTCTTCTCTGTAACTTGTTTCATTGTAATGATTTACTTGTTTCATAGATAATTCATCAACGAGTTCAATTCTCGCAATTGGAATACCTGCTTGTAATATGTTAATTACAGCTTCTACTGCATCATTTATAGTTGGAAACGATGCCCTCGCAGCCATAACATGTTCTGGTATACCGTATACTTTTAAAGTTAACTCCGTGAAACATCCAAGTGTTCCTTCTGAGCCTACGAAAATACCATTTAAATGATAACCTGATGATGACTTCGCCGCTAAATTCCCGGTATGTATTACTACTCCATCAGCAAGAACGACTTCTAAATCTCGAACTTGATCACGCATTACCCCATACTTTACCGCTGTCGTTCCGCTCGCATTTGTAGCAGCCATTCCTCCTAACGTTGCATCAGCTCCTGGGTCTACACTAAAAAATAATCCATACTTTTTCAATTCTTTATTAAGCTGAGAGCGCGTCACCCCTGGCTGTACTCTCACAAGAAAATCCTTTTCTCTTATTTCAAGTATTTTGTTCATAAGAGAAAAGTCCATTGTAATTCCTTTTTCGTAAGGGATTACATGTCCCTCTAAACTGGACCCTACTCCAAATGGAACGACAGCTGTCCCATGCTGACTCGCTATTTTCATTATCGCGCTAACTTCTCCGGTCGTTTTTGGAAAAACAACTACATCAGGTAAACTACTAACGTGGTAAGATTCATCTTTACTATGTAACTCTCTTACTGTCATATTTATTACTACTCGATCTTCAGGAAGTATGCCTTTTAA
The DNA here is from genome assembly GCF_050312695.1 of Bacillus sp. AF62. Classification (NCBI taxonomy): domain Bacteria; kingdom Bacillati; phylum Bacillota; class Bacilli; order Caryophanales; family Bacillaceae; genus Bacillus; species Bacillus sp. AF62. Next base: position 3,579 of record NZ_JBNPJZ010000069.1, on the reverse strand, counting down.
TTCATTTACTACATGTTCAATTGTTATTTCCATAATCAACTCTCCTTTTTAATTTTAAAACAAGTATACCATCTTTATACAAAATAATTAGAAAAATGAGATTATTAAAATCTGAACATACAAAAAAGAACCTGCAGCACACGCTACAAGTTCTTTTTTTACTACATTTTAAACGATTTCTTTATTAACAACATAAACCAAATTAAAGTAACTGCCATCAACGAATGAGAAAATCCTACAATATAAGTTAGCCCTTTAAAGTCAGCTCCATTTAACTGAAGAAGCCCTCTCGCTGCTAGCGAACCTAACATTAATGTTAATGCAATGTTATGTAAAACAAACCACTTATTAAACCCTTGCACTTCATGAAACGCGAATACTTTTGCTAATCCTAAAGCAATTAAAAAGAAGAAAAAGCCAAGTACAAGTGTATGTGTATGCAAAAGATTTAACAAAGTAGATCCTAAAATCCCTTTATACTTACCATACTCCCTAGCGAAAATCCCTGATAATAAACCGATAATCAAATACGTAAACGATGCATTATATAATTTCTTCATTATGTACCTCCTTGAGTAGAATGTGTAGTGTGTCATATTTAGTAATAATGATAGTTATATAGTAAAAACTCCTAGTCACCTAGGAGTCATTGTATAAGCATCTCACTCTTTACAATCAATCCTAATTATAAAATATCTCTCTATACAAAACAAACGAACTTTATGTGAACAAACAAAGCCCCATTAAAATATGTTGCACTTTTGTTTTACACAATCCATACTAATTGTTATAACTTTTTAAAGGTGGTGTAATAATTGATAGTTCTTGAAACCGAACGTCTTAACCTTCGTTGGTTTGATATAAAAGACGCTCCTTTTATTCTTGAGTTAGTAAACGATCCTGCATGGATTCAGTTTATCGGTGACAAAGGAGTTAGAAACTTAGAAGATGCAAAAAATTATATTGTAAACGGTCCCATCGATATGTATAACAAACTCGGATTTGGCCTTTACTTAGTAGAACGAAAAGAAGATCTCACTCCACTTGGTATGTGTGGCCTTATTAAAAGAGATTCATTAGAAGACGTTGATATTGGATTTGCCTTTTTAGAAACATTCCGTTCAAAAGGATATGGCTACGAGTCAGCTTCTGCGATAATCGAATACGGTGTACAAAAGCTCGGCATGAAACGAATTGTAGCAATTACTTCTATAGATAACATCGCCTCAGGAAAGCTTTTAGAAAAAGTAGGATTACGATTTGAGAAAATCATTTCAGATTCAGGAGAAGATTTAAAATTATTTGGTTATAACGCATAGTAAAGAAGGTCGCCGTGAATGGTGACCTTCTTTACTATTTTACTGATTTTGTAATACTATTTTTAGTTACATTATAGTTGCATCAATTCTTGTGATTACTAATATTCCTTTCATATCACATTTTTGGAACTTTATAGAAATAAAACTTCCACCTCTAAATAAATTATATTAATATATCAAACAAAGAAAGTGAGAATAGATGGAACAACCACTATTTTTGTTAGCGCTTCAATTCATTGCATTTGTATTAATCATTTGTATCGTATATGGAATCTTGTACAATACCGTATTGAATTTAAATATTCCTAAATGGACTGCACATATGGTAGCTACGGTCTTTTCCCCTTGGTATTGCCTATCAAGCTTTTATAAATTTCATTTGAAAAAATTTTGTAGCATTTACTTCTATAAATATTGTTGATGCAGTAAAATTTGTAGAAAAAGTAGGATTGCAATTTGAAAGGATTATTTCAAGATCAGAAAATTTAACCATTTTTTGCAAAGTCTGTCTAGTGCAAAATAGTGAAGAAGTTATTTCCGCTGAAAATGTGTTTGCATAACAAGGAATGAATTTAATTGATCCTGCAAAAATTTTATTTTAATTCTGGTTCTGGTTCTATTGTTTGGAATCGTTCTAGGGTACCATTTGTGTGGACTTTAAAAATTTTCATTTGCGCACCAAAATGTTGCGTTAAGGAAAATGTATCACTAGTTATTAAATTTCCAATCTTCCAATCAGGTTGATATGTACTTTCCATGGAACTTTCTAAATCCCCAATCATTATTAAATTGATATATAATGAAGATGAACTACTCAACATTTTCGTTAAAGATAGTCTATCAACCTCTAACTACCTAATGAACTCAAGTAAACACATCTTCAGTCATTTTAAGAGGTACAAAAGGCACCCTTTCGGGTGATTTTTGTATAAAAATTCTATTTTTTATATTCGATACCAACCACGAACCTTTTTAAAATAATAGTATCATTATGTCTCCTTTTTAGAGATTATTTTTAATTACCTTGAATTTTTTGCACCAGAACCGGAAAATCCCTAACTACTCGAAATATCAACTATCAAGTGCTAATATTCAATAACGCGTACTGAAAATGATTAAACATTTTTATAAACCAGTGGAACATTTAAGAAATCAATTTTTCTCTTATCGAAATTTAATTAGCTTACAGTAATACAGTGGTCATATATTTTTAAGAATAACGGAAGAATATATAGAAATTGCTACAGAAATGTGAAGTTTAATTAATTTAGGAGGAACAAACTTGTTTAATCAGCTTGTAAAAATTATACCGAATTTATTTACGATTGGAAATTTATTGTGCGGTGTTTTCTCAATTACCTTGAATATGAGTGAATATTTAGGAACAGCCTCCATTCTCATTTTCTTTTCAGCTGTTTTAGATTTTCTTGATGGAAGAATTGCGAGAAAATTAAAAGTGAACAGTGAGTTTGGCGTAGAATTGGATTCCTTAGCTGATATTGTTAGTTTCGGCGTCGCTCCTGCGCTTTTATTTCATACGATAGCAACACCTTCTATTTTAACTTCTTTGGCATTTATCCTATTCCCAACAATGGGTGCTTTAAGATTAGCTAAATTTAGTATTAAACCAACTATTGGATATTTTAAGGGATTACCTATTCCAGCTGCAGGATTATCATTGGCTGGTATGGCATTGTTTTCATATAGTAATGCATGGATTACTTTAATCCTCGCCCTCTTAATGGTAAGTCCCATTAGGTTTAAAAAATTTTAATTAAGGTCACGCCCAACGCCATTAAGGAGCATCTCAAATGGATTTAACGCGTCAATAAGTATAAAAAAGCGGGACAATAATATTAAATTAGGTGCCCTTCGTAAAAATTAAAACCTTGTATTTATGGCTATTGGGTTAATCCATTGATATGTTATTGTGAAACGTCAATCCACTTTTAACAGGAGCTCCCTTTATCAAGAGAGCTCCTGTTCTTATTTCTTCTTCTTTTCTGTCGGTTGGCTTTGTTTAGCAAAATTAGATGAATCATCAAAATTCGGTTGCTTTTTACCAGCATTATTACTTCTACCTTTTCCCATATGTAATGCACCTCCCCTCCCCCTTACTATTCCCAATAAAAAAATTCTCTTGCATCCAAGAGAATTTTAAATTGGGTTCTTATTGATAATACCTAAGAACCTGTTTAGAATCTATGATATAATCTGTACAAAAAAGGATATTTTCTATGATACATAATTATACAAGTAA
>NZ_JBNPJZ010000107.1:0-2530 GCF_050312695.1 Bacillus sp. AF62 | reverse complement strand
ACTTGAAAATAGCAGACAGAGTTGCTTATTGGCAGGTGTAGCGATTTTATTAAAAAGATTTTAAACAGGTTCTAAGTGTTTTGGATAACGAAAAGGCTGCTGCTCTTTTTTGCGCTCCTCTTCCGCTTTTGAACGATCAAACTCTTTGTAGTCCCCCTTCTGAATGTCCATCACGGCTTGTGGGAATGTCATATCATAGTACATCATCGCAAAGCTAATCGCTCCATATCCTTTTTCCCCTCGACTATTCCAGGCGTACTGGTTTCCTTTAATGATGAGACTGTCATGTTCCGTATGACGATAATAATTTCCTTCTTTCTTAAACGTTTCTCCTTTTGCTTCCAGATATGAAATCAAGTCAACTTTTCTTGCTTTCATCGCATCCTCCGCACTGACATATGCCATTACGGAATCCCCCCTTTACTCTATAAAATGAAATAAAAAAGAGGACTATTCCGTTTCCTAGTCCTCTTTTGCTACTTATAGTTGTTACATTTCATTTTTATTTGCCGAATAAGAATTTTAATCGCTTCTCCTGTACGCTGTATGATAAACGAGCGTCAAATTTCTTCCCGTTTTTATTTGAGATAAACCCTTTGATCTGATCCGTTACATTCTTTTCTAATAACTTTTTCACATGGTTACTACTTAAATTTTTACCAGAGAATGTACCAAAAATAATGAAGTCACAGCCTTTTTTGTATTTCTCACATAAGTAGTTACTTTTCCCTACAAGAACCCTACTCTTACACAATGGACATTTACCAATGGTACGATCTTCAGTCGTTGGAAAACGGAATTTCAAACTTCCGTCCGTTTCCATATAGATAGCTGCTGTAAATTCTCCCTTTTCTCCTTGAAAGCCATTGATAAAATCTGTTGTTTTATACTGAAGTAGCTTCTTCATTTGATTACCAGGGATTGCTTTCCCTTTCATTTTGGCTGGTAACATAAAATCACATCCATTTTTATGCTCTGTGCATCCATAAAATGTTTTACGATGAAGCATATCCCCTTTTTTACATTTTGGACATTTACCAAATGACAGCTCCTCTTGTGTTGGGAACTGAAATTTAACTTTCCCTTCATGTAACACGAGATAAGCGGAAAACTCCTTCTCATTGGACTTAAATCCTTTTAAAAGATCTGTTTTCTTATCTTCAAACAGCTTTTTCGCTTGTGCTTCCGGAATCGCTTTTTCTTTAATTTTTTTCGGTAAGGAGATTTCACATTCCGGATAATTACTGCACCCGTAAAAGTTCCCTTTATGAAGGATTTTCCCTTTTCTACAAGGGCATTTGCACACCTCAATCTGCTGATTCCAGGTATTAATAATGCTATCCGACACCTTATCATCCATTGCGCCTAATTGTTCCACCGTATCTTTTACAAACGTATTTGTTTTTTCTACGAATTCTTCATAATTCATTTCATCCTTTTCGATCATGTAAATCATCCCTTCCATTTCAGCCGTATAAGCTGGATTTTTAATTGTATCTACCGGAAAAGCATCTATAAAAGCACGACCAATAGGTGTCGTTCGAATTTGATTATTGGTGACATCAATATAGCTACGATCTAACAGCTTCGGAATAAATGTTTCTTCCGTTGCCACTGTCCCAATCCGTTTCCCTTTCATGAGTTCCTTCAAATGTTCATCATCTAATTTACGTCCTGTCGTTTCCATAAAGGTTAAAATGGAACTTTCCGTATGAAAGGCTGGTTTCTTTGTTCGAGACTCAATCAAGTCATACTGAACGATTCTGAAAGAATCTCCTTCTCGTAAAATAGGTATCTGGAATGCTTCAACTGACCCCTCTTCTATATCCTCTTGAAACACACTTAGAAACCCTTTCTCTTGTAGGATTTTTTCTTTTGTACTGTATGTGTTGCCCTCTTGATCTATAAAATGTACTTCTCTTACCAGGTAGATTGCTGGTTTCATAAAGTTCCCGATAAATCGTTTTACAATTAAGTCATATAACTGTTTTTCTAATGGATCTCGATTCGTCCCGACATATAATTTTGTTGTTGGGATGATGGCAAAGTGACTACTGACTAATTCATCATTAAATGTAGTGTGTTTTTTTGTAATAGAAGATGGGATTACTTGTTGTACGAGATTTGCATAAGAGCTTTTTTCTAGTGCTCCCATTACTTCTTTCACTCGTTCCACTTGTTCTGTAGGTAAGTGCCTGGATGAAGAACGAGGATATGTGATAAAGCCTTCTTCATACAAACTCTGAATATGTTTTTTAGCTGTTTCTGCATTTATCTTCATCTTGGCATGTGCATCTTTGTAGATATCCGTTAAGTTATATAGTAATTTTGGTTTCTTTTTTCTCGTACTCTCTTTAAATTCCGTTGCGATTACATTCGTTTCTTTCAAGCTATCTCCAAGCTTTTGTAGTGGCGATGGATCTATCAGTTGCTCATCTGTTTTCATTACTGGTGGAGGGTGTTGCAAAACTAAAATAAATATGCAATGTTATGAATCAGAAAAACTAGCTGAACATGCAATAGATAGCGA
>NZ_JBNPJZ010000146.1:0-2550 GCF_050312695.1 Bacillus sp. AF62 | reverse complement strand
TCCAATTTTTGTAGGTCTTTACTCTGATCTTCTAAATTAACTTGCTCCGGCAAAAACAAAACAGACGCAAGCTTTTCTGGGTTTGTATAATCTCTCATCTTCTCTTCGAAAAGTGCTTGTGCTGCTTTTCCATTCTCGTCTGTCAAAGAGTTCATGAAACGTCCTTTGATTAAAAATCTAAGTTTTCCATTTCCTTTATAATCAGACATGGCTTTTGCCAGTAGTAATCCGTATGAGTTATACAAGCTATCAATAATCTGATTGATAGACTCCTGGGAAAGCCGGAAATACAAGACTTCACTTTCTTTATAAGTTTTCGTTAACATTTCACCGTTAATTGATAATGAATAATACGTAAACTCTGTTAAACCATTCGTAGTTTCGCGATAAAACGAATCAGCTACCCACAATTCTTCGCCAATAGGAATAACCAACGCTTCATTTTCGTAAACAAGGTTATATACAACTTTTGTCCAGAATTCATGAGCGTTTTCATTCTTATTAGGCGCTACATTCAATTGATAGTAGTTTAAATGCCGTTTTAACTTGCCATCTCTGTAAGATTCAAAGTCACAGGCGATTAATGAACGTGCAATTAAATCAATAGCAGCGTTAACGTATAGTTTCTTGTAAGCTATTTCCGCTTTTAATAGCAGTGTTTGACAATCCGGATCGGGAATATCGCTACTACTACCACCTAAAAATGCTTTAAATATGTTTCTAATCCCCAATTCATTCACCTCCTTTAGTTAAAATGACCATACTTGCATATCGTTTAAATCGACTGCATAGTCTTCGATTTCTCCATCGAAATTTAAAGCGTGAGTAAACGCGAAAAAACCGTCAGTTTTTCTTTTGACAGGGTCGATTTTTTTATATTCTTTTGAGCCATTTCCTAATTCATCCACATAGATATTCCCACAATACCAACGCATAACAGGATCATCGTGGAAAACGATATGATGATTGATGAATAGATGTTGGATTAACGGGTCTAGCATCGCGTGGATATACGGACCGCGTCGCACTACCTCAACTCTTTCGTTAAAACCAGCTTCTTCTAATAAAGGCCTCAAGACTACAGAACGGAATTTATCAATCGCGATACGCTTAATATCGTATGTTTTTGCTTTGTCTAAAAACCAATTGATAACACGTTTGGGCTCAATTTCTTTATCGTAGACGATGGTAAAGAGTCCTTTTTCCACACCAATATCAATAATATCTTGATTAATATCCTGCATTTTCAACGCCTGGTGCCATATGAAAGTGTGGTGAATCCAATAGCGCTTCCCTTCTCGTTTAAATAGCAAACCGACGCTGCAGAAGTCACGTAATTCTGCGTAATCCACACCACCAATACATTCATATTTGTGTAAATCATCAGGTAAAGGTTGATCTGTTGCAAGAATATCCTCATAGGTAGCGATTTTATGTTGAAACAGCTGTTTAGGAATATTCATACGCTTTGTCATGAATTCAACATGCATCGGAATGTTAGTTTGACAATCGGCCCATTCTTCTTTCATCGTTTCGAATAGTTCTTTATTATCTCGAATAGAAGGATTGGCTTTTTCCCAGTTTGCAACATCTTCAACTTCTTCTTCAGAGTCTAATTTGCAGATAAAGGGGAATAATTTACTTTTCTCAACTTCGCCACTCAAAACCATTCGAGCTTTCTCTTTCATATCGTCCAAAACACCACCACGGACATATCCGTCAGTAGTTAAATAGAATGTTCGACCGTCTTTCACTTTACCTAGAGCAGAACGGAAAACCTTGATAGAAGCGTAATCGTCGTATTCATGTATTTCATCGAAACATACGGCTCCTGGTCTTAATCCATCCTTTGTACGAGCATTTGAGGTGTGGTATTGAATCTTCGACTTTGTGCTTTTGTTTTGTATTAAAATCTTAGTTGGTTTATAAAAGGCTTTTCTCAGTTTCTTTTCATGCTTCGGGTCTTCCAATACATTTTTTACATCTTCAAATGTTGTTTTAGCTTGTTTTTCTGATGTTGCAACCCATTCTATATTGTAGTTATTAATACCAAACGGTTTAGATTCCATATAGAAGTTTTGATAGCCAGCAAAACCATTTTTACCGCCACCACGTCCCATAAATATTAATACTTGATTCCACACTAACCTATCAGTATCTTTATATCTGACACCAAATACACAAGCATTAACAAATTTTTGCCATGTAAATAATTCAAATGGAAAGTAAGGAGCCGGAACGTTTACACTGTCCTCAATTGCTTGTACATCTAAATAAACATTTGGGTCATCTAAAGTTTCCCTAACGAGCTTCATTAATTGTTTCTGTTCTTTACACGATCGTATTTTTCTGCTTTCCACAAGTTCCATATACTCATTGATATAAGGGTGGTATCTATAGACGTTACAAATCGATGTCATCGTCATCATCCACCTCTTCACTTACCGTTTTAAGCCCAAGTTCATTAAGAATTTTTAACATTTGTGTGTTAGTCTTATTCAACTCGTTTATACTATCGTTTTTCTTTAAAAATCCATTAGCACCTAGTAC
>NZ_JBNPJZ010000184.1:0-2591 GCF_050312695.1 Bacillus sp. AF62 | reverse complement strand
AGGGGCCCAATACTGGTCTCCGCTTGCATTGGCTTGCATAAATTTAATCCGTATCCAATCGTCAGATTGAATAATTCCATCTGTTCTATTTTTATTCTCAAAAATAATAGGTGTCCCATTATCCGTTGGAGCATGCGCAAAAAGAACATAATCATCTAAGCCCCAATGCTCAAAAGTTACGCCACCTTTATGAGGGAAGTTTTTATCTTTGACATAATAGGGCGTGTTATATTGCAACCTTTCTCCGTTTTTTGTTACAGGGACGGAATTGTCTGCAGCTAACGTCGTTATAGGATACGAAGCTACAGCAATTACCAAAGCACATACACCGGTTAAATTTTTCTTCATTTTTCACACAATCCTTACTTATTTCTAATTATTCCGTTGCCAAATTATATCAAAAACACAATTTCATTTAGGACTTTTTGAATAGTACATACGATAGGAATTTGTCCGAAACAATCCTGCGACTATCTGTCATTCGTTATAGATCTAGTTAGAGGAAATATATTTTCCTTATGATGCCTCAACTGCACTACCGATCCTGTAATATACTCATACATTTTGAAACTCCTTTGGAGATTATTGTTTGATTTTTGAAATGGTCTCCTTTATACGGTTCATTGATGCATTTTTTTCTCGTTCCTCTGTTAAAATTTGATGCGGTAAAAATATCTGTGCTGAAATTGCCGTCATACTAGCTACTAGTAACACTTTCCCTATCGTTGTCATATCAAATAAAATAAGTCCGAAACATGCTGCTAAACTTCCTATTATTATATCCTTTAAAAACCCAAAATGGAACATATATTTCACATAGCGTGGCACCAGAATACCCTCTTGATGATAAATGAAATGAAAGACTAGGCCAATTATGCTACCAATAATAATCGTATATAGAACATAAAACATTTCCATCACAACACTTCCTTTTAGAAATAAGATTCGTGCTTTTCATACAGATCCCTTTTTAAAATATTTTGCGACATGTTGAAAAAGCTACGGTCTTACTCTAGTAATTTGAACTTCACTTAAGGAGAGGATTTCGCTATAAATAGCGAATCCTCTCCTGGCTTTGCGCAAATTATGCCGAATAAAACGTTTGTTTAAAAAGAGAGTCTTGTATCAATGCCAGCTATGTGTATAATAGCACGCCCTACCTGTCAAGAGGATTCCCTTAACACGAATCCTATCTTCGCCAAATTTCGCAAGGACTGATTCGGACTATGAGGGATGTACGAAAGCGCCGATTACAATCCTTATATAATAGGAAGAAACTCGATTCCTTCCCACACATCATTCCATTTCAACTGTATGTTTTGTTTTTTCTTGCGCTTCATATTGTTTTACTAATTTATAGTGTTATAATGTCTATGATAAAGACAAGGGAATGCAAATAAGAAGATACATTGGGATGAGAATTGCATTTGCAGTAGTAAAATTCATAGTATCTTACCTAATACAAAAATAAACACCACAGGTAGGGGCCTGTGGTGTTTGGGAGAAAATTATAAAAAGCTAGTATAAGTGTTAGCACCTTTTATTTTACACGAAATAATGTAGAATGGTATTGAGAAAGGTACTCTCTACATGCCAGATAACACATAATACATGCAACGATTATCCCGATGATGTGATAACCCAATAGAATGTCTATATCAAGTACAAACATATTGTCGCTTCTCATCTATCGCTTATTTCTTTAGACGAGTTTCATATTGTTGAACTAGTCGATAAAACGTAGTTTTGGGTACATTCGCTTTCTCCATTGCTTCCACTGCTGTAATGGCCCCAGTTTTCCAAATATCATATGCATTGATAAATGCAGGTGTAATTTCTGCTTTTGGCCTACCAAGGTGTTTTCCTTGTTTTTTTGCTAAATCGATTCCTTCTCTTTGGCGTGTTTTGATTTTGGTACGTTCTTCTTCTGCTAACCAAGAAAGAATTTGAAGTACAAGATCTGTAATCAGGTTTCCTAAATTATCTTTATACTTGGTTGTATTTAACAAAGGCATGTCTGTAATAATAATATGTGCTTGTATATTTTTTGTGATATCTTTCCATTCATTCAAAATCGCCTCTTTATTCCTGCCAAAACGATCAAGTGATTGTACATATAAAATATCCCCTTCTCGTAACATCATTTTGACAAGCTGATAATTTTGACGATTAAAATCTTTTCCAGATTGTTTATCCATAAAAATATCTCTTTCATCAATTCCGATTTGTCGCATCGCTTCAAATTGTCTACCTTCATTTTGCTCTTTACTACTCACTCTTATATATCCGAATTTTCTGTTATTCATCTCATGCAAATCTCCTTACCTCTAATTAACATAATCATATTATAACAAGAAAAAGGACCTAAAGGTATATGTAATATAGAAACGTTCCAAAAGTGCACATTAAAACCTTTTAGTCCTAATAATCTATCAAAATACCTCCGTTCCAAAAGGTGTACCTTTACGGACCGTTAAATAAAAAAGAACAGACTATTGAAATAGTCTGCCCATAGGTAAAAGATGAAATGAAAGTTACGCAAATGTATAGTATAATAAATTTCTAAATAATAAAAGGTATTAACAAAAAAA
>NZ_JBNPJZ010000183.1:0-2602 GCF_050312695.1 Bacillus sp. AF62 | reverse complement strand
TACTGTTAGTTATGCTGGATACAAAGGACTGCATACTACATCTCGTGTCGGAATGATTTTACTAAAAGTGTTTTTGGTTCTTTGGCTTTTATTTTTAATAGGTGTTTTTCTATCTCACTTATTTCATTTATCCAATTTACAACCTTTGACTCCACAAAACTGGAGGCCTATCTTTAAGAATATTTTACCATTAACTATACCCTATGGAGGAATGATTACATTTTTGATGTTATTTGTCTACACTTCTCAAAAAGATAAGATTTTTAAAAATGGTATCTGGAGTATTTTTATAAGTGGTTTTTTTCTTGTAGCGACAACCATTTTAAATATTGGTATATTAGGGGGACCAATTGCACAAGAACTATCCTTCCCTTTGTTGACCAGTTCTAGTTTAATTAAAATTGACGCTTTTATTCAAAGATTAGAACCAATTGCGATTATTTTATTAATAATCGGTGTTTTCTTCAAAGTATATATCTTTCATTACACAGCATGTTTATCCATTTCTCAAGTATTTAAATGGAAAGAAATACATATAATTCCTACTATTTCAATATTAATGGCATGTATTTCCGTTTTTGGTGCGGAAAATAATATCACTCATTTCTACATTGGCTTTCACATTCTTCCTTATTACGTACACGTACCAATGCAAATTATCATACCATTGATTGTATTATGTATCCCTTTAATATATAAAAGAAAATCACTTTGATAGGTTCTGGTGCAAAAAATCGAAAAGATTTGAAAGTATCCTTTCAAACTAGACTATACTGGTATGACTATTGAAAAAAGGTGTGTAATCAGTATGGAAAGAGAAATTTTATTCAAATAGGAGCATTACCAGCCAGGTATTATTTTACTAACAGTATGTTGGTACCTACGGTACAACTTAAGACTTCGTGATTTAGTGGAAATGATGGAAGAACAAGAATTCTCCTTAGCACATACAACCATTATGCGCGGGGTTCATCCATAGGGACCCAGAATGAAATGAGCGAATTCGAACACATTTGAAATCAACCAATGATTCTTGGCGAGTGGATGAAACATACATCAAAATCAAAAGAGAAAGAATGTACTTATATCGCACCATCAATTCCGAAGGAAACACGATTGATTTTTATTTGGGTGAGAAAAGAGATTCAAAGAAAGCCTTGGCTTCTTATCATGCCACAAAACCTCGTTCGATAACTGCTGATGGAGATATGGCCTATCCTGTTGCGATACGTGAACGAAAAGAAGAAAAATGCATACCACTTCGTGTGAAAAAATATGTCAACAATAGTATTGAGCAAGGCCACCGGTTTATCAAAAAACAGATTCAGAATATGCTTGGATTGAAATCCTTGCAAACAGCTACAACAATGAGTGTTGGAATAGAAGCTATGCATATGATCAAAAAAGGACAAACTCTCAAAGGGGAGAAGTCTGTCCAAAAGCAAATGTATCTATCAATAAAATCTTGGGTTTAACAGCATAAATTTCAATTCAATTAGGAATCTTTTGTTCATTGTTCTTAAATCCACTATTTTGCACCGGAGCCAATAGATATGACAATCAAAAATAATCAAAGAAAAAAACACTCTTGCGAGTGCCTCCTCCTTGACTTGATAACCACTTTAATTTTAACAACATATGATTTTATAGAAATATATATAAGTATCCCATCCCATATGCATTCTATCATAGATATTTAGTGTTTTTGTTGAGAAAATGATGAAATATAAAAAATATGTAAATCTATTCAGGTTATACATAATAAAAATGATAAGATAAATGTTTTTATTATGCACAGTATCCAGGGATTTGAATAGAATTGATATTTCTCAATACACTGACAAAGGTAACAAAAATACTTTACCATATATGAATACTGTTGGGATGATTTTAAAACAATAAACGATAAGTAAAAAGATCATACAAGTTAGATGCCTTTATATTGTTGTAATCCCAACAAGACAAAAGAGAAGAATGGAGGGATATTTATGAAAAACATCTGTGTTTTTCATGAAGCATTTCCATAGTCGAACGATTTGGTTTCCATACTCTATGAAAAAATCTTGAACCCTCATGTGACAGTCAGCTAGAATTTTTTGATTTTTGAACTGGAGGAATTGGATGAAACGTATACGGCACAACCCGGAAAATATTATTTATATGTATATAGTTATGATAATCAATCAGGCAGATATCAGGGGCTTGTCACAATAGAATAGAAAAAGGTAGATTCGTTATTTTTGTACAGTATGGGGGTATATCCATACTGTTTTTAGTATTCTCGACTTTTTTATACATTTATTTCTCAACTTCAACGGATTGCATCTTTCCTACTCGTTTTATATGATTCACATAGAGTTTGCTCTAAATCATCCTACTATTCGTTCCATTACCCGTTCTGCAGAAGATAAAACATGTAATATAATGAATTATATTACATGTTCAATCATTACATAATGAAAAATATAGGAGGGTTCTTATGAATAAAAGAATAAAATGGTGTAGTAGTTTGTTCATTTTGTTAGCCATACATTCTCTACCATGTATGGCTGCGCAAGCTGATCAGAGACAGGTGCAACATATATATAGTACACACGATGAA
>NZ_JBNPJZ010000182.1:0-2630 GCF_050312695.1 Bacillus sp. AF62 | reverse complement strand
TTTAACAGCATAAATTTCAATTCCGTTAGGAATCGTTTGTTCATTTTTCATAAACCCACTATTTTTGCACCAGAGCCTTATAAAACGCTTGACACCCAGCGCATAATGGTTGCATGGGTCCAAAACAACCTTCGCTCCTCCATTATTTCTAATAAATCACGAAGACTTAAGTTGTACCGCAGGTACCAACGTACATTCAATTGACTGATATTAGGCTGATAATGTTTCCGTTTGAATATATTTTCTTGTACCATACTAATCACACATCTTTTTTGTTTCTTAAGAAGTGTTTTAAGTTAAATCTGTATCTTTAATTTGGTTTTAAAGACCTAAAATCAGTAATAATTTGGTTAAAAAATCATACACATAATAAAGAAATCCTTTCTGAAAAAAGTCCTATTTTTGTGGAATATGACATACATATATATTGCAACACTTGTTGATATACCGCAATGATAATGACAAGTGTTGCATAGCACTATTCTTGAAAAATACAATGAATTTTACACGTAATTGTCGAAGGTGTACGTTATTTTTGACGAATTACATAAAGTGTATATTTTAATTTTCATCCGTGTATCTTCTATATTCTAACTTTTTTATATGCGCCGCTTTTTTATTTGACATACGTTTAAAACTGTTTTTTTCTGTGGGTACAAATTGAATTAACTTTGAATAATTCGTTTGTGTACTATGTCTTGTTTAGATCAATTAAAATAATGTTTACTTATTTGAGAATCCCATCTGCAAATACATGAGGATTTGCAATTGTGACTATAAAATCATAATTATTTGTAAAAAATGATTTGGTCACTTGAACCAAATCATTTTGTACTATATACTAAATTTTAATAGATAGTTTCCATACTTCCTAAACCCTAAAGAAAAGCTAACCGTTATGGCTAGCTTTTCTATTTTTTAATCAAGTTGATGCTATGTAATTTCAAAGTACTAAATATAATCTCTTATTTTTAATATAACAAGTAATATTATTAGAAATTTAACATACACGTTTATCAGTGTAAACTGGCTTTTAACCATAAAGAATATTTGAGCTTCAGCGTACTAACATCGTTCCATAAGGTATTCTTATTATTACACACTGCTCTTATGGAAACGGATATACTCCTATAAAAGGAAATATATTTAAAATACGCACCTAATCATAAAAACCTTACGAATAAGTATGCGATTACCTACTTTTGTATAAATGATCTATTTTTTCTGGTACAAAAAAGGGTTATATTCACTAAGAAACACTTTTTATACTATACAGTAGGTGGTTTCGTTATGTTTGAAATCTTTCTATCATACATATATGCACGTATAATATATCATCCACATACTATGCGCATGATTGTATACTTATTCGTAAAATTTTCATGGGTAAGATAAGGAGAAAAGTATACATTTATACTTTTCTCCTTATCCACTTGTGTATGATTCTTAATTATAAATCTCACTTGTCACACATATCTTGTGTAGCAATAAGAATATCTTATAGAACCATTTATAGTATGTCCCAGCCCGATGTTCTTTATTACCGAAAGCTACTTTACACTAATAAACGTATAGGCATGCATGGTACTTTTTCTCTTTCATGTACTGTTCATAGTTCAATTAAGCGTTTAAATATTTTAACTAAATAAAAGCATATAGGCCTATAAAAAAGGTGCCTTACTAAATCCGTAAGGTTTTAAAAATTTTATCGTACATATTATATACTTAAAAGAATCGAAATGGTTCATACACAAACAAAAGATAAATAACATTACAGACGTCTCTTTTTAAATACACCAGAAAGCAGGTTTACGATTACTAAAATTTATCTTTCACCTGAAATTAGTGTTTCACATCTTCGTATTTTTGAGGAAGAAGTCTTTCTTAGAAAAAGATAAAATAATTTCGATTTTGAGATAGTAAAGTACCTATACAAAATTTTCTATAAGTTTTTTAGAAGAATTTATGAGATTTTATATCCATCCTAGGGAACTTAATTGTATTATTTAATAATATTTTATTTATTGTATACTTTTTATAGAGAGGGTTAATAAATTATGTTATGTCC
This sequence comes from Bacillus sp. AF62, assembly GCF_050312695.1. Taxonomy (NCBI): domain Bacteria; kingdom Bacillati; phylum Bacillota; class Bacilli; order Caryophanales; family Bacillaceae; genus Bacillus; species Bacillus sp. AF62. Next base: position 562 of record NZ_JBNPJZ010000182.1, on the reverse strand, counting down.
AAATTGCTTATATGAAAAATTGAAACCTCTATATACCGAATATCCAAATTGGATATTGAGGTGTATGAAATGTAATTATACCTACATTCAATCAGAAAATTCACCTTTTATATATTTATAAAAATATGGATTTCTCCATATATACGTTGTTTATTCAAACGCACAGAACTTTTATTGCGTCTTAATAAGACTTGGTTGTATCTATTGCAGATAGTTCTAACATGTTACGCTAGAACTTAGGATAAGTTACTTTATCTACCTCCAAATTAACGCATAATTCATCCATCGTAAAGTCTAATTCAACAATTCTACTTCGATTTGTATAATCTCTTTTTCATATGCAGCCAAGATGGACACATAGTACTTACCAGTAGATGTCATGAAATAGTACAAGACTGGGCTTCTAAATATAGTTACATCTATATATATTGTTTATTATGTTTTCGTTTTTTATTTTAGAGGTTTGGGAGTCATTTTGACCAATAAAGAGGGTGTTGCAAAACTAAAATAAATATGCAATGTTATGAATCAGAAAAACTAGCTGAACATGCAATAGATAGCG
>NZ_JBNPJZ010000124.1:0-2911 GCF_050312695.1 Bacillus sp. AF62 | reverse complement strand
CGCATAGGTACCCCCCATTCCATAAAAAAATCAAAATATATTTTTACCGCTCTCCTCCCCCCGTTGAATGGTCCTCCAAATAAAGACCAAAACTTTTGACCGGGGGGCTGTTTAAGAAACTAATTCAAAGTATCTTTCAATAAAATCCAAAATAAAAAAGACTTCTTCACTAGAAATCTTTAGAACGTCTGTAGTAAATATTAAATTCTCTTCTTCTTGTAATCTTTCTCTAACATCAGTAAGTTTAAGTCGATTGCACTTTCTTGGGTTCACACAGTCTCTTATTTGGCAGTAACGCCAGTAAGAATACTTTCGGAACTGATTAAGCATGTCACGTTCATATGACGTATGCTCGTCCTTCTCAGCGTATCGAATCATTAAATCAGTATCAAATGTCCAACTACCATCAACTATAATCATTGTTACCACCGTTCCTCATTCATGAACTTAGGTTTACTATTACTATTACTAATCATCTTATCCTTTCCATCAGCAATGTTATGACAACGAACACAAAGGTATTCAAGGTTGTCTAGGCCTAATGCGAGATGTGGATGCGTCTTAACTGGTTTGATATGATTCACATCCATTTTCATCTTACGCCCACGCTTATCAAGTGTATCCCGTGTCGTTACCTTCCCTTTTTGTTTGCAATGCTCACATTCATTCTTAGCTCGTTGAATTGCTTTTAATCGCAAAGCTCTCCACTCTTTAGACTTATAAAATTTCATAAGCTGATCTTCTTTTATAAGTTGGATAAGGTACTCTGCTCTCATTACCTCACTCCTATTTCGATTCCTGTATTTCTGTTAGCACTTCTAACTCCTCAACAATCCAAGTTCTTTTTGGATAAGTGACTGGTGGTAAAGAAACATGCTTAGTAGTTTTTGTTACCTTATAATCTTTCCCAAGCTCATCTAGTGCATCAATAATCTTTAACAACCTTTCTTTATCCTCAATCCTTGTTATATACATTCGTGTCCCCCCTTATCTTTCTCTAACAAATCATCCAATAACTTGTTTATTAAACTTGTTATAACTTCTTCTCTATCCTCAAGGGATGTACTAACTTGTATCTCATCAAATAATTTACATACGCTTGCTAATCTCTCTAGTCCCACATATTTCTTTAATTTTTTTCTACTACGAAGAGTTTGAAGAATTATTCCAATAATCATCGCCTTTTCGAGCTTATTCAATTCCACTCTTCCATCCCCCCTTACCTTACCTTTCCTTAACAACAAATAGGACGCCCCAAAATTTCAGTAGCGCCTGTAATAGTCCCTATTAGCATAATTATAATTGTTCACCTTTAATTACCCCTGCTGTTATTTTGTAATCCTCTACTTCTTCCCTCTCAATCAAATGCTCAATCCCTTTTACTCCTTCATCGTTAACATGTAGAGTTACTCTTTTTAAAATTTGAATCACGTCATCCAATGTTTTAATTTTATTGGAATCAATCTTGTTCGAATATGTAGGTCTAAGGTGTATTTCATTTTTGTTTTTCACTGTCAATTTTTGTTCGTCCATCATTCATCCTCCTCAAAAATAAAAAGCATCCACTTGGATGCTTTTACTTTCTTATTGTTAAATCAAATGTAATTTTATTAACACTATCATCTACATCTGCAACATAATCATTTAACCTCTTTTGCACTCTTATAGTTTTATTAGATGTATTATATCCAATCTCCCTAATAAGTTGTATAAGTACTTCTGTTAAGTCTCCACCCAAATTTTCTTCTGCTGAACCATTATGTAAAAACGTAAAACTAATATCATCGCCAGTTGCTTGAAACTTTTCAATATCTGTACCTTCGTGATTAGAAAGTTTATAGATTACTAACTGTTCCTTTTCATTCACGCCACCTACACTAATTAATAATCTTCCTAATTGAGATGGTATTTTAGATATAAACTCTTTAATCTCTGGCACAATCTGTTCCAAAACATACCCTTGCTCCTTAAAAGGAAGAAACTCTAACAACATTTCACACAATCCTTTTGAACCTGCAAAAGCAATATATTGATTCGGTGATATTTTTTAAAATTTCTTATAGTTCTTTTGAAGAATTGTTTTATCAGAAGTACTGGTAACTTGCCCATCAGTTACAACTGTTATAAATTTTTCAGTTTGTATAACAGATACAAAGCTCATCTTCTCACCTCTAATATTTTTATATGAAATAATCATATCATGTTTATAGGCTTAAGAATATATCTGTTCCATTCGGTAAATGAAGTTTTATTCTTCTCTCAGCTAACAACCACGACAGACACTATCGGCAAACTTATCAGGTTTCCCTCAGTCCATCTACCTAGGATATTGTTAGCTCAAAGAAGAGCAAATGCTCTCCTTAATAACGGTATCATTCAATCATTACCATCTGCTGGTTTCGGATTTTATGTGCCATCATTATGAAACCGTTTAGACAACATATAGTTTATAAAGGAAAATTGTGAGTTGTGTTTTCCGCCACTTCTCACAATACAAATATATCATGTTAAAAACCAAAACGTGTCCGTAAATCGTTCGCAAATAGTCCACAGATAGTTCACGTATAGTTCGCGTATAGTTCGCGTTTTTTATTTATGTATTTTTTTCACATCGTTTTTCATCCTCTTTTCACATAGTTTTGAATAAATATGTTCTTTAATCCTAAGAAATGAATTAGCTATAACCTAGATTGTGTTAAATTCACCTATTCCGTTTAACCTTAGATATACCAATCTCTTTCGCATTTTATAAAAATGAATTTGACACTTTCAGTTTAAAGCTAATTCAATAAGTGATAAAAAAATAAAGGAGCTAGATTCTAAACTTCCTTTGGTAATCATTTAATGTATCTTGCTCCATTCCAATGTATCTCAATGTTTCTTTCTGATCTGTATGATTTAACATCTTTTG
>NZ_JBNPJZ010000181.1:0-2915 GCF_050312695.1 Bacillus sp. AF62 | reverse complement strand
AATTGACCGTTCGCTTCTGTTTTGGTGTATACATCCGTTTTCTCTGCCTTTAGGTCAATACGGTTAGATTGCTGATTTATGCTGGTTTCAAGAGTAGATACCTTAGAGTTAAAATCAGAAGTGGCCACTTTCTTACCAATCTCACCAACAAGCTGGTCATAGTTTGCGTAATCTTTTGGATTCTCCATAAATGTAGAACGAGTAAATCCTTGTTGTAATTGCGGCTGAGCTACCCAAATTGTGCCGTTCTGTCTAATCCATATATCACCTTGTAAATGCGTTATTGCTACGTTAGGAGAAGTAATTTTAACAGATACTAGTACCCAAGAATTGTTTACTAATAAATCCTTAAATTCTGTTTGTGCAAATGTTGAAACTGCATTTGCACCATTAAAGAATTGAAGTTTAATCGCTCCACCATTATCAAGTGTATTCTTATCCTGGACGTATACCCAAGCCGAGAATACATAATCACCGCCATTTTGTACAGCTGGGACACGTTGCATGATACCAGACCACTTACTAGCAGTTTGACCTGTAGCTGTAATTTTGACAGAATTGTAACCTTCATGATGCCTAGCACTCTCAGGAACTATCGTAATACCTGAACCTGTACCTGCAAGGCTCCATTTCGTGGTACTTGGAGTTTTACTTGTTACAACTCCTGTAGAAGCGTTTATTACTCGATCTTCAAATGCAGCATTAAATAGTAAGTTCGTACTTCCTAATCCACCTACATATTCTTGCATTTGAGTATCTGTTACTTTGGATTTGATTTGATTATTCAACTGTGTGATATCACTCGTGTTTTGTTGAATAACCTCTCCTTGTTTGCCTTGTGTTTGAGATAGAGTTGTAATGGTTTGTGAATTAGAATCCGTTGTTTGTTTAACTTGATTTAAGGTAGTTTGCATTGTACCTTGGTCTTTTTGAACAGTTGATACAGTGGTTTTTACACCGTCCACACTTTTTTCAATTTCGGTTGTTTTCTTGGTGAATTCATCGGTTGCTACTTGATCTTCAGGTGCTGGTGTCCATCCAGTAGCTTTATTCCCCTTTTCAAGTTTAAAATTTCGAATAATGATTTTTGTTGTTTTAGCATCTATTCCCCAAAATTCCAGTCTAGCTTGTCCTGTGTTATTAGTCTGTTCTGTAATTTTTGTAGTGTACGTAACCCGTTGGAATTCTTCCGTAATTCCTGTGAATATTTGTCTAACGAATGTATATTTAGGTGAACCGTTTTCACCATAGAACTGAACACGACCTGCCGTTTTATCCGTTGTTATAATTTTCACATCGAAGCTAAATGTTACAGTTTCACCCGCTAATTCACTAAATATTTGATTTAAGTTATTCTTAAATACTCCATAAGCTAAATTTGAAGTTATTTTCGTCGTTTCCCAATATTTCGTATCTGATATTAAATTACGTACTCCTATTTCTTGCTCATTAAATTTCTTTTCTACACTTGTTAATTTTTCACTAATCTTTCCTGCTTCTTCTTTAATTTCAGTTGTTGTTTTCTTAAGTTCACTTGTTGTTTGCTGCACATCAGAAATAGTCTTCTTTGTACCTTCTACAGTTTGTTCGACTGTATTTAATTTATTGCTGATATCATTATCTTTTTTCGTTAACAATTCAATAGAAGTTTTAAATCCATCTGCGGTTTGCTCGGATTTCGTTATACGGTCCGTAAGCTTTCCTTGTTCATTTTGAACATTAGAAACTGTAGTGTTAATCCCTTTAATAGTAGTCTCAATTTCTACTGTTTTTTTAGTGAAGTCCGTATTAGAAACGTTATCTTCTGGCGCTGGTGTCCAGTCTGTCACTTTGTTTCCAATTTCTATTTTCGGTCTACCTACTTTTACATAGTCTCCGCCACATTGAATATACACTGCATTCTGTTCTGTTTTTAATATCCCTATATCTTTAATCCATATAGTCGTACTTATAATACCTTTAAAATTCATACCATCCGTTATTCTTAACCAAACGCCTAGATGTTGAATTGAATTATCGGAATATCGTATAGAAGGTTCAAAACCAATCCTATTAGATGGATTAACGCCAGTTTTTGCATTTTTAATTTCAACATAAACACTTAATGTAACTTGTTTTCCTTGTAAGTCTTTTAAATCATTTACAAATCTGAAACTTTGATTTGTGTCAGGTGGTAATATAAATTTATCAGATTCAAGGACATAGTTTCTTACACCGACATTTGTGTTATTAACAGTGGTTTCTAGTTCGCTTAACTTTTGTTTAGTGCCATTTGCTGTTGTTTCAATTTCATTCGTTTTGTTTTGAAGTTTAGTTAAACCGTCATTTGTTTTCGTTAGCTCTGACTTCTCAGCTTTCTGTTTAAGAGCTTCGTTCGTTTGACCAATAGATGTATTAATATCCTTGAAATTCTGTACGTTCCCTTGTTTATCAGTTTCATAGATTTGTTTACCTATGAAACCATCTTTAATTTCATCTTTCGTATAAACACCAGTTTTATCAGCCTTATCCTTTAATTGATTATTGATCCAGGTCTGGTCTACTTTGTTATTAACTTGCTTTTGAACATCCACTATTTGTCCAGCTATTTCTTGCGCTTTACCTTCCACACCTTGAACCTTTTGATTCAATTCTGTTTTAGCTGTTTCAATATCTTCCTTAACATCTTTAATACTTTGCTTTAATGGTCCTGTATCGGGAGTAACCCTTTGCCATTGACCACCTTTCCAAAGTTTCTGCACCTTATTTTCAGGATCAGAACTATCTACCCACAAAGTTTTTCCATCACGTAAATTCTCAGTAGGAGCCGTTGGTTGTTCGATAATATCAACCATGTTCTGCTCCATATATTTCTGTGTTGTTTCTGCCAAATCTTTTGCTGTTTGACTTTCTTTTTGAGCCTGATCAGCTTTATC
>NZ_JBNPJZ010000180.1:0-3078 GCF_050312695.1 Bacillus sp. AF62 | reverse complement strand
GGAAGTGGATGGATGAAGGCGTGTGCCTTGTTTCAGCCTAAACTAAACAGAAATGTTTAACAAAAGCTGAGTGACATCTGTATTAACACGATATCATAACTCAATGTTCGACTCGAGTAGGGGAAGATCCTATTCCACAGATAAGGTAAACCTTAAAACTGTGAAACGCACTAAGATTCCGTCTAGCGCAGAATGATACCACATGAAGCGTTAGAAGCACGGTGAAGTCAGCGGGAAATCGACCTAAGTTCTCATGTGGAATACGGTCGGTGAAGTAGCTGGGTGGCTCAATTACCTAAGTAGTATGGAGACATATTACCAAAGCCGGGATAATTATCGGTCAGATGGTGAGAATGTTCTAATTAGAACTGACGAACTTCCGAATGAACGTCTCTAAATCCATAACATATCGAAAGGTATGTAACCTAAAACACTAGGTTGCTTAATGGTGGATAGCGTTACCTTCGCTCAAGTCTGCGGATAACGAATATTACGTTATTCCCCTTTTAATAGGGCAAGCAGGGACAGAGGAAGCACCTAAGGGTAAGTAGTAAAGCTAGAACATTGGGAACAAGGGAAGCAAAAGACTACGCTTTAAGGGGGGTATCCCTGGTAGGTAGATATAAGGTTCTACGAACCGAAATTCTCTTACTTTTGTGGCAGTAGGGAAATAGTAGCAAGGAACCCATGATAATAAGTGGTGGAGCGAAGTTCCCAAGTCAATTTATGAGATTAATAATCTATAAGTTTCTAAGGGTGTTGTAAACATAACTGCTAAAACCTCGGATTGAAAAGGAGTTATTCAATTCGTGACGCAAAAACTTAGATTACTTGATACTGAAATACAGTTGAAACAAACCTTCGATGAACTTTACTTCAAAGCGTCTTGTGAAAAACCTAAAATTAAAGATTTATACGAAATCATCTGTAGTAAAGCAAATATTCTATATGCCATAAGGGCAATGAAAAGTAACAAAGGCTCTAAGACAGCTGGTGTGGATTCTCTTACTATAAATGATATTCTTCAGGCTGACGAGGAAAAGGTAATACATCTCATTACCAACACAATTAGAGATTATACACCTAGCATGGTACGTAGAGTATGGATACCAAAAGCAGGGAAAAAGGAACTTAGACCTCTCGGTATTCCAACTATACTAGATAGAATCATACAACAATGTGTTAAACAAGTAATAGAACCTATATGCGAAGCACAATTCTTTCCATATAGCTTTGGATTCAGACCCTACCGTGATGGACATATGGCCATCGAAAGAGTAGGTAGTCTAATTCATAAGACAAAATATCATTGGATAGTTGAAGGAGATATTCGTAAATTCTTTGATAAGGTTAATCACAATATATTGCTTAAAAACTGTTTTAAGATAGGTATTCAAGATAAACGAGTTCTAATGCTTATAAAAGCTATGTTAAAAGCCGGAGTCATGCACGAAAATACAAAAACAACACTTGGAACTCCACAGGGGGGAATAATCTCTCCGATTTTAGCTAACATATACCTTCACGATTTTGATATGTGGGTATACAACCAGTGGCAAAATAAGAAGACTCGTAAAAATTATGCAAATAAGCATAGTCGAACTACTACACTCAAACGTACTACCAAACTTAAACAGGGCTATCTCATTAGGTATGCAGATGACTGGGTTATCGTAACAAATAGTAAGACAAACGCTATTAAGTGGAAAAAAGCTGTCTCTCATTATCTGAAAGATAAACTCAAATTAGAACTCTCAGAAGAGAAGACAAAGATAACTAACGTCCGGAAGAAAAATATTGAATTCTTAGGCTTCAAACTCTTTGTTAAGTATAAAGGAGTTAAAGATAAGAAAACAAAAAGGTACATTCCTTATCGTATTCCTAATGAGAAACGCATTGAAGATAAAGTTAAAGAACTTAAAAAACATTTGAGAATCATAAAGAGATTATCTAATAAGAAAAAATTGATACATGAAATAAACGTTTATAACACAAAAATTCGAGGTTTAATCAACTACTACAGTTATGCAACCTTAGTTAATATAACGTTCTCCAGATTTAGCCATAGATTAAGGAAAGCCGAATGGTATGCCTTAAAAAAATATGGTGGTAAATGGTTCAAAATGAATGAATGTGACAACATCAAACAATGGTATCCAAATCGTACCGAAGGTACCCCAACCATTGAATATAACGAATCGAAAATTGGGATATGGAAACTTAATCTAGCGACATGGGATAGTTCGAAATGTATACAAAAAAACCAAAATGAAACACCGTATACATCCCAAGGAAGGGGTTTAATCTTTAAAAGAAGGAATAAAAGGAGCACTCTATCTAGACTGGATGAGATAACTTCACTGAACTTAAGCGAAAAAATCTCCCAAGGTCTAACAGGGGAAAATATAACTTTGAATATTTCATGAATAGGGCGTCAGCTTTTAACAGAGATAAGGGGCAATGTAATGTTACTAAAGTCCCTCTATCGAAAGAAAATTTACATGTACATCACAAAAATCCTAGATTACCTATAAATGAAATTAATAAAGTTCACAACCTTGTTTGTGTCTCTAAAGAAATTCATCAACTCATTCATAATAATGAACCATTAAATCAAATATCATGGCTAAACAAAAAGCAAATAGCTAAAGTAGAACGGTATCGAAGACAGCTTATAATTATTAATTCCAATAATTGATGGAGCGCCCAATGAAGGGAAACTTTCACGTTGGGTGTGGTGTGGGGGAAAAGGGCCCCTTAACGAGTAATGTCGAAGGTGACCCTTACCTATCACAATCACCTGATCTTTTATGATTTAGCGGGCATGGGGAAAGAAGATACATTACTGACAGTCGGTTACATTTGTAATCAATATCACCGTATCGCTCAGCAGCGGCCGCATGGTTCAAAACTACATTTAGGCGTGATAGATGAAGCTCATGACGTGCCAGTACCCGTTCTTCCAAAAATCATTGCAAAAGATCGAAAGCATGGATTTGGATTATGGGTAATTACCCAGCAAGTTTCGGGACAGCTAGACAGAGAGTTAACAGACATGTTAACAGAAGCGGGCGGAAA
>NZ_JBNPJZ010000179.1:0-3079 GCF_050312695.1 Bacillus sp. AF62 | reverse complement strand
AATTTTGGTAATGTTGGTAAAACAATTGCTTCTAAGTCATGATAAGAAACTCCAGAACGAATTGCTCCATTCCAATCTTCATTTTCATACAACGCATTGATTTGATTTAATACAGGTTGAATCAGGGCCGTTACTTCTGCACGTTCTTGGTCATATGCTGTTCTCCAATTTCTTGCTGCACGTTGTACATTGCGGAGTTCATTTGTCGTTAATGGACGATCTTCACGAATTTCTAAATTACTTACACGTGCCATTCCAGTGCGTTCTACAATACGAAGACCGAATTCAATACCAGGGTTTGCTTCTACATCTAATGTTCCTACATCAATACTGTAACTAAAGAAATGTGGATCAGCAGGTTTTCCATTACTTGTAGAACGTGGAGGGCAACAAATCGCTCCACTCGATGTCAATGGGAATGCTTCTCCATATGGAACTTGAACCACTTTCTTCACTTCTTGCCCATAACGAGACACAACAATTTCTAAATCTTCTGCATGTGCAATAAAACCAGACACAGTATAACGTGTATTCTCTTTTAAGTTCGATTCCTCTACTTTTTGGAAGATATAAGATGGGTACAGTGTTGGTGGTGGCAATAATACATGATCACTCTTCAACAGTTCGTGATTAGATACGTTTACTACATTTCTTCCTCTATACCAAGCATCCAAGTTATCAAAATTGCCTCCTACCAGGAGATTACGCGCCTTACTTAAGCGCTTCGCTTGATTTACCAATTTACGCAATGTTTTTTTCTCTTTTCCAAACACTTCATCAGATAATGCATCTACTTTTAGAACCACTTCTTCAATATCATAATCACTTACATCTTTTGCAAGTGCATCTTGTGTACCAGATGCAAATAGAGCATTCACTTGCGTTGTGATATTTTGTAAATCACTTGGAAGTTTAAATGAGAATATATTTTTAGTACTATTAGTAAAAGTACCTTTTAAAGTAAGAGAACCACCATAATTTGCATTCGTTTGAAGTAGGATACGATTAAAAGGAGAAATAGTTTGTTTAATCTGAAAAGGTTCTGTGGCATATTCTAAACTTTGACCTATTTGTTTCTGATCATTATAATATTGTATAAAAATAGCATTGCCCCAAACACTACCAGTCAAATCCATTGAATCATATAATACATCACTTTTCCACACTTCTTTAGGCCATACGTCTGCACTGACATCTTTTAAATCTATATGATTGTTACCGCCGTTACCGCTTGGTGAATCTAGAATAGGAACAAACTCAATACGATCTAAAAAGATATCAGAAGAACCTTGATTTGTTAAATGAACATTAATCGTCTTCGCAGGTATTTCTACTGTAATAGGATTATCAACTGTAGGGGTAGATTTGACTACATAGACGCCATTTTCTCCTTTTACTCCCATATTACTATCTACAGTAGATTCAAAGTTTATCTGTTGGAAAATTGGATTCGCTCCACCAGTATCTACATTAAAGAAAACAGGATTATCACTATTACTTGCATAACGACAACGCACTTGATAGTTTTGTTTTGTTACATTTGTAATAGGAATACCTATCGATTGTCCAGGAGAAAGCTTCATCGCATTCGCACCATTTAACCATTCTTTAACAACTGTACCTCCATAAGAAGTTTTTTCAAATGGAAATCCATTAATTTGAACATCATCTCCAATAATGTTTTCTGGAACTAATTTCATTGGGGTATATACATTCACATAAGAGTAAAATGGATCCGCACTATTAAATGTTGAAAATACAAGATCAACTTTATGGTTGGCAGGTGCTGATAATTCTTCGCCATATCTTGGTGAGGATGCCCCTATAGGAGCATAAGCTCCCATGCTTTTTGATGTACCATCAGATAAAGTAACAGTAAAATCTGCATTTTGAACTTTATTGTAGATAACATTTGTTAAAGAAGTTTTTACAATTGGATTATTCGAATCAATGTTTATATTGTTCCAATTCAGATTAGACATTCGATAATCTGAATAAGTGATATCGCCATTAACCGTATGGATCGTTTCTCTAATTCCATTAAAAAATGCAGTCATAGCATTATTATCAGTAAAATTCGCAAGTTCTATTTTAGATAATCGTCCCTTGTATCGCACGTTGTCAAAACTTGGTAAATTTGTGGCCCACGCTTTGCTAGGAACCCCTGACCATGTAATTTTAGATGTTAGGGTTCTTGTAAAATCGATATCACTTTCGGTTGGATACATTTTTGGATCTAAAGTAGGCCATAAAGCAACAAAATCTAAACCTGTTAACGTCGCTATCGTTATAAAGTCATTACGTTTATTCCAATCATTCATATTTGCATAATTAGAATATTTATCATTTAATTCTTTCGTAAAAGTATCATATACCCATTTACTGTAATCACGAGTAATATTTCTAAAAGCGGTTAAAAGGGTAGCTATTGTATTATCACTATAACCCCATCTAGTTCCAGCTTGTATTGCATCTCTTAAAACCATCAATTGTAAATTAGTCATATTAACTAAATATGGCATTGCTACCATTCCGGAATTCATAAAATGCGGAGCGTCATGAACAAAAAAGTTACGAACAATATCAACTTGGCCACGTAAAGATGTTAAATTATTTGTATCCGTAGGATCTTTCTTATAATCTTCTACTTTTTCATAATATAAATTTATAACCCCTTGAAAACCTGAAGCGGTATCAGCTAATAATTGTTCATTTTGCTTGTATATCGCTTCATCAACTAAAGCTTGAATTTGTGGTTTTAGTTGTTCAAAAATATCTGGTGGATTATTAGAAGAGCCACCAAATAATTTAGGCCAAATAAAAGAAACAAATTGATTTGCAAAAGGAACAAAAGGAGCTACCTCAGGAATAAGACCAGCCAGTGAGATAAAACTTTTTACTGCTGCTAAATAATCAATCGTACCTGTTTTATAATATCCGTACACTTGAGTAGCTATATCTTTAGGGATAAATCCATATTTACTATAAGCTTCTTTTGCTTGTTTAAAAAGATCATCAAATTTTATTGCTTCATTTGGAATAATTGTATAATTATTATAAGCTGTAGAAGAGAGAGTAT
>NZ_JBNPJZ010000126.1:0-3206 GCF_050312695.1 Bacillus sp. AF62 | reverse complement strand
TCTTCTTTCGCTGCATTCCAAATTTCGACGATTTTATCATTAGCAGCTTGCGTTTTTGCTTTTTCCATTTCGTAATGATCTGTATACATCTTTGATATATGAGCTTGTTCTTCCACAGTTATTGTTTTCATTCCCGTGAAAGCTTCTTGTGTTTTTTGAATTTCAGCGTTCTTCTTTTCTTCGAATGTATTAACAACTTGATTTTTCATGTCCTCATATTTTTGAATAATAGGAGGAAGATTCTCATCCGTAATCACTTGTTGTTGTGCAAACATTTCCATAGCGACAGTACCGACTTGTTGAGACATTTCCATATAAGAACCAACGACTTTCTTCGTACTCTGGGAGATTTTATCCACACTCTGCACTGTTCCATCAGCAGCTATATTTACGCGATTTTTAAATAAATCTACAGCTGGTATCGCCTCTTCATTTAAAGCAGTGTATATAGCGTATCCTGCTGCTCCAATCGCTGCTGCTCCCGCTAACCAAGGAGCAATTGCGCAAGCTGCAGTTCCTAACGCCGCTCCTAGACCACCTGTAGCAATTCCTGCCGCCCCGACGCCTGCTGTTGTCAAACCTAACGCTGTACCTAAACCTCCTAAAGACGTCACAAGTCCTCCTATAGTCGTTATGATCGGCCCCAAAATCATGAGTATTGGACCTAAGACCACAGCTAAGCTTCCAATTATGGCTATCGTTTTTTTAGCTTCAGGAGAAAGTCCAGAGAAAGCGTTAGATAAAGCTTCGACGCTTGATTTTACAATCGGCAAAACTTGTTCCGCTACATCCAAGAAAACTTCCCCTAAAGGTTCCAACGCTTTTTGCATTTCACGGTAAAGGGATAGTGCTTTCTTTCCGAATGCTTCCTCTTGCGTCATGACAAGGTCTTTCATTTTTCCGTCTGTTCGTTCTAATTCGTCATTTGTATCTGTTAAACTGTAAACAACTTTATTTCCTAAATCTTCAAATTTCACGCCGAATATAGAAATACCAAGTTGTGTAGCTTTCACTTGATCGTCCATTCCTTTTAGTTCACCGATAACAGCTTTAAATACGTCAGCAGCCGGACGTTTTCCAGCTTCAAACTCTTTCCAAAGATTTTGTGTTCCTTTTGACATTTGTCCCATCGCGTCGGATACACCTTTAGAACCATCTTGCACACGGATACCGAATTCTTTCACTAAATCATTGACATAATCTAGATTGTAAGCTCCTGCATCTAATCCATTCTTTAAGATTGATAGCATTTCACCAGAAGTGAAACCAGCTTGCTTGAATAATGGCGTATATTCAGCTAAGTTGTCCGTAAACTCTCCCGATACATCCAAACCAGCTTGTAAACCAGCCGTTATGATATCTAAAGCTTTATCGCCAGTAACTCCATATTGCGTCATGAGAGCTGAAGCGCCTCGAGTTGTTTCGTTTAAATCTACATCAAAAGTTTCTGATAATGCCATAACGCCCTCTGTAACGCTTTGTAAATCTTCAAGTGGTACTTGCTTCATGTTTTGCCACACTCGCATCACAGCGTCATCTACCTGGCGTAAATAATCACCCCAACCATGTATAAATACTTCTTCAGCTACTTTACCCACATTCTCAGCACCTTTAGCGGTTAAACCTAAAGATGATTGAATTTGCTTTTGTGAAGTATCGAAATCATTAGCCCACTTACCAGTAACACCCATAACACCAACTAAAGCAGGTGTAACAGTGCTGGCTAGGTTAGAACCGATTTCCTTCGTCTTATCGCCAACTTCTTTTAATTTACTACCTGTTCGTTCAGCAACGTTTGCTTGTTCTCTTAACGATGTACTTGTTTGTTCAACTTCATTTTTTAATCGCATTTCAGCTGTTCTAGCTTCATGTAACTTTGTTTCTAATTTGTTAACTTCGGTTGAGTTTGCGCCATATGCTGTTTTAGCCTGTTCTAATTGTTGCTCTAAATTGTGGACCGAACGCGCAGATAATTCTAACTGTTCTCCTAAATGACGTTGTTGCATTTGTAAGTTTTCTGAAGCTGATAAGCTATCACCTAAAGCAACTCGTTCTTGTTCTAAAGATGATTTTAATTTATTGCTTTCAGTCACCAATTTCGCTTCAGCTTGTTGCAATTCGTTTAATTTCTGTTTTGACTTACCTACTTCACTATTTCTTTCTGCTTCAGCTTGCCGTGCACGATCTAACGCTTGTGTCGTTAATTGAATCTTATTTGACATTTCCGCTTCAGCAATTTGAGCTTTTCTCATCGCTTCTTCGAGATTTTTTACTTCAGTAGAGTTTTCTCCCCACACTTGCTTTGCTCTTTGTAATTGTTGTGCCGTTTCTTGTGTCTTCCTTTTAGCTAGTTCATATTGTTTCTCAAGTGTGGATAGCGAAGCTGCATGTTTATCGACTTCTGATCCAGTCAACTTCATTTGTGTTTGTGTCAACTTTAATTCTTGATTCAAGGCTCTATTTTCGCGGTTCATATCGTTCATATTCTTTTTATAATCCGCTGTATCAGCCCTAAACTTTATTACTGTTTCTTTTGAAGGAGTAGCCATTTATTTTCCACTCTCCTTTTCCTGGATATGGACTTTCCATCCTTCATAAGCACTTTTGTTTTCCGCTATTCTTTGAACGTCACGTAAAGGTAAATGCCAGAACGTTTTTTCCGGGATTTCAAAAATAAATACATAGAGACTATATAAATCAACTACGCACTCTATTTCGAATTTCGGAAGCGCTAAGCCTTTTTTCCCGCTTTTTGTTGGAAACCTTTTGCCATGTTGTTTTTATCTTTTTGCTTTTTTAATACAGCCCCAAAGATTTTGAACGCTTCTGTCATATCGACTTCATATTTTTTCATAAATGATTCGAAATCCATGTAATCAGAAACGGTTGCTTGACGATACGCTGCATACACAACGCAGAATGTATCTAACAAATTAACGTTCCCTGCATCACCCCTAGTATCTAATAAAGTACTTAAAAACGATTTTCCAATAACGCCCTCTTTTTCTAGATTAAATAGCGTCCACGCAGTTAAATTAGGGTTAATTTTTACCACTTCGCCATCGGTTAATATAATTTCGTTCGTCATGATAAATCTCTCCTTTTAGACAAAATGAAAAAGCGCCAACGAGAGCGCCCTGCGTATTTTTATTTTGGTGTAACCTTACGTAGTTCAGCAGGATTGAATGTAGTTAACCATTTTTTTT
>NZ_JBNPJZ010000012.1:0-126234 GCF_050312695.1 Bacillus sp. AF62 | reverse complement strand
GGATCAAACTCTCCAATAAAGTTAGTTTGTCTAGCATCTAAAAATAAAAATTGACGTTTCACGTTGTTTGTTTCGTTCAGTTTTCAAAGAACTACTTGGTCGCTCATTTGCGACTTCCTTATGTTAACATCTTCATTTTTCAATGTCAACTAAGTTTTTCAATTTCTTTTTTGTCGTTTTCTGCGTTTCCGCATCAGCGACGGTTATTAATATATCATGCAGTATATACAGGGTCAATACTTTTTACAAAAAAATTTCACATCCCGTTAAAAACTTAAAAATCATTATAGCACCCATTCATTCTTCATGGCTCCTCTCCTATCCATTTCATATCTTATCTCTTTATCAATTTACACGAGAGTGAAAATTCTAAATTTTATGTTATATTATTATTATAGGAGTGTGGTGAGAATGAGCATTAAGTATTCAAACAAAATCAATAAAATCCGGACCTTTGCATTAAGTTTAGTATTTATCGGCCTCTTCATTGCATACTTAGGTGTCTTTTTCCGCGAAAACATTATTATCATGACAACTTTTATGATGGTTGGCTTTTTAGCTGTTATCGCTAGCACTGTCGTTTACTTTTGGATTGGTATGTTATCTACTAAGACTATCCAAATTATTTGTCCAAGCTGTGATAAACCAACAAAAATGCTCGGCCGTGTCGATGCATGTATGCACTGCAATCAACCTTTAACACTAGATCGAGATCTAGAAGGAAAAGAATTTGATGAAAAGTATAACAAGAAGAGTTATAAATCATAAGTATCAAGGGAAATACGAGTTTGCAACACTACAAACGTTTCAACTCATTAAAAAGTTGATTTATTAAGAAATCAACTTTTTAATTGTTTTATTAAATTTATTACACCTATTTTTTCGAAATAACAGTAAACATCCCTGTCATGTTAGGCGAATAATCTTTAAAATCATATTTTTCGTAGAATGACGTTTTCCCTTGCGACGCAAACAAACCAATGAATGCTTTATCTGGAGCATTCTGATTTAAGTATTCTACTAAAGTATTCATTATTTCCTTTCCAATACCATTCTTTTGATACTCTGGATGAACCACTATATCTTGAATATAGAAATAGATAGCCCCATCACCAACAATTCTGCCCATGCCGATGATTTGATTATTATCCTTGACTGTTATACAGTAAATCGAATTTTGAAGTGATATTTCCACCACCTCAAAGTTCATATAATTAGTCCATCCCACAGAATCACATAGATATTTATATTCTTCCAATGTTGGAATGTCACTTTTAATCTCATATTTCTTCAAAATGTCCCCTCCAAGAATTCATTTCCACCAATACAAAG
The DNA here is from genome assembly GCF_050312695.1 of Bacillus sp. AF62. Classification (NCBI taxonomy): domain Bacteria; kingdom Bacillati; phylum Bacillota; class Bacilli; order Caryophanales; family Bacillaceae; genus Bacillus; species Bacillus sp. AF62. Next base: position 124,902 of record NZ_JBNPJZ010000012.1, on the reverse strand, counting down.
TAAATTCGACAAACTTTTATCTAACCCTTCTTACTAACTTAGCACTGTAAATCCCGATTAACCTCACGCTAATCCTTATATAATAAAGAAAGAGGCTGACGTATAGCCGTCAGCCTCTTTCTTTATTATATATTACGCCTTATGACACTCTGGACAAACGCCATAAATTTCTAAGCGATGACTATTGATAACGAAGCCTGTCGTTTTCGCAGCTTCCTCTTCCAGCTTTTCCAAGCCTCCATAAGGAAAATCAACAATCTTACCACATTTTTCGCAAATCACATGATAATGTTGACTTGTAACATAATCAAATCTACTTGAAGCGTCTCCATAAGTTAATTCCTTTACAAGTCCAACCTCTTTAAACACACGTAAGTTATTATAGACAGTTGCAACACTCATATTTGGAAACTTACCTTCTAATGCTTTATAAATATCATCCGCTGTTGGGTGCGTCATTGATTCCACAAGGTACTCTAAAATAGCATGACGCTGTGGAGTAATGCGTACACCCGTATTTTTCAGCATTTCTAGCGCTTCTTTTAATTCTTCTTTGACCACCGTCATGCACCCCGATTCTATACGGATTATTATTTTATAATTCTTATAAAGAGTGTACTCCTTTTCTTATAAATCGTCAATATTTCTACTATAAGTATGTGGTTTATTTTTATATTCAGGACTTGTTTTTATGTATCTTTCCCTTTTTCTTCATATATTACATAGAAAAAAGTGCGACATAATCGCACTTGGAATACTATCATCTGAGGAGGTATGCCCTACACTTCCACTTTATGTAAGGCAGTAAAATATGTATAGACACTTGCCTTGTTTCTGCATATTTTATCTCCAACGTAGATTTATTTTATATAAGAAAGAACATCCTCAATATGTCCTTTCACTTTCACTTTACGCCACTCTTTTACAAGTTCACCGTCTTTATTAATAAGGAATGTAGAACGCTCGATTCCCATATACTCTTTCCCAAAGTTCTTTTTTAACTTCCAAACATCGTATAACTCTGCTACTTTATGATCTTCATCTACTAAAAGTGTAAATGGCAATTCATGTTTCTCAATGAATTTCAAATGTCTATTCGCTGAATCAGGACTTACTCCAAGAATAACCGTATCCTTCTCTTGAAATACTCCATACGCATCACGAAAATCACATGCTTCAGTTGTACATCCTGGCGTCATATCTTTCGGGTAAAAATAGAGAACTACATTTTTACCGCGAAAATCAGCTAGGCTAACTTCTTCTCCGTTACTTCCCTCTAATGTGAATTCTGGTGCCATTTCTCCTACTGTAATCATTGTTATCACTCCTACTCTTTTCCTTTACTATAACAAATGCTTCCTTATTTTTCATTGTCTATTACAGACCTCATCACAAAAGCAAAAGGGAGTGTATATCCAATTAGCGCTTCTGCAATTGCAATCCATCGCCCAATTCCAATCGGAGATATGTCACCATATCCAACAGACAATAAAGTAACTGCGCTAAAATATAAACAAACTTCAACGAGTTGAAAAGAATGAACGTTCAAACTTTCTCCGTCCTCTTTCAAAACTGCGAAACCCATTTCCTCTAATACAACGTAACTTAATCCAAACGCGATCAGTACTGTTGTATAGATCAAAAATAATGTGGCCAAATTATACAGCGAAAAAAAACGCGTTGAATCTGAATAAGAACTCCATAATAATTGGACACTTTTCAAAATAGCGATTGCTGCAATTAATAGAATAAATCCCCATAACATGTCCTCCACCTCATTTTATATGTATGAGGTGGAGGACTGATTTATCCCTTAGAAACGAACAAGCTTCTATAATTAATTACCCGCGCCACGGTATCTTTTTACTCCTTGGTTCCAGAGGTTGATTGCAATCGTAAAACAGATAACACCAACAAGTGGCGTCGCGAATGCATAACTACTCCATTCTGTTTTTCTTAAAAAGTATGCTGCTGGATATACTCCAACAAACGCGAACGGTAAAACAAACGTTAAAATGAAACGAATTACACGATTATAAATATTAACAGGATAGCGCCCGTAATTACCTATGTTATACATAAGGGGCATAATTGAACTTTTCGCATCCGACCAAAAACCAAGGCTCGCAAGCGTAACAAATATCCCTCCATATACAAGTGCTCCTCCTCCTACCATCAATATAAATAAGAAGAAATCATACCAGTAAAAAGATAATTGTAACTCCACAGCTGCATATCCCATTACAACAATCCCTGTAATGGCTCCAATTAAAGATTCAAGTTCCATTCTTTCTAATATAATTTGAAATAGGCTATGGATCGGTCGCGTTAATACACGATCCATCTCCCCTTTAATAATGTATCGATCATTAAAATCCCATATATTAAAGAAAGCTGAAAAGATGGCAAATGGTACTAAAAAGAAACCATAAATAAAGATTACCTCTTCTCGACTCCATCCCTTCAATGCTTGTGTATGCCCAAATACAACGAGAATAAATATTAAATTAACTGCTTGAAGCGATAAATCAGAAAGTAAACCAACGATAAAATCGCCTCGATACTCCAATTTCGTTTTTATATATTGACTTGCATATTGTAAAAATAAGTTTATATATAGCATCTCATCATCCCCCTTGTACAATTAGACGTTTTCTCGCCGTTCTCCACATGAGTACAATTGGAATAATAAGTACAATTGCCCAAATCACTTGAAATACTAAAGCCTCATACAACTTACTCCCCTGTATACCTTCAGAAAAAATCATACTTGGAATATAACTAATAGCCTGAAACGGTAAAAACATCATTGCTTTTTGGGCCCATAACGGATAAAAACTAATTGGTAATAATAGACCTGAAAATAAATCAATAACAACGCGTTTTGCATACATAATTCCACTATTATTAAATAAGAAAAACGTAAGCATTCCCGTCATTAAATTAATTTGTGTATTAATAATAAAACTAAATATTAAAGATAAGAAGAAATATAACCACGTTTGAAAATTCGTTGTAATTTGCAATGAAAATAATAGCGTAACGATCACCATGCCCGGGATGGAAAAGAATGCAAAACGGAATATCCCCTCGCCAAGACCTTGCATAACTTTCATACCTAAATAGTTGTAAGGACGAATTAATTCTACAGCCACACGGCCTTCTTGAATTTCCATCGCAATTTCTCTATCTATATTATTAAAATAAAACGCACGTGCCATCCACGCGATTGCGATATACGTAGTCATTTGCGAAATAGATAAACTTTCAATATTCTCTTTTCCGCTATAAATTGCTTGCCACAAAAAATAATATGCGCCGATATTAATTGTATAAATTAAAATCCCGCTATAATAGTTTGTGCGATACGCAAGCATCATTAAAAAGCGAATTCGAATCATTTCAATATACTTACCCATGCGTAATACCTTCTTCATAAATGTTACGAATAATTTCCTCTGTAGACACTTCGTTAATTTTTAAATCTTTAATTTGAAATGCTTGTACTACTTTAGAAATAAGCATTGAAATAACAACTTCTTCATTCGGAATTTTTGCAACCCATGCGTTTTCCTCTTTCGCTTTCGACCAAACAACATGATTATCTGGCATAACCATTGATAAAGCCTGATAGGAAACTGGTGCAACAAACTGAAAGTGTATTTCCTTCTCTGCTCCCCACTGCGTACGAAGATTTTTTAAAGAACCGTCATACATAATATTTCCTTCATCCAGCATGATAACACGCTCACATAAAGCTTCAATATCCGTAATATCATGAGTAGTTAATAAAATTGTTGTTTTATAACGTTCGTTCATTTCTTTTAAAAATTCACGTATTTTCAATTTCACAAGTACATCTAACCCAATTGTTGGCTCATCTAAAAATAATAACGGTGGATTATGAATTAAGGCTGCTGCTAATTCACAACGCATTCTTTGACCAAGAGATAATTTTCGAACTGGTTTATCTAATAAAGGCCCTATATCTAACGTTTCAATTACGTGCTCCATATGCTCCTTATACTGAGCGTCTGATACACCATACACTTTCTTTAATAAACGAAACGATTCTTGGACTGCAATATCCCACCAAAGTTGCGAGCGCTGTCCAAAGACAACACCAATTGTTCTTACAAATTCTTCTCTTTGTTTATGTGGATTCATTCCATTTACTGTGATTTGCCCTGATGTCGGAGTCAAAATCCCCGTAAGCATTTTAATTGTTGTTGATTTACCAGCACCGTTCTCACCGATATAACCAACCATTTCACCTTGCTTTACAGTAAAAGATACATCATTTACTGCTGGTACTATTTTATAATTACGATTTAATAAATCGCGAAATGCACCCTTTAAGCCCGGACGACTTGAATAGGCTGTAAACTCTTTACGTAACCCTTGTACCTCAATTACCGATTTCATAATCGGACCCCCCTCCTAAATGTCACAACGAATAGTTTACCCAACTGCCTTCGCTATCACAAACAATACGTCTTTTCGAAAAACATGTTAGAATAATACATAGATTTTTGTAAGGAGATGAATTGTAGTGAAATTCACAAAGTCAGAAGCATTACATAAAGAAGCTTTAGAGCATATCGTTGGCGGTGTTAACAGTCCTTCTCGTTCTTTTAAAGCAGTTGGCGGCGGCGCTCCTGTTGCTATGGAACGCGGGAAAGGCGCTTATTTCTGGGATGTAGACGGAAATAAATATATCGATTATTTAGCAGCATACGGTCCTATTATTACTGGACATGCTCATCCGCATATAACAAAAGCAATTACAACAGCTGCTGAAAATGGGGTACTTTACGGAACACCAACAGCGCTAGAGGTAAAATTCGCAAAAATGTTAAAAGAAGCAATGCCTGCATTAGATAAAGTCCGTTTTGTAAACTCTGGTACAGAAGCAGTGATGACAACGATTCGTGTTGCTCGTGCTTATACAGGTCGCACAAAAATCATGAAATTTGCTGGTTGTTACCACGGTCATTCTGATTTAGTACTTGTGGCAGCTGGATCTGGTCCTTCTACTTTAGGAACTCCTGACTCAGCTGGCGTACCACAAAGTATCGCACAAGAAGTTATTACCGTTCCATTTAATAATGTAGAAACTTTAAAAGAGGCGTTAGATAAATGGGGTCATGAAGTAGCAGCTATCCTTGTAGAACCGATTGTTGGAAACTTCGGTATTGTAGAACCTAAACCAGGATTCCTTGAAAAAGTGAATGAACTTGTTCACGAAGCTGGCGCACTAGTAATTTACGATGAAGTTATTACTGCTTTCCGCTTTATGTACGGTGGTGCTCAAGACTTACTTCGTGTGACACCTGACTTAACAGCGCTTGGTAAAGTTATTGGCGGCGGGTTACCGATCGGTGCTTACGGTGGTAAGAAAGAAATTATGGAACAAGTTGCTCCGCTTGGACCTGCATACCAAGCTGGTACAATGGCAGGAAACCCTGCTTCTATGGCATCAGGTATCGCTTGTCTAGAAGTGCTTCAACAAGAAGGACTTTATGAGAAATTAGATGAACTTGGTGCAATGCTTGAAAAAGGAATTTTAGAGCAAGCAACGAAACATAATATCGACATTACATTAAACCGTCTAAAAGGAGCTTTAACTGTATACTTCACAACAAATACAATTGAAGATTACGATGCCGCACAAGATACAGACGGTGAAATGTTCGGTAAATTCTTCAAGCTTATGCTTCAAGAAGGAGTTAACTTAGCACCTTCTAAATACGAGGCATGGTTCTTAACGACAGAACATACAAAAGAAGATATTGAATATACAATCGAAGCTGTCGGCAGAGCATTTGCTGCCCTAGCAGACAATAAATAATCCCGTCATTAAAAGGAAAAAAGAAAGCTCACCTTTCTTTTTTCCTTTTTTCTATTTCATAAATCCCGTATTAATAGTATAATTATTCATAATTATCTGTTTTATATTCTTTTACAGCATTACTATCTCTGTGTACAAGGTGATTTGCACCTTAAATAGTAAGATTATTCTAACTTTTATAAGAGGGGGGATTGACGGATGCTCAATACAAAAAATACATGGACACCGTCTTTATTTCGAGATTATAGAAATGCAGAACACGATGCGTGTGGAATCGTTTCCGTTATGGAGAAACGAAAAATTGCTACCAAAGAAAACATTGACCTTTGTATTCAATCACTCGTCAAAATGAATCATAGAGCTGGTTTCATTAATGGTGAGGGCGATGGCATCGGCATTCACATTGATGTACCAAAAGCGATTTGGAATGAAAAACTAAAAAGTAGCGGATATAATCCAACGATTGTGGATCATCCCCACTTTATCGTTGGACATTTTTTTCTAAATAAAAAAGAAAACATTACTATCTTAAAAGATTATATTCGTACGCAATTAAACAACAAAAATTTTACAATCATTTTCGAAAGTGATGATGTAACAAACTCCGATGCACTCGGTCCACTTGGTAAACAAGAAGAACCTTTATTTTGGCAAGTTGCCCTTATCGCAGAAAACGAAATTACAAATATTGAGCAAACATTATTTTCTGTCACAATAAAAATAGAGGAAAACGAAGCAATTCATGTTGCTTCATTAAGTCGTGATCATGTTGTATATAAAGTTCTAGGTGCTGGTGATACACTTGTTGCCTACTATAATGATTTACAACATCCACTTATCGCTTCAACTATGACATTAGGACATAACCGCTACTCTACTAATACATTATCTAATTTTTTTCGTGTACAACCATTTAGCATTCTCGGACATAATGGTGAAATTAACACAATCGCAAAATTACGCGATCAAGCTGAAATGATTGATGTACCACTTACTGCTGGAGGCAGTGACTCTCAAGATTTAAACCGCACCTTAGAAACTCTACTTGTTCAATACGACTACAGTTTATTTGAAGCAATGGAAATATTGTTCCCTCCAATTATTAATGAAATTAAACTTTATGAAACACCTTTACAAGATTTATATACGTATATACGTGAAGCATGGGGACATTTTGCACAAGGACCAGCTGGCATCATTTCCCGTTTTAAAGATGAAGCTGTTTTCAGTGTTGATTCCCTTGGATTACGCCCAGTCTGGAAAGTAGAGACAGAGAGCTCTTATATTTTCTCTTCTGAACCTGGAGTTGTATCACCAACTAAATATGTAGCAGAACCAAAACCACTCGCCCCTGGAGAAAAGGTTGGATTAAAATGGAATGAACAAGATGAACTTGTTCTTTATGAATATGACAAATATCAAATCCAAGTATATAACCGTCTTAAAAAGCGAATTGATACTACCAATTACCATTTAAATTTATCTATCCCTGAAACGAAAAAAATCCAAGGGCTATGTGATTCTGTTCAAGTTGAAACGAAACAATACGTCGCTTTCGGATGGGACCGAGAACATATTCAGCTCCTTGAACAGATGGCAACAAAAGGCGTTGAGCCCATTCGCTCACTTGGGCATGACTCACCACTTGCCGCACTCGATACTGATAGACGAAATATCGCTGACTTTATTAAAGAAAGTGTAGCTGTTGTTACAAACCCTGCAATTGACCGTGACCGTGAAATTGAACACTTCTCTACACGTACTGTACTTGGAGAGCGTCCAAGTTTATTAAGCGGCGCAAAACGGCCATTTGTAGTTGAAATGCTTTCACCAATTATTTTAGAAGGCAGCGTGGCACAACCTATTGCAGAGGAATTACACACAATTACGTATGAACAACTCATAGAGCTATTTATGACTCATAACTCTATCGCCACAATCTCTGCTACATTCAGTTCGTCAGAAACTCTGCAATGTGCATTAAGCCGCATTAGTTCTGAAGCGATAGCTGCTGTTAACAATGGTGCTTCTCTACTAGTATTAGATGACGCAAAAGCCCATCTAAATGAACGCTTGTGGATTGATCCACATTTAGTTACCGCTAAAGTACATCAAGCATTAAGTGAAAATAAATTACGCCGCAATTGTTCTCTCGTTATACGTTCTGGTGCCCTTCGCTCCTTACATGACATTGTAACGCTATATGGATTAGGAGCAGATAGTATTAATCCATATTTATTATTCGCGACTGTAAATGATGGAACAAAAATACCAATTACGAATCTGTATAATGCACTTAATAAAGGACTAGAAAAAGTCATTTCAACAATTGGAATTCATGAGTTACGTGGTTACGGACGTCTCTATTCATCTATTGGGTTACATGAAGAAATTGCAAATATATTACAAATTACAAATTTCTTCGGTTCAAATGATTTAGCTTTTTCACTTGAATCACTTACTGAAGATGCAAAAATACGAGCAGAGGATTATAACAATCCTAAAATTAGAATGCGAAAATCATTTCATATATTCCCGCGAATTTGGAAAGCAATTGGCGATGTTGCAAAAGGAAATTCTTATGATGATTACCGTGACAAGTTAAGTGAACTAGAAGAGAATAATCCAATCGCAATCAGACACCTTGTTCAAACGAAACAAACAAAACATGTCGTTCCAACTGAAGAAGTATCTATCGGCATTCAAAATCATAATTTACCATTTATTATTAGTTCTATGTCATTTGGTTCTCAAAACGAAATCGCCTTTCGCGCATATGCAGAAGCGGCCGATCAGCTAAATATGATTAGCTTGAACGGTGAAGGCGGCGAAATTAAAGATATGATTGGTAAATACCCACATACACGTGGACAACAAGTGGCATCTGGACGATTTGGAGTAAATGCCGAACTACTAAACTCATCAAACTTAATTGAAATCAAGATCGGTCAAGGCGCAAAGCCTGGGGAAGGTGGACATTTACCTGGTTCAAAAGTGACAGCCAAAATAGCTGAAGCACGTAATGCGACAATCGGCTCAGATTTAATTTCACCTTCTAATAACCATGATATTTATTCAATTGAAGATTTAGCTCAAATGATTACAGAAATTAAAACAGCTAATCAACTTGCCAAAGTAGCCGTGAAAGTCCCTGTCGTTCCTAATATCGGAACAATTGCTGTCGGTATCGCCAAAGCTGGCGCTGATTTTATTAACATTAGCGGATTCGATGGCGGAACAGGTGCTGCACGTATTCACGCATTGCAGCATGTAGGTCTCCCTGTAGAAATTGGTGTTAAAGCCGCTCACAACGCTTTATTAGAAGCAAGCATGAGACATAAAGTAGAGATTTGGGCAGATGGTGGTATTCGAAGTGTAAATGATGCCTTGAAAATCATGCTCCTCGGAGCAAATCGTATTGGATTTGGCACACTATCAATGATTGCAATCGGCTGTACTACTTGCCGTGGGTGTCATCTAGATACTTGCCATGTCGGAATTGCGACACAAATTGAGTCTGAAGCACAAGCAAAAGAACATGGGTTACGCCGCTTCGTTCCGCGCGAATTAGAAAGCGCAGTTGCTGGCCTGCTAAATTTATTCACCACTTTCGGTATAGAACTAAAACGATTAACAGGACAGCTTGGGTATACAAATTTACAAGCAATTGTTGGGCGTTCTGATTTATTAGAGCAAGTTCGAGGCGAAAATTTATTAAACTTACGTAATTTACTACAAATAATAGAACATCCATCTGTTACAACAACAGAAGGCGTACCGGAAAAACAATTTAAAACAGTTCATTCCGCTGACTCAAAAGAATTAGTAGGCGTTGGTGTAGAGCAACGCGTTATGGGTGGTCTAGAATCATGTTATCGCGTTCGCAGTAAACTATATGAAGCTACTCAACTTGAACCACTTACATTAAAGTATACGAATGGTTCTATTCCCGGAAATGGGTTAGGTGCTTACAATAGTGAAAATTTATTTATACACGTAAATGGCGGCGCACAAGATGGCATTGGTAAAACTTCCTTTGGTGGTGGGATTTATATAACGAAATCAAAAGGAAAAGACGGAGTATATTATAACGGTTCTGTCGGAAAAGGATTTGGATATGGCGCACAAAAAGGGGCACTATACGTACAAGGGAATGCTGATGCTCGCGCTGGCATTCGCCTTTCTGGGGCAGACATGATAATTGGAGGTAGAATAACAAAACCACTCCGTGAAAAAGAGCACGGAAATATAGGGGCATACTCCAATATTAAAGGGTTTGCTTTTGAATATATGACAAATGGGCGAGCGCTTGTTTTAGGTGACCCTGGTCCATGGATTTGCGCCGGCATGACTGGCGGTGTTGTTTATTTACGTCATGATTCAAACTTAGGCTTAACAGAACAGGCCTTAAAAAGAAGAATCGCAAAAGGGGCAAATGTTACATTACAACCAATTAGTAAAAATGGTTTGAAAGATGTAACTGAATTATTGCTAGACTATATTCGTGTACTAAACGAGCATGAGCAATATGAGGAAGTTGCTTTGTTAACCCCGTTATTAGATGATATACAGAACCAGTTTTTTGAAATTATCCCGAAAAAAGAACAGGCAGATCCATCTATCTCAACAGAGTGACATGAGTAATTTTCATTATTAAGAAAAAATTGACGAAGTACACTTCTCATAGTAATCTATAGTAACAATTTGAGACCTGCTGAAATTCAGCAGGTCTTTTTACTAAAAACTGATGTTTAAAAGAAATTAGGAAAAATTATAAAGTGAAACTTTAATTAGCCTACAGCAATTGAGCGTTTACCGGCATCCAGCTACTGAATTTAGAGGCGGGAATCTTACTGTTCACAATTAGCGCGATAAAATGAATACTAATTTCTTTTAACGTCACTAAAATATCACTTGCTAACATATTGTAATGAATGTATAGTATCATGTTGTACATTCATTATGACAAGAGAAAGGATCTTATTAAGGGTATGAAACTTGGTGCTCGCATTTTAAAAACGGGTATTGCCATCACGTTAGCTTTATTTGCTTGTATTTTACTTCAATTACCGAGTCCGGTATTTGCGGGAATTTCAGCTATCTTTGCTGTTCAACCTTCTGTATACCGTTCTTATTTAACCGCACTTGAACAAATTCAAGCAAATGTAATCGGTGCGATATTTGCTATCGCATTTGCTACTGCTTTTGGACATAATCCTTTTATTATTGGATTAACATGTATATTAGTAATTGCTCTTACACTGCAATTACGATTAGAAAACACAATATCAATTGCTTTAGTAACAGTTATCGCCATTATGGAGTATCAAGGCGAAGATTTCTTTAGTTTTGCCTTACTTCGCTTTGCGACGATTATGATTGGTATTATTGCGGCTTCACTTGTAAATTTAGTATTTATGCCGCCGAAATATGAAACAAAACTTTATCATCGTATCGTTGATAATACAGAAGAAATTGTAAAATGGATTCGAATGAATAGCAGGCAAGCTTCTGATTTTACAACGCTAAAAACTGATATTGATCGTATGAAAGAAAAAATGATCAAATTAAACCATTACTATTTGCTGTATAAAGAAGAAAGAAGCTACACGAAAAAAGTAAAGTTCGCAAAAATTCGTAAGCTCGTTTTATTCAGACAAATGTTAGCGACAACAAGCCGTGCTTTAAGTACGTTAAAATCATTACACCGTACTGAAAACGAACTGCGTTACATGCCGGAAGAGTTTCAGGAATCTATCCAAAACGAACTTGACTCATTAACGCATTATCATGAACAAGTTTTATTAAAATTTATTGGTAAAGCAAAAAAACAACAATCTGTTGAGATGCTTGATGAAGTTGAAACAGGTAAACAAGAATTAATTGATATCTTTATGGAATATCAAAATAAGGACGATGAAGAAGCATATAAAACATGGCTACATCTCTTCCCTCTTATTTCTTCCATTATTAACTATAGTGAAGAAGTAGAGCATTTAGATTTACTTGTAGATAGCTTCTACACATACCATAAACCAGAAAAAGAACTCCAAATCGATGATAGAAAAGAAGACGAATAAAAAAACAGCTCCTTTTATGCTAAAGGAGCTGTTTCTGTTATATGTTGAAGTTGATATAAATTGTAATAAAATCCTTTTTTTCGCATTAACTCTTCATGAGAACCAGTCTCTTTAATCTCACCGTCTTCAATGTAAATAATCGTATCAACATGCGTAATCGTCGCTAATCGATGTGCGATTATAATCGTCGTCCTGTCAGCAGCTAACGTCTGAAGCGCCTCTTGAATATACCTTTCATTTTCTAAATCCAATGCCGAAGTTGCTTCATCCAATATAAGTACCGACGGATTCTTTAGAAACACTCGTGCAATTGCCACACGTTGTCTTTGCCCGCCCGATAGCTTTACACCACGTTCTCCAACGACAGTATTATAACCCTCTGGTAAGTCTATAATAAAATCATGAATTTGCGCAGCTTTGGCAGCTGCAATCACTTCTTGCTCTGTAGCTTTCGGATTTCCATATAATATATTAGCTCCAATTGTATCGCTAAACAATAAATTATCTTGCAGTACAATTCCAATATTACTACGTAAATTTCTCATATTATACTTTCTTACATCTATCCCATCTACATAAACCGCTCCCTCAGAAACATCATAGAAACGCGGGATCAAACTAGCAAGAGATGACTTTCCTCCCCCACTCGCTCCTACAAGCGCTACTTTCTCTCCAGGCTGCATAGTTAATGACAAGTTGTGTAATATCTCTTTTTCATCTGCATTATAACGAAAAGAAACATTATCAAATACAATTTCTCCATTTAATTTTTTCGTTTGTACCGCATTTGGCACATTAACAATATCGTATTTTTCATCTAACAGTTCAAACACACGGTCCATCGATGCAAAAGATTGTGTTAATGTTGTAGATGAATTAACAAGGCGGCGAAGCGGACTATATAAACTATCCATATATCCAACAAAAGCTACCATCGTCCCTAGCGTTAACTGCCCTTGAATTACTTCATATGCTGCAAAACCAATCACAAGTAACGGACCTAAATCTGTTAACGTATTTACTGCCGAGAATGTTCTCGCCGTCCAACTTGTATGGGTTAATGCTTTCGTTAAAAATTCATTATTTCTTTTTTCAAACTGCTTCCCCTCATACTCTTCTAACGCAAAGCTACGTGTCACTTGCATTCCTTGAATACGTTCATGCAAATATCCTTGCATCGTCGCTAACGCTTGTGAACGCTCTTTCGTCAATTTCCGAAGACGTCCGAAAAAATATTTCACTGCAATTACATAAATAGGTAAAATCAATAACGCAACAAATGTTAATTTTATATTCATAGAAAACATAACAATGATGGCAATAGCAATTGTTGCAGTATCTAACCAGACGTTCATCAAACCAGTAATTACAAAATCCTTCGTTTGTTCTACATCATGGATGACACGCGAAATAATCTCTCCTGTTTTTGTATTGGAGTAATAACGTAAACTTAACTTTTGTAAGTGACCGAAAATATACTTCCGCAAATCATACAGTATTGTATTTGCGATACGCTGCGCGAAATATTGACGATAATATTCAATCGGTGGTCTTAATACCGCAAAAATAAAAAAAGCAATTCCAATCGCTGTTATTAATTGAGATGTTTTATCTTGAAGTGAACCTCCGCCTTGAATTACATCATCGATAATATACTTTAATAACCACGGCATAATAAGTGGGATACCAAACTTAACTAGTCCAATAATAATTGTAATAGCGATAAGCCATCGATATGGTTTAACAAATTGTAAATATCTTTTTATGCCCTGCACATAATCCCCCCTCTAATAGGACAAACCTGCCGGGAAGCCCCCTGCAGGTTTGCTTTAATTTCTGTACATTAAATATCGTTCATACCACATATCTACGAAGTCTGGTGCGAACGGACCTTTTCTTTGATGAATCCACTGTGTTAAATGTGCTACATTTCGTTTTAAAATTGTATCGATAACAGGTGGATACTGCATAATTTGACTATGTTTTTCATACTCATCTTCATCTAGAAGCGTATATGTCATATCTGGATACACTTTAATATCTAAATCATAATCAATATACTTTAATGCTTCAGAATCATACGCAAAAGGGGAGCTTAAATTACAATAATAATATACGCCCTCTTCCCTAAGCATCCCAATCACATTAAACCAATAGTTGGCATGAAAATAACAAATTGCTGGTTCACGCGTAATCCATGTTCGGCCATCCGATTCTGTAACTACTGTACGATCATTCGCTCCGATCACAAGACTCTGTGTCCCTTTTAAAATTGTTGTTTCTTCCCACATTCTATGAATGGAGCCATTATGTTTATAACTATGTATTTGTACTTTTTCTCCTTCTTTGGGAAATCCCATATATGCTCCCTTCTTTCAACTGCAAATGCCCTTTGAACGGCATTCACTTTTCTTCTATTATAACTTTTTTGTCAAAATTTTAAAACTAAAGGGATAAGACTCTATTTTCCACACTGAATATGCAGGAGGTTTATCGTTGAATACAATAATACCCAATCTTCTCATAACACAAGGATTATACTGTATTATTTATAAACGAGGACATGTAATAGAAAAAGCCCCTCTCTATTTGAAGGACTTTTCACCTGAAGGCAATAATATATCTTATCCTAAATTTGAAATCATTTTTTCAGTTGCAAAAGATTGGATTACACTATTCGTTTGTTCTTCAAATTTCTCATGTAACATCTTCAACGCTACTTCTGTTCTATATATTTCCTGACGGATAAAATGCAGTTCTTTTTTATCGCACGTTTCTTTTTCATTCATTTCAATTTGTTGATACTTCTCTAGATGTGCTTGTAACTTTAACAACTCATCCATCGTTTCTAATTGCTCCCCTACCAACTTATCAAAATCGTTCATTACTTACCCCCTTTTGGACTTATTCATCAGTTATTATTCCTAATTACATATTTCTAATCTTTAACTTCCTTCTCCTTTGACAACATTTGTTGACTTATTAGAAGTTATGTCGTTCACTTTCTTTTCATTACAATGACCCGCACACAAAGAAAACACTTCTCTCGAATTGGAGAAGTGTTTTTCTTTCATTACTCGTTTGAACTAGAAGATTGTGATTGTTTTGCAGCTGACTTAGCATTTTGTTTTTTCACAGCATGCACGTCTGTTTCAGTTGCAAATTCTGTACCATAACTAGCGTTTGCACTTTGTGCACCAGAAGCTTGTGCTTTCTTTGCTTCTGATTGTGCGTTTGCTTGTTTTACTGCTTGTACATTTGTTTCAGTTGCAAACTCTGTACCATAACTAGCATTTGTACTTTGAATACTAGCACCAGAAGTTGCCTTGTTATAACCTTGTTGTTTTTTACTCATCTTTCTCACCTCCACAATCAATAATGTAACCAATTCAACTAGAAGCTATCCGTAATTTTCTTTTGAAAAAATTCCGCATATATCTCTTGTTACTCATTCAAACTATAGAAAATGGAGGTGGAAATATGTATATAGGACGCGATATGACTGAACTAACGATGCTTTCAAAAAACGAATGGAAAGAAGATGAATTAGCTTATTTTCATCATTCATTACAACAGATTTTGCCCTATTTAAATGCGGAAGGGCAAAGTATTTATAAAGAAATTGTAATAGAGATCGAATCAAGGGGCGGCTTACAAGAAGGTGATGCCAGTTGGACTCATGGGACAAAAATTTCTTACGATTAAAAAAGTGTTCCCAATTTAGGGAACACTTTTTTGTTTATTGCATTGTAATTTTCTCAACACAACTCTCATAAATCGTACGATGCGATTTAGAGAAAGGTAACTGCTCAAATGCTTCTTTCGATACAAGTTTCAATGTATCTGTTTCAACAATATCACCGGTTACTTTTCCGTAAAATACAAATATATCCCAAGTACGATGTGTAAATGTATGTTGTACATTCATTGCGTACTCATCAATAGAAATCGAAAGCTCAAACTTTTCTTTCATATAATCTATAAGCTGTTCTTTCTGACTTCGAATCCCTTCGCCAAGTTCAATATTCGGAAACTCCCACATATTAGCTAATAATCCGCTACTTGGACGTTTATTAATAACGTAACGACCATCTTCAGTTTGAAGTACTCCTGCAACAAGCGGTACCATTGTAGGAGCTTTCGCTTTACTTTTTACTGGTAGTTCTTTTTGAACACCTTCAGCATATCCTCTGCAATGCTCACG
Source organism: Bacillus sp. AF62 (assembly GCF_050312695.1). NCBI lineage: Bacteria > Bacillati > Bacillota > Bacilli > Caryophanales > Bacillaceae > Bacillus > Bacillus sp. AF62. The sequence goes on along the minus strand of NZ_JBNPJZ010000012.1, from coordinate 108,767 downwards.
TACAGGACAAAGTAAGCAAGATGGATTTTTTGGAATGCAAATCAATGCACCTAACTCCATCAAACCTTGATTAAAATAAGATGGATTTTCTTTCGAAATAATTTCACGCACAATTTCTTCAAAAACTTTTCGAGTCTTTGGTTTTGCAATATCATCCCATACTGATAAAATGCGAGATAATACACGCATAACATTTCCATCAACTGCCGGCTCTGGTATACCATATGCGATACTTAAAATAGCACCTTTTGTATATGGTCCGACTCCTTTTAACTTTTCAATTTTCTTTACATCACTTGGTACAACCCCGCCGTATACTTCTTTTACCTCTTTTACTGCCGCATGTAAATTACGTGCTCTAGAATAATACCCTAAACCTTCCCATGCTTTTAATACTTCTTCATCATCTGCGTTCGCTAACGCTTCAAGTGTAGGAAACTTCCCCATAAAATTTGCGTAATATGGTTTTACAGCTTCTACTCTTGTTTGCTGTAACATAATTTCAGAAACCCAAACGCGGTATGGATCTTTATTCTTTCTCCACGGTAAGTCGCGCTGTTCTTCTTCAAACCAACCAATTAAATCATTTTGAAACTGCTCTATATTAAAATTTTTTAGTATTTCAAGTGTCAAACTTGATCCCCCTCATTTTTTTGCATATAAGTACTATTATAAAGATTTTAGGAAAAAATTTAAGTAAGATGACATAGGAAATTGAAGGCAAAGGACTTGAGGTATCGAATAAAAAGAGTTACATTAATAAAAAACGGAGGTGGATTTCTATGGACACAGCCACTCACCTTGTTATGGGTATCACTTTAGGTAGCTTAGCAACATTAGACCCAGCCATAGCACAAAGTGATATTGGCCCACAAGCTGTTATGCTTGCTACAATTGCTGGTTCCAACATTCCTGACATTGACACAGTTTTAAAATTGCGTAATAACGCTAAATATATAAGAAATCATCGCGGAGTTACTCATTCCATTCCCGCGGTAATTCTTTGGTCATTCCTTATAAGTGGCATCTCTTTCGCCTTCTTTTCAGACGCTCCATATCTTCATCTACTACTTTGGTCATTTATTGCAGTCTTCCTTCACGTCTTTGTAGATATTTTCAACGCCTATGGTACACAAGCATTACGGCCTTTCACAAAAAAATGGGTCGCACTCGGCGTGATTAATACATTCGATACCGTAATTTTCTTTATCCATATACTTGCAATTGCTTGCATGCTCGTCGGTTCTCATAAAGGATACACTGCCTTAGCAGCATATATATTAATGATTGTTTACTATATCGGACGAATTATGATGCACAGAAATATAAGAAGCGTTGTACACAAACGTTTCAAAAATGTCGAAAAGATTATCATTTCTCCTTCTTACCGATTTTATCATTATCATTTAGCAGTCGTTACAGCTGATTATTACTACGTTGCGAGATGGCACCGTGGTAACATCATGATATATGACAAGTTCGATCGGGTACCGTTCCCAGACAATGATATTATGCGAGCAGCTAAACAAGATGAAAACATCTCGGCCTTCCTATCTTTCTCTCCTGTATATCGCTGGGATATTTTTGATCATGATCATTATTACGAAGTACGATTCATTGATTTACGGTATCGAAGTAAAGATTATTATCCATTTGTCGCGATTGTTCAGCTCGACCATAATTTAAATATTATTAGTTCCTATACAGGATGGATTTTTAGTGAAGAAAAACTTCGAAAAAAACTGGAATTACTTCCACATTAAAAAAAGCGACTCAAGTCGCTTTTTTTTATGTTTCAAATGATCTTCTTGATTAATTAAATGACTATACTTCGGATTGTTTGTACGCATTTCATGAAGGCGTACACCATGATTATTAATCCATGATCGTACCACTTGCTCAGTCATTTCCTCACCTTGATAACGCCCTGATTTTGCATAAGTTGTTTGAAAATCTTCCCAAAGTAATTCAACCCATGCACGAGCTTGTCCGTAAGAAAGCTTATCATTCTTGTCTAATAATTCTTTCGTTAATGCTTCATAAATATCATTCATGTTCTAATCTCCTTTTACCTATTTATCCCTTCATTTCTAAAGGATAGTTTCTTCTGTTTTGCACATTCTATAAGTGATACTTCTTAAAGAGGTATCAACTGATGAGGAGGAGGGCGTTCGCAATGGGTAAACAAGCCGAATTTTGGTCTGAGTCAAAAAACAACAGCAAAATCGACGGTCAGCCGAAAGCGAAATCACGCTTCGCTTCGAAGCGACCTAACGGCACAATTAACACGCACCCACAAGAACGTATGCGTGCTGCAAATCAGCAGGAAGAGTAGTACAAATTAAATTAACTTCCTACACGAGGTGATAAAGATGAGCTACCGTGATCGCTTAGATAGTCGTTCTGAATTATTTAACCATACGTGGACTCGTCCAAAACATGCAAAAGCGCAAGTTAACGGACAGACGCAACAAACCCAGTCTCTCATTATATTGGCAAATGAATGTAAAAAACGCCAATTTTAGAATCTCCTATCTCCTTTAACGCCTACCAAAGATGAAAACCAGAGAGATATGTGCTCTCTGGTTTTTATTTTTCTTGCAATAAGGAAATTGGTATGCCAATCTCTTCATTATCATTTTGCTTATATCCCCAAGCAAATACCCCATTGAAATACGTAATTTTAAATAATACACCAGGTTCTTCTACTAATTCATATATTTCACCAATACGGAACTTGTTTATATCCGTCATATAAGCACGAGCCATTGCCATTTTTCTCATTAATACATCGAATTCATTGACAATCCCAAGCTGCTCAGCTTTTACTGCTTGCTCCTTCAAAGCGCCAATTTCTTCCCTTAGCTCATGCGGTGTCATTTCACTGTAGCGTTTTGGCATATTCATCTTATTCTCCTCATTCCTCTTCGCGTTTCATTTGCAAAAATATCTCAATTTCATCAATAGAGAATCCTTTTCTATATAACGCTTGTTTCATCTTGTTTTCAAATGTCCATCCATCATGCTTCTTATATTTCTCATAATATTTATTCCCATGATAGTGTAACGCTTCTTGTTGCTTTTCGTCATCTCTTTCGTCTTTCAATTCTTCCAAACAAATTTGAATTACTTCTCTAGAATATCCTTTTCGAACAAGCATCTCATCTAACTTTAGCTTCATTTGTAAAAAAGAATGCTTTTGATAAGATTTTTTCTTCTTTTCTATGAGAAACAAGGCATTCTCAATTTGCTTTTCCTTCGGATATTCTTGTAAACTGTGCATAATAAGTAAATCTTGAACACCTTTATTTAACAACTCTCTTTTAATAACAGTTGGACCTTTTCGATTCACATTACTTTGCGTTCGCGTATATAAAACAGCGTACTCTTTATCATTAATATATCGGTCATGTAATAATTTCGAAACGACTTCAGAGATGATGGCCTGTCCCACTTCTTTTTTTCGTAAAAAATCTTCTATTTCTTGTTTTGTTCTCATTTGATAGGATAAATAGGAGATTGCTTGTAAATATGCTTTTTGTACCTCTTCATTGTACAAAATATTTCCTAACTCTATTTCATCAATTTCTAAGCCTTTTTGTAATCCATGTTTCATTAAGATTACTTGATCCACACTAAACCCGTACTCTTCACCTTGGCCTTTATCAATATAAATATTAAATCGTTCTTTCGATCGTTTTTGTACTTCTATTTTTGTAATGACAGCCATACTCTCACCTCTCTATTATTTTAACATAGTCGAGGAACATTTTTTCTTTTCAAGAATATATATAATGAGGAGGAAATACTTGTGAAAATCGCAATTTCTGGTGGTACAGGCTTTATCGGTAAATATCTTTCTACTTTTTTTGTTCAAAAAGGATATACTGTTTACATCCTCACACGAAAAAAAACTACTGAAACTTCCGACCCTAAACTTCAGTATGTTCAATGGACACCAGATTTACAAACCTTCCCCCTCTCTTCTATTGATGTAGTTATTAATCTAGCCGGAGAGTCTATTAATAGTAGATGGACAAAGAAACAAAAGAAAGCCATTTTAAACAGTAGAATTCAAACAACAAAAGGACTCATTAAACAATTGCAGGCACTCCATAAAAAACCACATACATTTATTAATGCAAGTGCTATTGGATACTACGGAACATCTGAAGTAGAGTCTTTTACTGAGCAACAAGAAACTCCTGGAAATGACTTTTTAGCAGAAACAGTATTTTTATGGGAACAAGAAGCAGCTAAAGCATGTTCTCTCGGAATAAGAACAATTTACACAAGATTTGGCGTTGTATTAGGTGCAGATGGCGGAGCCTTGCCAAAAATGTTACTTCCCTATCAATTCTATATCGGCGGCACCATTGGTTCTGGGAAACAATGGTTATCATGGATTCATATAGACGATGTCGTTCGTATGATGGATTTCATCATACACAAAAAAGAAATTGATGGTCCTCTTAATATGACAGCACCAACACCTATAAGAATGAAGGAATTTGGAAAGACCATCGCTGCTGCAACGAGAAAACCACATTGGCTGCCTGTCCCTTCATTTATGCTTCACGCCTTATTAGGTGAGATGAGCATACTTATACTAGAAGGGCAACATGTATTACCTAGTAAAGCAATTAAACATGGATACCAATACACATTTCCGGCAATAGACCATGCATTACAAAATATACTTTCGCATACAATGTAGTACTTCTAAAACACAATTTTACATGGGCCCTTTTAAAACTTTCATTTTCTAGGATCCGAAGCATTACCATACAAATAACCTTTCAGTTACTTTCCCTTAACTTCCATTAGCATTATAAAGTAACAGAAATGAGGTACCTATGAAAATATTGCTCAAACAAGCCATTGTATACCCTATTACATCTCCAAAGTTTCAAGGCGATGTACTCGTTACAGGAGAGCGAATTACCGAGGTCAAACCTTTTATTCAACCTACTCAAGATATGACCGTTATAGATGCACGAGCACTCCATCTCTTACCTGGCTTTATTGATGTCCATACTCACCTTGGTCTCTATGATGAAGGTACTGGTTGGGCTGGAAATGATGCCAATGAAACATCTGAAGTTTCAACACCACATATTCGTTCTTTAGATGGAATCCATCCTCTCGATATCGCCTTTCAAGACGCTGTACAAAATGGAATTACAACCGTTCACGTTATGCCTGGCAGTCAAAATATTATCGGAGGTACTACTTGTGTAATAAAAACAGCTGGAACTTGTATTGATCATATGATTATTCAAGAACCTGCTGGTTTAAAGATTGCCTTTGGAGAAAACCCTAAAAAAGTCCATAGTAATGGAACAAAAGAATCCATAACACGTATGGGGATTATGGGGTTACTTCGGGAATCATTCTATGAAGCACAACACTACGGGCACGAAGCTGATTTTCGAATGCTTCCTATTTTAAAAGCATTACGTCGTGAAATACCCGTACGTATCCACGCTCACAGAGCAGATGATATTAGTTCTGCGCTACGCTTTGCAACGGAATTCAACCTCGATCTACGTATTGAACATTGTACAGAAGGACACTTTCTTGTTGAAGAGCTTTCGAAACACAATTTGAAGGTTTCAGTTGGTCCCACTCTGACACGCCGTTCTAAAATCGAACTAAAAAACAAGACATGGGATACTTACCATATATTATCCAAAAATGGTGTGGAAGTTTCTATAACAACAGACCATCCTTATACACCCATTCAGTATTTAAATATTTGTGCTGCTGTCGCAGTAAGAGAAGGGTTAGACGAGAAAACAGCACTAGAAGGAATCACCATATTCCCAGCGCGAAATTTGCGGTTAGAGGATAGAATTGGAAGCATCGAGGTTGGAAAAGACGCCGATCTCGTGTTATGGACTCATCATCCTTTCCATTATTTAGCCAAGCCTGTACTAACTATGATTGATGGAAAAATAATTTACAAAAAAAATAAAAAAAACTAGTTTATTTTTTTGACTAGATAAAGTATTATACGATTATAAACTGAATGAAACCATAATCAATTTGTGTCGTGATTATCATTTTCAAATTGATGAATGGGGAAGGCAAATGGTGCGCCACCAGCGTTAGAAACTGGTTCTAGTGGGTTCGATTCCCACCCCGAAATTTTTTAAAGATTGATATAAAAATTTCGAGGGTGGGGTGTTTTTTCGTCATGCTACCCTCGTGTGAGGAGGAGTTAGTATGTTGAAAAAACGCGACTTACACGACAGCCACGTTCTATACGAGTTAATGGTGGATCCAGCTGTCTTCCCTTTTGTGCGTCAAAAGGCTTATTCTTATGAAGAATATTTATTCTTAACGAAACAAACGATTGAAGCTGAAGAGCGTGGTGAATTAATTTCACGCACAATTTTAGATGAATGGGGTAACCCTATCGGAACAATTACTTTATTTGATGTGCAAGAAAAAGCTGGATTTCTCGGGACATGGCTTGGCAAACCATATCATGGAAAAGGCTATAATAAATTGGCAAAAGATTCATTTTTTAGTGAACTTTTCTATGAATTAGATATTGAAACAATTTTCATGCGTATTCGTAAAATAAATATTCGTTCTATTAAAGCTGCAGAAAAACTGCAATATGTGAATCTAGCAAATGAAACAAGAAAAGCCGTATATGATGAAATTAACGCAAACGAAGAAGTATATAACTTATATGAAATTCCAAAAGATCAATACACACTTGCTACAATGCGAGATACAACCTTCCAAGATGCTCATCAATTAAAAGAAGCATAATCTAAATTTTCTGAAATGATAATCAATCATTAACATTTTCCATATGCGTATATCCCCTCATGTCTTTGGAAACGATAAATAGTAACTTTAAGACACGAGGTGATTTGTAATGGATAAAAAGAAACGTGATAAAACAAAAAACACATTATCTAGTACACAAGAAGTTCTCTATCAACGCGAATTTCAAAAAGCAGATCGTGCAGCAGGATATCGCTCGAAAAGCATTTAAAGTGAAAATGAATAATTAGAAGTTTCCCCCCTAATTATTCATTTTCATTACATAATTTTCTCGACTGATAGAAGTAAGCAAAAAGACCCCTTATGCTTATGCATAAGGGGTCTTTTTGCTGTGGACAACTTTATCCACAAAACTGATGCAATTGTTAGTAATTTTCAAAAACACTTAATATTTTTCTATATTAAAGCATATATCAGCTGTTTTAATTGTGGATATTTTTCTAAAAATTGTGGACAATGTGGATATAGTTGTTAATATTCCGACTTTACTGTTTAATGAAAGCGCAATTATTTTGTGGATAACTGGCTAAATTTTCTTTAAAAATAATAAAGAACCCTCTTTACATATACAAAGAGGGTTTCATATTAAGTAAAAGATTGTGCAAGAGCAGGTGATTTAATAGGTATATGACGCGGTTCTGCATGATTTTCTGCCAAAATTGCATCTACAATATGACCAGCTGGCTCTGGAAGATAGATGCTTTTCATTGCTTCTTTCATTTGAAGAAGCTTCACATCATCTTGTAATAATGCCTCTGTTTTTGCGAAAACCTCACTATCATCGCGAATGACAACTGCTGCTCCTTTTTTTTCAAAGTACATCGCATTTTCATTTTCTTGTCCTGGAACAGGCTTATATAAAATGACAGGTACTTGCAACGCTGCTGCTTCACTTAATGTTATTCCGCCTGGCTTCGTAATCATACAAGAAGTAACTCGGAATAATTCATCAATATTTTCAACATACCCAAACACTTTTAATGCATCGGAATTTTGCTTCTGTAAACTTAATAAATCATGTTTTAAAGCTTCATTTTTTCCACAAACGACAACTACTTGTAAATTAGGCACTGACATAAATGATTGGCATAGTTCTTTTACATTTCCTAATACCCCATGAGCACCTGCTACAATTAGTAAAATCTTTTTATTCTTACATAACTGATATTTATTATATATGATGTCTGAATTTACCTTTAACTCAAAACTACTCCGAATTGGAATTCCTGTTTCAACAATTTGTTCCGCAGGTACACCGATATCAACCATCAATTCTTTCACGTGATCCGTTGCAACAAAATAACGATCTACTTCTCGATGAATCCATATTTTGTGCACGCAAAAATCCGTTAATACGTTATAGACAGGAATTGAAATCCCCGTTTGTTTTTTCAATTCTGGTACAGCAATAATTGGAAATGTATTAATTACAATATCTGGTTTCTCCACCTGTAACAGTGTTTTCAAACGTTTTCTTCCAAAGTTCGCATACCAAGATGCTATTTTCTTATCATAAATTTTTTCTACCCCGTAATAAAACAAACGATATAATTCTTTTCCTATTGTATAACTTTTTAAATATAGATATTTTGTAATGTCAGTTATAAATGGATGTGATTCTCCAAACAAGTCGCATACAATGACATCTTCAATTCCTTTTTGGCGAAATGTTTGTTCTAATGTTTTTGCTACTTGCACATGACCATTACCGTAATGTGCAGTTAATATTAAAACCTTGGGGTTTTTTATCAAACAAATCCACTCCTAGCTTTTTGTTTCTCCATATTGCATATACGACAATAGGAAAAACATTTTCCTTAAAAATTACATAAACAGATTCTAATAATTCCCTTTTCAGCTATGTACCTGTCGTGGATATGCAAAGCATATAAGATTGACCCCTTAATCCTATCTGTGCTCATATCTTTACATTATACTTTCCTATAAGAGCTTTCGCAATAACTTACAAATCTTCTCTATTCCATGATACTCACTCTTTTACTTCTTAATTCTTTTTACTATTTTGATTTCCCTTTACAATTATGTAAATTTATCCACTTAGTCCGTACAAAATTATGGATATTCTACTTTCAGTATACTCTTTTATCAATATATACTCTAGATTTTATTGTAAAGAAAGCAAAAAGCCTAATCCAATATTTGGATTAGACCGCTTGTAAAATATGTTTAGCATGTTCTACATTTTTCTCAGTAGGTGGTTCTACATTTGCGAGTGGGTACTTGTGTCCAAGCGCCTCCCATTTATATACACCAAGCTTATGATATGGTAACACTTCAACTTTTTGAACATTAGACAGACTTTGAATAAAGCTAGATAGTTTTTGTAGATCCTCTTCATTATCCGTAACACCAGGAACTAATACGTGTCGTACCCAAATCGCTTTATTCTTATCCGATAAATAACGAGCAAATTGTAAAATATGTTCATTTGGTTTCCCTGTTAATTTACGATGCTTTTTGGAATCGATATGTTTCAAATCCAATAAAACTAAATCTGTATAATCCATTAAAATATCTAGCTTATTTTGGAATTCTGGTTCCTCAGAATAACACCCACCAGAAGAGTCGATTGTTGTATGGATACCAGCCTCTTTACACTTTTTAAACAACTCAATTAAAAAGTCTAGCTGTAATAATGGCTCTCCACCGCTAACTGTTATACCGCCTCCGGAGGCTTCAATAAATGGAAGGTAACATGTCACATCCTGCATCACTTCTTCAACTGTTATTTCTTTACCTTTACCGATTTCCCACGTATCAGCATTATGACAATATTGACAACGTAATAAACACCCTTGTGTAAATATGACATAACGAATCCCTGGGCCATCAACAGTACCACAAGACTCTACAGAATGTATTCTTCCTTTTACCATGTTACTTCCTCCTTTATTGAAACAGCCTCCCTTCGCTATGTATTAAAAGCGAAGGGACACTTTTTTCATTTACATGCTTTCATGCATTGTACGGTTAATTACATCAATTTGTTGTTCACGAGTTAATTTAATAAAGTTTACAGCGTAACCAGATACGCGAATTGTTAATTGTGGATATTTCTCAGGATGTTCCATTGCATCCATTAATGTTTCACGATTAAATACGTTAATATTTAAGTGATGGCCTTCTTTTACTGCATAGCCATCAAGCATAGATACTAAGTTACGTACTTGTACATCATCTTCTTTACCAAGTGCTTTTGGAATAATAGAGAATGTATTAGAAATACCATCTTGTGCATCTTCATATGGTAATTTAGCTACAGATAATAATGAAGCTAATGCACCTTTTGTATCACGTCCATGCATTGGATTTGCACCTGGTGCAAATGGCTCTCCAGTACGGCGTCCATCTGGAGTGTTACCAGTTTTCTTACCGTATACAACGTTAGAAGTAATAGTTAAAATTGACATTGTATGAACGGAATTACGATATGTTTTATGTTTACGCAGTTTATTCATAAATGTTTTCACGAGATTTACAGCGATCTCATCTACACGATCATCATTGTTACCGTATTTTGGGAAGTCTCCTTCAATCTCGAAGTCAACTGCAATACCATTTTCATCACGGATTGGTTTTACTTGTGCGTATTTAATTGCACTTAATGAGTCTGCTACTACAGATAGACCCGCGATACCTGTTGCCATTGTACGAAGAACATTTGTATCATGAAGTGCCATTTCAATACGTTCATAGCTATATTTATCATGCATATAATGGATAACATTTAATGTGTTTAAATATAGACCCGCTAACCATTCCATTGTCATATCAAACTTATGCATAACTTCTTCGTAATTTAGTACTTCAGAAGTAATTGGTGCGTACTCAGGGCCAACTTGTGCTTTTGATTTTTCATCTTTACCACCGTTAATCGCATATAATAATGCTTTCGCTAAGTTTGCACGAGCTCCGAAGAACTGCATTTGCTTACCGATTCTCATTGCAGATACACAACAAGCAATTCCGTAATCATCGCCGTAATCAGCACGCATAATGTCATCATTTTCATATTGAATTGCTGATGTTTTGATGGACATTTTCGCACAGTAGTTTTTAAAGTTCTCTGGTAATTGTTTAGACCAAAGAACTGTTAAATTCGGTTCTGGAGCTGGTCCTAAATTATCTAGTGTATGCAAGAAACGGAATGAGTTCTTTGTTACTAATGGACGACCATCTAATGCCATACCACCGATAGATTCAGTTACCCAAGTTGGGTCACCAGAGAATAATTCATTATAATCAGGTGTTCTTGCGAATTTCACAAGACGTAATTTCATAATGAAGTGATCTACAATTTCTTGTACTTCTTCTTCTGTTAAAGTACCATTTGCTAAATCTCTTTCAATGTAAATATCTAAGAATGTAGAAGTACGTCCAAGACTCATTGCAGCTCCGTTTTGCTCTTTAATCGCTGCAAGATATGCGAAGTATAACCACTGGAATGCTTCTTGTGCATTTGTTGCTGGTTTAGAAATATCGAAACCATGAGAAGCAGCCATTTGTTTTAGTTCTTGAAGTGCACGCATTTGCTCAGATAACTCTTCGCGTAAACGCATTGTATCTTCGCTCATTACACCACCAGTTAAATTCAAATCGGCTTTTTTCGCTTCAATTAAATGATCAATACCATATAATGCTACGCGTCGATAGTCACCGATAATGCGTCCACGACCGTATGCATCTGGAAGACCAGTAATAACACCTGATTTACGTGCATTTCTCATTTCTGGTGTATAAGCATCAAATACACCTTGGTTATGAGTCTTTCTCCAATCTCTAAAAATACGACTAAGTTCTTTGTCCATTTCGTATCCATAAGATTCACAAGCTTGTTCTGCCATACGAATACCACCATATGGTTGTAAAGAACGTTTAAATGGTTTATCAGTTTGGAAACCGACTACTTTTTCAATATCTTTATTTAAGTATCCTGGGTCATGTGATGTAATAGAAGAAACAATTTTTGTATCCATATCAAGAACGCCACCGTTTTCACGTTCTTTTGTTGTTAAATCCATTACTTGATCCCAAAGTTGTTTCGTTGCTTCAGTTGCTTCTGCTAAGAAAGATTCGTCTCCTTCGAAAACGTTTACATTATTTAAAATGAAATCGCGAACATCAATCTCTGCTTTCCATTTTTCACCTTTAAAGTTTTCCCATGCGTTTTTAACATTTTCTAATACTTGAGTCATCCTAATCTCCTCCATTTTTGATTAGTACAGGACTAAGATTTTTTATATAACAGCTTACACACTTAGAATACTACTTTTTTACGAAAGTGAACGAAATAGTTGTGACATGTTTGTGAAATGTTGAGCAAACTACTATATATATAGTGTTAACTTCATTTAAAAGTCTTTAAAATTAACCCTTTCCTTAATTGTATTTTTTTGGTATCCTTATATACGAGTCCTATTTTGTAATATAAGAACAATACCCATTGTAGAGCTGTAATACTCTTATCTCCTAATCTGTTATAGTTTTTATAACAGAACAAAAAAGTGTACACATGTTGTACACTTTTTTGTTACTTCTATAAAACATCTCTTTTTCTATTGCCATCATAGAATCCGCCACGATTGTCTGTTGATGCAATTATTTGCTCTAGTCCTTCTATATGATCACCTATAATTCGAAGTACAGCTGGAGGATGACCTATTTTTGCAAAATGTTCACTGGGACGAATACGGTTCATCTTATCAACCTCAACACGACATACACATGCAATTTCAAATCCAGAAAGAAGAGCCTTCACCTGTGCTACACAAGGTGACAATAAAGATTTATATCCAATTGCTTTCAAACACTTGTGGCTAAATGCATTAGGTACCGCAATAAGTGAGCCTACCCCTAAATCCTTTCTATCACAAGCTAAATTTAGTGCATACTTAAATGCAGTTACAAGATGAAGTGGTACTCTTAAATCTAAATAATGATTTAAATCATTTAATGCGACGTCCTTTCCATCTGCAATAGCTTTTGCAAAAGGATATAGTTCACTAGCTGGAATAACAAAATCACCATCTATAAATAACACAATTTCTCCTTTTGCAAAATAAGTTCCAAGTGAACGCCCTACATCGTTTCCAAGGGCTTCTTTATATACAATGGTTGTTGCGCCTTTGTCTTTTGCAATCGTTGCTGTTTTATCTGACGAACCATTTACGACAACGATGATTTCAAAAGGTTCAATTTTACGAAGCTCTTCTATAACCTTTCCAATTGTTTTCTCTTCATTTTGTACAGGAATAACAACCGATAGTTGCTTTTCTCTATACAAATTGGATGTAACGCCCCATCCTTGATAAAAATCTTCGAAATTTAAAGTATGATAGACGCTATCCCTTTTCCTATTTCCATCATAATATCCCCCGCGTATATCACTGCTTACTATTCGTTCTGCAACTGCTTCTATATGATCACCTATCATTCGTCTTTCAGATTGAGAAAGGTTCGTGCCATATGCAGCATGTTCAATCGGTCGAAATTTATTCGGCGTAATAACATCAATAGCACAATGACGGTTAATTCTCCATTTACTTTGTGCTATACGTAAATGAGCTACAATAGGATTAACTAAACATTCATATCCAATACTTTGGACGACTTCTTTCGTCAACGCATGAGGTACAGATAATAAAGAATCTATCTTTAATTCTTCACGCTCTAACATTGCATTTAATATTTGACGCCACACTGTAACGGAATGGGGTTTTTGTTTCTTTAAAAACAATGCGTCCAAATTATTTAAAACGATGTCAGTCTGATCATGTAAAATTGGATTAAGAAACAATTGTAATTTGGAAGTTGGAATAGCAAAGTCCCCATCTATAAATAGTAATACATCACCTATCGCATGTTTTGCGCCAACTGCACGCCCAACATCGTTCCCTAATAGTTCTGTATACCTGATTACCTTACAACCTAGCTGATTAGCAACCTCTTCTGTACCATCATTACAACCATTTGCTATGACAATAATCTCTACTGGATTTAACGGTTTTACCGATTGAATAACGTCTGAAATCGTATCTACTTCATTACTTGCAGGAATAATAACTGATAGCGACTTAGCCATTGTTTTCTTCACGAAACCATTTAATAGTTTCTTTCAATCCTTGTTCCCACGTTACTGTCGCTTGAAATTGAACAAGTTCTCTTAACTTTGTTACGTTCGGCCTTCTATTCGGAATTTCTTCAAAGCCATGTGGATATACTTCCTCAAAAGGAACTTGTACAATTTTCGAAGAAGATTTCGTTAGTTTTTTTATTGTTTCTGCTACTTCTTTTATACTCTGTTCGTTCTCAGAACCTATATTAATAATCTCACCATTTACCTTCTCATCCATTGCCCGAATTGTTGCTTCTACCGCATCACTCACATACGTAAAGCAACGTGTCTGCTTTCCATCTCCATATACGAGAATGTCTTCTCCTTGCAAAGCTGCACGGATAAATCGCGGGATTACTCCTGCATATGGACCATCTTTCGCTCTTGGACCATAAATATTAAAATAACGAACAATCGTTACAGGTAAGCCTTCTAATGCGTATCCTAAACATAATGTTTCTTCTAACGTTTTACAAACTGCATAACTCCAACGAATTTTAGAAGTTGCCCCGTACAATCGATCTCCTTCTTCAGAGAAAGGCGGTTTGCCTTTACCATATACTTCTGAAGTAGATGCAAAAACTACTTTCTTCTTTCCTTTTAATGCTGCTTGTAAAATGTTTCTCGTTCCGTCAAAATTCGTTTCAATGAGCTCTATACTTTTTTCCATTGTCGTTTTAACACCTAAAATTGCTGCTAAATGAAACACTACATCATGTTGGTTTACTAATTCATACATAGAATTTTTATCTAAAACACTTATTGGAATAACCCGAATCTCTCTCATTAGCTCATTATGATACTTATTTTTCCCTTTATAGAAGTTATCCACAATCGTGACTTCATAACCCCTTCTCACCAACTCTTCAGCTAAATGAGATCCAATAAATCCGGCCCCACCTGTAATTAAACATTTCTTACTCATACACTCACCTTCTTTATAATTCCCCGTGTATCTATTACTCGGTCTATTCCTTTAAAAAGCTTCCAATCGATATTAGAGTGGTCAGTTAAAATTAAAACACAACCTGCCTCTTTAACTGTTTGTTCATCCAAAGCAACAGATTGATACACCTTATCTCCAATTTCCGCGGAAGAAATATATGAATCATGGTATTTTATCTCGTATCCTTCTTTTATTAGTAATTGAATAATTGGCAAAGCCGGTGATTCTCTCAAATCATTTACATCTTTCTTATATGCGATTCCTACAATTAAAACTAGTCCGGGTGATTGCACCATGCCCTTTACTTTCCGGACTATTTTCTCTGGCATTTCTTCATTAATTACATGTGCCGCCTCAATTAATTGACTAATTGCCCCATTCTTTTTTATTCGCCATTGAAAATATAAGGGGTCTACGGGAATACAGTGCCCCCCTATCCCTGGTCCTGGCCAATACGGAGTAAATCCAAAAGGTTTTGTAGATGCCGCTTCAATGGCCTCATAAAAATCAATCCCTAAACTTTCACATAATGTGTTTAACTCATTTACTAAAGAGATGTTAACTAAGCGCTGAATATTTTCAAATAGCTTACACATCTCTGCTACTTTCGGCGAACTAACAGGTACAACTACGTCAAAAATGGTACTATATAAATCCTGTACTTTTTGTTTACACTTTTCTGTTTGTCCACTAATAACTTTTGGAATAGATTGAACTGAATATTGACTATTTGCTGGATCAATTCTCTCAGGGGAATATCCGATATAGAAATCTTCTCCTACCTTTTGGCCAGCTTGAGAAATAATAGGAATAATAACTTCCTCAAGTGTGCCTGGATATGTGGAACTTTCAAAAATGAAGGTTTGTCCTTTTTGGAGATTTTGTTGTATATAATGCGAAGCTGAAATGAGGGCACTTAAATCTGGTTCTCTTCGTTCATTAATTGGAGTTGGAACAGTAACAATAACATAATCACTATTTTGGAAATCAGTAATACCTTTATCTGGTGTATTTACTATTAATTTATTTTTAGTCAATAAACTTTGCAACACTTTAGAAGAAACATCTGGAATATAACTTTCTCCTTTTATAATCGATTCTATTTTTCTAGTATCTTTATCTAATCCAAGTACGGTATGTCCTCTTTCTGCAAAATGGACTGCTAAAGGAAGACCAACATACCCTAATCCAATAATAGCTACTTTACTACTAGCATTCATCTGTATTCTTTTCTTCCTTTCTCAATTGTTGAATAGTGTCTCTATCGCGATCTCCATCTGTAAAACTCCCACGTTCGTCTGTATATTGCAATAGATAAGCAATCGCCTCAAGTTGATCACCGAAAATACGGTCAAATGCCGGAATACGCCCATTTACAAATCCATGTTGCTCCGGGCGTATCCGATTGGTTTTTATAACATCTACAAATTCTACTGCTGTAATAGAAAAAACCTCCAAAATAGCTTTCATTTGAGCTAATGGCGGAATAACAAGCGAGTCATATCCTATTTTCTCTATTACCCTTTTATGCATAGCATGTGGTACTGCCGTTAATGAGTTATTCCATAAATCCGGTCTTTTCGCTACTAAATTCATAAAATATTTCCCCATACTAATTGGATCTGCAGGATGAAACATATCTAATAAGCATTGTAAATCATTTAAAACCACGTCACTTCCATCTTCAACAGCTTGCAAAAATGGAGTGAGTTTTTTTGCTGGAATAACAAAATCACCATCAACGAATAAACAAATATCGGCTGTGGCATGCATAGCTCCTATCGCTCGAGCTACATTATGTCCGAGTGCTTCCTCGAATTCAATAACGATAACATTCTCTAACTTTGCCTGTTTAACAGTCTCAAAATCTGCTCCATTCGCGACAACAATAATTTCATCTACCCCTGCTTTTTTCACTTCTTGTATAACAGATCTTATCGTTATTTTTTCTTCTGACACTGGTATAATCGCACTATATTTCGCTTTTTCCTTCTTTAATACAACTGGTTTATAGTTCCCTATAAACTCCCTATCCCTGTTTCCCTCCGAAAAACCGCCGCGTTTACCATATGTTTCGATTACATATTGCAAAGCACGTAAATGATCACCCATAATACGGCTAGTCGCTTTCGGATAAGGAGAACCAGGTGATGTTCCTGTATGCACAGGACGAACCTTATTTGTGTGAATTACATCGACCGAAGCCATATCAACAATATCTACTCCTCTAGACATCGCTATCGCTTGAAATAGTGCTGGATCTGCTAAATTCCACCACCCAAGTTTCTCGATAACTTCCCTGCTCATCGCATGTGGAATTGCGATTAAAGATCCAACAACAAGCTCTTTTTTATTCAAATAGCGATTCAACATGAACTTTCCAACTGTCGTATAATGTGGTCTCATCTTTAAATAAACCGACCATGTTAAATTATTCACAACAATTTGATGCCCTTGTCGAATTCCTTTCACGAAACGTTGTAACTCTTTACTATCAATAACAATATCACCATCTAAAAACAAAACAATTTCACCTTTTGCTTCTCTAGCCCCAATAGCCCGTCCAACATCATTGCCAAGAGAATGTTTATAATAAATCACGTGACAATGATGTTGTAACGCTATGTCTTTCGTTCCATCTGTGGAGCCATTATCTACTACAATAATTTCGTAAGGCTTGAGCTTCTCCACTTCTACTAAAACTTGTGATAAAGTACTCGCTTCATTGTGCGCTGGAATAACAACTGATACTCTCATACTTGTATCACACTTACCCTTCCAAGCGAACATAAGCAATAATAGGAGTACGCACGATTACATCTTCCGGTGGTCCATAAGAAGGAGAAGTACGAACACTTACTGCCCCATCCGTCACAGATAACAGAATGCCTGCAACAATTTCTACAGCTGTAACAACTTGCACTAACTCACCAACATGGTTACGCAATTCATCAGTAAATAACATATATAAGTCTCCTTTCTTACGCTTCTTTTATTGATATAATACTTGTAAATGGTAATAAAACTTCCGTCCCTATTCCTTCTTGTAGTGTTAAGAAATCATCACCAACCGCTACAATCACACCTGTTAATTGTCCAACTGTCACCGTAATTTCAACGTTTTTACCTAAATACTGCTTTGCAATTTCTTTAAAAGGTGATGTATTGCATTCTTTTAAAATGTTACAAATAATAGATTGAAATTGGCTTGATTTTATAAATTCTTCCGTAGCTTGCCTAGAGTTTCTTTGAATAAACCTTGCAAAGTTTTGCGAAAATAAAAGTCGTTCCACAGCAGGCAATAATTTATCATCTAAAAAATAGCCTAATTGTCTATTAAACACTCTTGATAATTTATGCCAATATTTTCTGAACAGACACATACACTTCTCCTCCTATTATTTTTAGATTATAAAATTTTACATCCATACATCTTAATGTATACAAAATAGATATTTTTGTGATAAGTAAGGCATACATTTTCTAAAAGAAATATTTGTTTCAGGGCAAAAAAAAACTATCCAAAAGGATAGTTTCTTACACTTCAATATTTCGCAACATCGTATAAATGTCATTATTCACTTTACCAAATGATTTAATGTTGTTTTGAATGTTAGATAATAAAACAACATACACACTACCGTTTTTACTAAATCCATTTAAACAATTCCAACCTGGCATTACACCGTGATTCGAATAGCTTCCTGGGTCTACGTACCAGCCAAATCCGTAATCTTTTTTCACGGCTGTAAACATTTGATCGTAACTCGCTTTTGAAATTAACTTTCCAGAGTATAACGCTTCGTTAAATAAATATAAATCATGTGCACTCGTATATATATCACCACAACCATATAGTTGTGACATGCTCGGAATATTAGGTGTTGTCATATTATTATTTACTATTTTATAACCCGTTGATGGGAATCTTGTTTGTTCTAACGCTGTGCCAAAACCAGAATGTTTCATACCAGCAGTAGCAAAAATATGTTGTTTAATATATTCTTCAAGCGACTGTCCACTTACCTTCTCGGCAATGTATGCAAGTATAGAGTAGTTCGAATCGGAATACTTCCACTTCTCTCCTGGACCACCAATACGCTTTTGATTTCCTATTCGCTTTATCAGTTCTTCATGAGAAATATCTTCTTTTCCTTGCTCATATTCTGGAATCCCTGATGTATGTGTTAATAGATGTTTTAGCTGAATACTATTACCTTGTGGAAAATCTGGAATATACTTCGCAACAGTATCTTCAACTTGTAATTTATTTTGATCTTTCAATTGCATAATAGCAGTTGCTACAAACGCCTTTGAAATAGAGCCAATATAAAAAGTCGTCTCTGAATTATTCGGTACTTGCTGCTCTTTATTTGCCATACCGTACCCTTTATTCAGAAGAACTTTTCCGTTCTTCACAATAACAGCTGTCCCGCTAAATCCTGCGTTTTGTAAATACTGGTCCAATTGAGCGTTTTCATTAATTTCTTGAGGTGGTCCTTCAGCAGGCTGTTCCGCAGCTTGCGCTTGCTTCACTTGTTCTTCCTGCTCTTTTTGTTTTTGCTTCTGTACGTCTTGTTTCTTTTTTTCTTCTTTCTTTTTTAGCTCTTCTTGTTTCTTCATTTCTGCTGCCGCTTTTAAAGTTTCTTCTTTCTTATTATGCGCAACAATTTTTGTATACATGAAATATACAAGTGATAATAGTAAGACGAGAATGATTGTCCTTTTTATGTATACAATCGGCCGATGTGCTTTCCCATTCGCATTATTTTTTTCCTGATCCATAATTGCTTTTTTCCCCTTACTCACCAATAATTTAATTCCTCTACTAAAGATTTATTTTAGTAGATTATGGATAATCCATTCTATATCATCCCTACCTTATCACGCACTGCACATATTACCAACCCATATGTACAAAAAAGAAAAAGAAAATTTACAAAAGTAAGATTCCCGTTAAATTGTTAACAAAAAAGAGGATGTCCTCTAAAAAATTGATGTTATCAATCTTTTGGGACATCCTCTTATCTCATTATTTATACGTGTTTTTTCATATCATCGGCAACAGATTCAACATTTGTACCTACGATAACTTGTACACTTGTATTACTTAATTTCATAACACCTTTTGCACCAGCACGTTTTAATGCTGCTTCATTTACTTGACCAGCATCTTTTACTTGTAAGCGTAGACGTGTTGCACAGTTATCAATAACTGTTAAGTTTTCTTTTCCGCCTAAAGCTGCTACGTAAGTTTCACCAATTGAACCTGCAACTGGAGCTTCTTCACCTTCAGCTACCTCCTCTTCGTCTTCACGACCAGGAGTTTTTAAATCGAACTTCTTAATTAAGAAGTAGAATACAACGAAATAAATTACTGCGTAAATTAAGCCGACTCCCGCTAGTAATAATGGTTTTGTTGCAATACCGAAGTTTAAGAAATAATCGATTGCACCGGCACTAAATGTGAAACCATCGTGAATACCAAGAGTTGTTGTAATGAATAAAGAAAGACCTGTTAATACAGCATGAATACCATATAATACTGGTGATAAGAACATGAATGAGAATTCAATTGGTTCTGTAATACCAGTTAAGAATGAAGTTAATGCTAGACCACCTAACATACCTGTAACCATTTTACGTTTTTCTGGTTTAGCAGCCGCAATCATTGCGAAACATGCTGCTGGTAAACCGAACATCATAACTGGGAAGAAACCAGTCATAAACATACCCGCTGTTTTATCTCCGGCAAGGAAGCGAGCAATATCACCATTTACAACATTACCTGCTGCATTTGTAAAGTCACCAAGTACGAACCAGAAATATGTGTTCATTACATGATGTAAACCGATTGGAATTAATAGACGGTTTAATAAACCAAATAGACCTGAACCAACTGCCCCTAAATTAACAATTCCATGAGCTAATGCATCGATAGCATTTTGAATTGCTGGCCAAATTTGTGCGAATAGAATTCCTAATATTAACATCACAACCGATGTAACAATTGGGACGAAACGTTTTCCAGCAAAGAACCCTAACCATTCTGGAAGTTTAATCTTATGGAATTTATTATAAAGAAGTCCCGCTATAACACCAACAATAATACCACCTAAAACTTTCATATCCACTTTAGTCGATAATTCGGCTGCCTTAGATACTTGTGTCATTGTATCTGCAAGCTTAGATGGATCAACATTAGCGCTATTACCTATTAAATCTTGGACTTTGCCTAATTTATCTTGTAATTCTACAGTAGAATATCCCTTACTAAGTGCATCAATACTGTTTTTCATAACTAGATAACCAATTGCACCTGCAAGACCTGCTGCACCACTACCATCAACTGAAAGACCGATTGCAATACCAATTGCAAAAATGAGTGCTAAATTATCAAAAACTGCTGCACCGGCCTGTGCCATAACAGGAATATCAAATACATCTGGTTGCCCTAAACGAAGCAATAATCCTGCTGCTGGTAGTACGGCGATTGGAAGCATTAACGCTTTACCAATACGTTGTAAAAACTGCAACATTTTAATTCCCCCTATCAAATTTATGAAATCGTTATCATTATAAGTACGCCTTAGAAAACGCTTTCTATTTACATAACCATAATAACATATAGTTGTATAGATGTGTAGTTTTTATTTTCGAATTTTTTATGGATAAATCTCCTATTTCCAAACTGTTATATAAAAGGGAAATTCTCCTTTTTTAATACAAAGGACTTGAAAGAACGACCTACTATAGAACATATAACTTTCGTTTTATCATTCCACTTTTTCATGTTATTATTTATTTCCGAGCATATCGGGAAAAGTAAACTTAGTTAATTCGAAATAGGAGCGTTGGTACTATGCAGTGCATTGAAACAAACAACTTACAACAGTTGTTAGAACAAGTAAAACCATATACGAAAAAAGGAAAACTTGCTACTTATATCCCCGAACTAGGAAATGCAAATCCAGACGATTTAGGGATTGCCATTTTCCATAAAGAAACAGAATATATCCATGCAGGCAACTCACAAACACTATTTACTCTTCAAAGTATTTCCAAAGTAATCACACTTGCCCTTGCCCTTTTAGACCGTGGTGAAGAATATGTATTTTCTAAAGTTGGAATGGAACCAACGGGTGACCCATTTAATTCTATTATTAAGTTAGAAACGACAAGTCCATCCAAACCCCTTAATCCAATGATAAATGCAGGAGCATTAGCTATTACAAGCATGTTAGCAGGAAAAGATAACGAGGAAAAAATGGAACGTATTCTTCATTTTGTACGTGAAATAACAGATAATCCTACTATTAATTATTCCTCTAAAGTTGCCGATTCAGAATTAGAGACAGCTTATCTAAACCGTTCACTTTGTTATTATATGAAACAAAACGGAATTATCGATTGTGATATTGAAGAACTTATGGATTTATATACTCGTCAATGTGCAGTTGAAGTAAACTGCATCGATTTAGCACGTATCGGCTTAATTTTTGCAATGGATGGATATGATCCATATAAAAAGAAACAAATCATCCCTAAACATATTACAAAAATTTGCAAAACATTTATGGTCACATGTGGTATGTATAACGAATCTGGTGAATTTGCAATTCGTGTTGGTATCCCTGCAAAAAGTGGTGTAGCCGGTGGTATTTTCGGTTGCGTAAAAGGAGACATGGGAATCGGTATTTTCGGACCAGCTTTAGATGCAAACGGAAATAGCATTGCTGGTTTTAAAATTCTTGAACTTCTTTCTGCTCAAGAAGGCTGGAGTATTTTTTAATCGCGAGTTATCCTGCTATACTAGCAGGATTTTTTATTTCACCAAAACCTCACTTTTGTCAGTTATCAATCCTCTTACAAAAACAGTGCTGAAAGTTTCTCTATATCATGCATATTTGTTCCCCCTTCCTGAATAATATAGTACAACCTAGCGCTATATGTGGAGGTGTGAAAGATGAAACTAATATTTCAAATGGGAAAACAGCCTGTTCTTGAAAAAACAATTCTTCTTTTTATATTGAGTATTGTAGAAAGCTTAAAGCTAAAAGTTGTTTCACTCGATGAAGCTCACCGATACATATTCAATTTAGAAGTACTTGAACTATTAATGGACCGGAACATCGATGATCAAGTACTTGAACTTATTCATTTCGGAATGGGACTTGAAGACATTCACCATGTGCTTCCTGAAGAACTTGAGCATACGATCGAAGAATTAAAGTGGCTTTGCATTCAAGTATTAAGTGAGTACAGTATGCATGAAGAATCCGAACAATTAATTGAAGATATACGGTAAAAAAAGCACCTATGTAGGTGCTTTTAATGTTTTTTTAAACTATTTTTATACGCCTCAATATTTACTGGTAGCTCTTCCTCTTCCAAAGTATGTTCATTTACATCTTTATGAATGAACGCACCTTTAGGTGGTTGATGATCATGCCCTTTTTTCTTATGATCAAATGCTTTCCCGCGTCCCATACAAATCCCCCTTTCTTAAAAGAAATCCGTATTAGTATGGAGAAAAGTACGTCGATATATGCAATCCCTTGCTGTATTTCCAAGGAAATACTCGAACCTTGTTTTCTACTCTCCTTACAACAACTGATCAATCCCAATAAGTATTAATAACACTCCTGCAATAACCGTCGCCCATTTCCCTAAGTAAGCTGCTAAATATCGTTTCCCTACATATGCAAAACCACTTATGCAAATAAAACTAAACACCCCAGAAATAGTCGCTGTAAGCCAAAGATTTAAATTTGTTACCCCAGCATCAAACCCACCTGCAATATTATTAATAGATAATGCAACTCCTAAAACAAGTGCTTCAGAAAAACTAATTGTTTTAGATCCATCAAAATCTGCTTTTTCTGGATCACGTAAAATTCCCATAAGTACATTATCATCTTTAGAACCTACAGTATTTTTTTGACCCAAGAAAGGCTGACATAAAATAAACACCCCAATTATCCCTAAAACGATTGCTCCAATCAGGTTTGCTGTAAACTCTGAAATAAATAATGCAATCCAGTTCCCAAAAAATCCAGCTAGTAAAGTAAATAAAAATCCAAAGAATGCGATGATAAAATTGTTAAACCACGAAATACGAATTTTACGAATGCCATACGCAATCCCAACACCTGCATTATCTAAATTAGAAGCGATCCCAATTAAAAAAATTGAAAATAAGCCTACCGTATTCATAAATAGTCACCCCTTTTTCTCACTTTTCAATGCATATTATGAAAATGTTGAGCAACTGTGCCTGTCTGTTTCATATACTTGTAATAAATGCTCAACATTTTTTCAACACTAAAAAAGGAGTGCCTGCACTATGGCTAATGAAAACCCGAATAATCGGCTTGGTAAATTAATAAAAAAACTTTTAAAAGAACGCGCCTTATCTATGCGCCAACTAGGAATACTTACAAATATTGATCCTGCAACAGTCTCAAGAATTATTAATGGCAAACAACCGCCAAAACAAAAACATCTACAAAAATTTGCAGAATGTCTTCAAGTTCCACCCCAATTGTTATTTGATGAAATGTACCCTGATTCTCCTCACATTAATAAAGAAAAAACGGATATGTACACATCTCTTGATACCATTCAACAAACTTTACAATCCTCTAACTTATTCGATTTCGATTACACTACAACTCGCGTAAAACAAGAACTCGAAAATTACGAACGCTATGCCCAGACAACAGAAGGCGAAAAACGTATTCATGACAGTTTTGCAAGCAAATTAGAGCAAATTGATAGTGCTGGTCCTTTTATTGAACAATTAACAGATATGTATCAACAATTTTGTAATGAAACCATTTCAAAAGAAGAACGTGCAGTTCTTGGGAGCGCATTACTTTATTTCATTTTATCGACAGATATTATTCCCGACTATCTCTTTCCAATTGGCTATTTAGATGATGCGATTGCCGTTGAATTAGCAAAAGAGAAATTACTTGAAATGAAACGAAAGACATAGCAAAATAAAGAACTATTTCAGTTGTTTATATTCAACTCTGAAATAGTTCACTAAAAAATCGTACAAGTATACATACTCGTACGATTTTACTATACAAATCTATTTTTTCGTGTGGCACCATTCATATATAAATGTTGTTATCACTTTTGTAAATTCAATTAACTGTTCAATTTCAACTTTCTCATTTACAGAATGTGCTTCTTCTAATGTACCTGGTCCATATATAATCGCTGGAATGTGAAACTCACTAAACCAACCACCATCAGTTACCGTTGCAGACATATCTAAAATTGTATTTTTTGATAGAATAGACTCGTGTACTGAGCTAAGTTTTTTTACAGCTTTATGTTCACTATCTACTTCTAATGAAGGGAAAATTTCCCCACGATCTACAATCATTGATTCTCCGCCCCACTTAAATTGTGGCGGATTTTCACTTAACCATGGATCGGCAGCTGCCACCTTTCCAATATACTCTTCAATTTCGTTTATTATTTGTTCATGTGTTTCATTCGGATAGAAGTGCACTGTTATCCACAATCGGCACTCATCCGCAATAAACGCCGCATGCCTTCCTCCCTCAATAACAGCTGGATTAATTGTTGTTGTTCCAGATGGATAGCCTTCATATGTTTTCATAACTGCCCAGTGGCGCTCTAATTCTTGTAAGCTTTGTAAAATTTTCATCATTTTTTCAATCGCACTCGCTCCAAATAAACGTCCTCCAGCATGGATCATTTGTCTGCGCGTTGCATCATGAAACGTTTGTGGACTTTTCACTGTAATCCATCCAGTAATGACACCGCCTTGTCCTTGCATATGTAAATCGCTCGTATCCACTACTACTGCAAAATCAGCATCGTAACCCCTTTTGCAGCATTGAAGTGTACCTGCTTCTCCAACTTCTTCTCCAATTACCGATTGAAAAGTTAAATCTCCAGGTAATTCAATACCAGCTTCTTGTAAAAGTTGAATGGCAAATAGCGCTCCAGCCAGCCCACCTTTCATATCTGCTGCGCCACGTCCAACTAACCAGCCATCTTTTATAAATGGATCAAATGGATTTGTTTCCCACGCCTCATCTGCTGACACTTCGGCTACATCCATATGTCCATTAATAATAAGACTTTTATATGAGTCACTTTTTATCCCTTTTTTTACCCCAACAACATTCGGATCATTCGGATATACATCCCATTTATCAATACTAAAATTTCGTTTTCTTAAAAACTCTGCAACAAATTCTTGTGCTTCATTTGTATTTCTCGCTGGCGGTGCTGGTGTTTCAAAACGAATTAAAGTTTTTGTAAGTTCTAGTAATTCCTCTTTCCTTGAATCTATTTGTTTTAACAACTGCGAAACTTCTGGATTCATCGCTAATTCCCCTTTGCATACATAGTATGTTTCCAGCTTTATTTTCACAAAAAAAGAGACTGTTTACAATTTTACAGTCTCCTAATTAATCACTATTATAAACTCTCTACTTCCGTTGTATTTGTCTTTTCAATATGCTCTACATTACTTCCCTTATTTCTTGTAGCACGATAAAACAGTAAGCAAACAATCATAAATGGAATACCACAATACAATGCCATTCTTTGTTCTGGAATAAAGGCCATGCCAACGATTACTGTTAAATTTAATACTAACGCAAGAAGTGGTACAAATGGATACAATGGTGTTTTGAATTTCAAGTCCTTAACATCCCCGCCCCGCTTCATGTATGACCTTCTAGCTAATAAATTTGATAAAGCAATAGATGCCCAAACTAGTATCGCTCCGAATCCAGCGATAGAAAGCAGCCATAAATAAACTGTATCTTCCGCATAAATACCTGATAGTAGTGAGAGACACCCTACAATTGTGCTTACGATTAATGCATAAATAGGAACACCGTTTTTAGATAACTTTCCAAAAATTGGACTAATCATTCCTTGATTAGACATAGACCATAGCATACGCGAAGTTGCATATAATCCTGAATTCGCAACGGATAGTACTGCTGTAATAATAACGAAATTTATAATATCTGCTGCATAAGGAATACCAATTTTATCAAATACAACTACGAATGGACTTTCTATTACTCCTGCTTGCTGCCAAGGGAATAGTCCAGCAAGAATAAAAATAGATAGTACAAAGAAAACAAGTATACGCCAAACTGTATTGTTAATTGCCTTCGGGATCGTTTTCTCTGGATTTTCACTCTCACCTGCTGCAATACCAACTAATTCTGTTCCTTGGAAAGAAAAATTAACTGCAATCATTGTAATTAAAATGGCTGATAATCCATTTGGAAACAATCCACCATAATCAGTAAAGCTAGAGAACATTGGCGCTGGTTCATTCCCTTTCATATCTAGAAACCCAAACATTGCTGCCCCGCCCAAAATAATAAATGCAATAATTGTAATTACTTTAATACTTGCAAACCAAAATTCCACTTCCGCAAAACTTCTTGAAGATAACGCATTAATAGCAAAGAGCAGTACCGCGAACACTACACACCAAATCCATGACGGTACATCAGGAAACCAACGTTTCATCAAAATACTAACTGCAATTAATTCAATACCTATCGTAGCAGACCAGTTTAACCACGACATCCATCCCACTACATAACCTGCTGCAGGAGAAATATGCTTTGTCGCATACGTTTGATAAGACCCTGCGTCAGGCATCGCAACCGCTAACTCTCCAAGACAGAGCATCGTTAAATACATTACAAATCCACCGACAAGATACGCTACAATTGCTCCTCCAGGTCCAGCTTCATGAATCGTATAACCTGATCCTAAAAAAAGTCCTGTACCAATAACTCCACCGAGTGCAATCATAAATATGTGCCTGCTTTTCAATTCTCTTTTTAATCCTTGGTTTTGATCCATCATATAAATCCCCCCTTTTCACTTTGCCAATCCATTTAATGTAAGCGTTTTTAAAATTCTTCACCGTAAAAATAATGATTTAAAAGAGCAAAAATACACATCACTTACATTAATCACTGCCTGTTACTAAAAGGTCATCCCTTACTGTTATTAATAACTTTTGATCAGCAATAGCTTGTCCTTCTACTACTTCTAATGATTCAATATAACCACTGATTCCTATCTTAATTTCTACTTTCTGTTTATCTATTGTTTCAATTAACGCTAATTTCTCCCACTCGTATACGTAAGAACTTTCCGTAACAAATAACTTCTCTACTTTTCCATAACAAGGACTATACACACCTTCTATAACTGTCTTCACTTTATAAATCCCTCCCTCTTATTAATTGACACCGAAACGTTGTATATCCTGTAAAAATTCATATTCTCCCCTCTAGAGATTTCAAATATTATTTATGCAAAATGCGTACCAAGTCTCTAATTCATATATTAAATGAGAGTTTTACACAAAAAAGCGTGCACAACCGCAAAATTTTTCTATCATTTGAAAAGTTTTAAAAGGAAAATAGCAAAAAAATTTTGCGGTTTTATAAGAATTTTAATAAAATTATAAAAAGTCAGTCTTCATAGGGTGAAATGAGGAGAAGATAATCTATGCGTACAGAAGACATTAATTTTAAACAGATCATTGAAATGAACATGCTATATGAAACTTTACTCAATGAACTCGATATCGGGATTCATATTATTAATGAGGAAAGTAAAACGATTATCTATAACCGCAAAATGATGGAAATTGAATCAATGGAACGCTCAGATGTATTATATAAAAGTCCTTTAGAAATATTTGCATTTGAAGAAAATAAAAATAGTACTCTTATAGAGGCATTAAAATTAGGAAAAACAAACAAAAATATAAAACAAACGTATTTTAACAATAAAGGACAAGAAATTACAACGATTAACGATACTTTCCCTATAATAGAAAATGGAAAAATTAAAGGCGCTATTGAAATATCAAAAGAAATTAGTAACTTAAAGCAAACAATAAGAATGGGCCCTTCTCGAAAACAAAGTACTAAATTTACCTTTGATCACATAATTGGTGATTCTGAAGCTATTCAATCAATCATTACTGAAGGAAAAAGAGTAATTCGTACATCTTCCTCCATACTTCTAGTAGGAGAAACAGGCACTGGGAAAGAACTATTTGCACAAAGCATCCATAATGAAAGTCAGCGTTCAACAAAACCCTTTATTTCACAGAACTGTGCCGCTATACCTGATACACTCATGGAAAGCTTATTATTCGGTACAAACCGAGGTGCATTTACAGGAGCTATCGATAAAGCTGGTTTATTTGAAGAAGCGAACGGAGGAACTTTGTTATTAGATGAAATCAACTCATTAAGTCCAGCACTTCAAGCGAAGTTACTACGAGCTATACAAGAAAAAACAATACGAAGAATCGGAGGCACACACGAAAAAGAAATTGATGTTCGTATTATAGCAACTATCAATGAAGATCCTTTCGAAGCCATCGCACATAATCGATTAAGAGAAGACTTATATTACCGATTAAGCGTCGTTACTTTATGTCTTCCGCCTTTACGTGAAAGAAAAGAAGATATTCTAGCTCTTGTTCAGCACTTTATTGAAAAATATAATACTCAATTCGGGCTAAACGTAACCGATGTAGATGTAAATGTAAGAGAATTTTTCTATGCATACGATTGGCCTGGGAACGTACGGGAGTTGGAACATATAATTGAAGGTTCCATGAACTTAATAGAAGATGAAACCATCATTACAGCGTTTCATATGCCTACTCGCTTCCGTGAACGAATAAAAACAGAATTCAATATGCAACATGCACTAACTAATCACAATACTGATGCACCAAAAACTTTAAAACACACAATAGAAAAAATGGAAAAGAACTACATTAACCAAATTCTTAAAGAGAATCATGGCAACATCTCACAAGCTGCAAAATTTTTAGGATTAAGTAGGCAAAACTTACAATATCGAATTAAAAAACTGCATTTACACATATGAAATGAACATGTCTCCAAGTGTAAAAACAACTTGGTAAAATATGTTATAATAAACATATAACATGCTAGAAAGGGGCTATATATATGAGTAATGATAAAAAATTAAAGTTATTACAATACTTATACTTTTTCCCTGCCATGCTCTGTATGATGTTATTCATTAATGCCGATGTAAGCAGCTCTCCTTATGCAAAACTATTTGGAACAATTAGCGGCTCCTTTGCAGCTATTATGCTTGCTGCTTTTTGGAATTTGAAGATACGTATAAAAAAAGAGAAATCTTCGTAATACTAAAAAAATCGAGCTACTTAGCCCGATTTTTTTATTTGCCATTAAAACTCAACATTCTCCAAATACAAACCACTCGCCTCAGCAAGACAATTAATTTGATTACGTTGTTTCGCCTCTAGAATTTGTGGAATTGCTTCAGCATCTAATTGTCCTAATCCAACTTCAATTAATGCTCCAACAATTTTTCTTACCATGTTATGAAGGAAGCCGTTACCACTTACTCTAATTTGTACAAACCCTGCCTCTTCCATCACATCAAGTGTATATACTTCTCGAACCATAGATTTTTTCTTTGATTTCGCATTTGAAAAAGCAGTAAAATCATGTGAACCAACTAAATGTTTCGCAGCTGCTTTCATGCTTTCCACATTTAATTTTTTATTCACATGCATGCTGTATTTACGCATAAATGGATTTGTATGCTCTTCATTCCAAATTTTATACAGATATGTTTTTGCTTTAGAATTGTAACGAGCATGGAAACGATCATATACTTCTTCCACATTCGTAATGCTAATATCATTAGGTAAATATTGATTTAAATATTTTTTCACTTTATGTTCCACTAACTTCTCATCACTTTGAAAGTTAGCAACTTGATTCAAAGCATGTACACCAGCGTCTGTTCTACTACAACCGATAATTTCAATTTCTTTTCCGATCATTTCAGATATGACACTTTCGATTTTTCCTTGAATCGTATTATCGTTATTACCGAGACGTTGCCATCCTTTAAAACGTGCACCATCATACTGAATCGTTAATTTATAATTATGCATAATATTCTCCTTCATAGAAAATATTCCCTCATACCATGAGGGAATATTAATAAACTTTACTTTCTAACAAGCTTCACTACATTTTCTACGTGAGCTGTATGCGGGAACATATCAACTGGTTGCACATACTCCACTTCATAGCTCTTCATTAATGCTTGTACATCACGTGCTAATGATGAAGGATTACAAGACACGTACACAACTTGTTTCGGCTTCACTTTTAAAATTGTTTCCAGTAATTTATCATCGCAACCTGTACGTGGTGGATCGACAACAATTACATCTGGACGCCATCCTTCTTTTACCCATTTCGGTAACCATTGTTCAGCTTTACCTGCTTCATATTTCGTATTTGTAAATCCGTGACGCTTCGCATTTTTTCTTGCATCTGCAATCGCTTCTGGAATTACATCCATACCACGTACTTCCGCTGCATCATTTGCAAGCCAAAATCCAATTGTACCAACACCACAATACGCATCTACAATTTTCTCATCGCCTGTTAACGCAGCTGCTTTTTTCGCTTCATTATATAAAACAACTGTTTGTTCTGGATTCAACTGGAAGAATGCACGTGCTGATAATTCAAATGATAAATCGCCAAGTGTTTCTTGAATTACTTCTTTTCCAGCTAATTTAAATGTTTTGTCTCCAAAAATAACAGATGTTTTACGCCAGTTTACATTTTGCATAATTGATTTAACCGCTGGCATCTGTTTTTGTACTTCTGCAACAAATTGTTCTTTATTTGGTAATTCTTCTTTTGTTGTAATAAGTGTAACTTGTACTTCCCCTGTTTGAACTGCAGTACGTGTTACAATTGTGCGTACTAAACCTTTTTGTTTTTTCTCGTTGTAAATAGAAACATTTAATTTTTCTAAAATACGTCTTACAACTTTTGTCGCTTCATTCGTTGCTTTATGTTGAATCATACAGTGAGCAATATCAATTAACTGATGTGAGTTTTGTTTATATAGCCCTGTAATAACCTTTTCGTCTTTACGCCCCACTTGTAATTGACTCTTATTACGGTAATGCCATGGATTTTCCATGCCAAGCGTTGGACGAATTTTCTCTTCCATACTGTTTTTCATGTACTTCTCAAATGCTTGTACAACGATATCACGCTTTTGATTCAATTGTTCTTTATAATCTAAATGTTGCAGCTGACAACCGCCACACTCCTCATATACTGGACACGGTGCTTTCACACGATGCGGTGAAGCTTTACGAACTTTTTTCACTTTCGCTTCAGCGAAGCCACGCTGAATTTTCGTTGTTTCTGCAACAACTTCTTCTCCTGGTAATGCCCCTGGAATGAAAACAACTTGTCTCTTAAAATAACCAACGCCTTCTCCGTTAATCCCAAGACGTTTAATTGTCACAGGAAACGTTTGACCAACTTCCAACTTACTCTCATGTTGCTTTTGTATCATTATTACACCTCTACTCTATACTTTTCCATAAATATAACGCTGCATAACTGCAGTATGGTTCACACTCTTGTTTCACTTTTTCTAAAAATACATCATCAGGTTTATCATCTAATTGAAATATACCTTGCACTGCACGCTGAATCCCAATGTCCGCTTTCGGGAACATATTTTTCCGTCCAAGCCCAAACATTAAAAAGTTTTGCACTGTCCATGCACCAATTCCCCTAATTGGCAACAATTGTGCTGAAACTTCTTCTTCCGTCTCATTTTCTATACTCGCTAAATTTAATGTACCACTGACAATACTTCGACCTAATCCTACTATATATTCAGCCTTTCGCTGACTAAACTTCTGCTCTCTCAATTCTTCTATTGAAATATTTGCTACTATTTCCGGAGTGGGGAAAAAGAATACACCGTTC
Source organism: Bacillus sp. AF62 (assembly GCF_050312695.1). Taxonomy (NCBI): domain Bacteria; kingdom Bacillati; phylum Bacillota; class Bacilli; order Caryophanales; family Bacillaceae; genus Bacillus; species Bacillus sp. AF62. Next base: position 76,006 of record NZ_JBNPJZ010000012.1, on the reverse strand, counting down.
TTCTCTGTTCCATACCGTTTCACAAATTGTTCTGTTAACACAGTAGCAAATTTCAAATTTATTTGTTGGTGAATGATACAGCGAAGAAGACAAGCAAAATAATCAAATTCTAAAATAATTGGAGTATAAGCATATGTTTCAAATAGTGGACGTAATGATGTGTTTAAAAAATGATTTTGTATATCTTGAAACGGTTCATTCCAATGAAAAATGGCTCTCATTCGTTTCATGACTTTCTCCGGATTTCCTGTCTGACTAGAAATCCAAAACTGTGGATTTTGAACAGTACCAATCCCTTGTAAGCGAACAATAACCTGTTCCTCATCTATACAAAGCGGGATATAAATGACTTTCTCATCTAATTGAATGACGTTAAGAGGATCAAAAGATAAACGTTTTAATACTTCTTCAAAATGATACGGATACTCTAACGTAACATGTTCGCTCCACATACGTTTCCCCATCCTTTTTACACATCATTATAGCATGAGAAAACCGTAAGCATACATGCTTACGGTTGATTGCCTTTTACTAAGTCATCTAGACTTTTAAAATGATACCCTTTCTCGCGCAAATCATCAATGATTTTTGCAAGTGCTTCTGCATTATCTTTTGATATTGCATGAAGTAATAAAATAGATCCTGGATGAATCATCGTCATAACATTATTATGCGCATATTGCCATCCTCTTTGCTGATCCACTTTCCAATCCAAAAATGCAAGTGACCAAAATACATTATAGTAGCCCATTTCTTTCGTAAGAGCTAACGTTCTTTCACTAAATACACCGCGCGGAGGACGTACATATTTCACTTCTTTTTGCCCAGTTACTTTTTTAATTTCTTCCGTTACACTCGTTAATTCTTCACGAAGCTTCTCATCATTTACCGCTGTAAAATCAGGATGACTCCAAGAATGATTTCCAATAATGTGTCCTTCATCCTTCATTCTTAACAATAAATCTTTTTGTGTTTTAATGTAATGCCCCGTTACAAAGAAAGTTGCTGGTACTTTTTTCTCTTTTAATACATCTAAGATTTTCCCTGTGTATCCATTCTCATATCCATTATCAAATGTTAAATAAATATCTTTTTTCTTCGTATCTCCTAAATAAAACCCGCCATTTTTTTGCAGTAAATCCGTATATAACTTTCCTGCATCTGGTACTGTTTCATTTTTAGGACGCGGGATTCCCCAGTTATGTGGAGTATTTGTATAAGCCAATGCCGAAACTGGAACAAGTGCCATCATAATTGAAAAAATGAGACCGATATATAACCATTTATATTTCATAAATAGTCTCCTTTCCATATATAATCGTACCTGTAGTTTCTGTTTACTTACTTACTTTCATGCTGTGCATGTTTTTCTATATATACCAAAAAATGCATCTCGAAAGATTCGAGATGCATTTTTGTTTATTTAAATACCGGCTCTTTAAAGCTCGCTAATTTTTCAAGTGATGTTTTATCAACATCTGCATGTAAACTATTAACATGAGAGTCCATCGTTACAACTGCTTTAAAACCTTCAATGCGTAAATGCCACATTGCTTCTGGAATACCAAATTGTAAGAAATCAACATCTTTCACTTCTTTAATACATTCAGCATAATATTGCGCCGCACCGCCAATTGCGTTTAAGTACACGCCGCCGTGTTCTTCTAAAGCCGCTAATGTTTTCGCACCCATACCGCCTTTTCCAATAACAGCGCGAATACCAAATTTCTTCATAATATCGCCTTGGTACGGTTCTTCACGAATACTTGTCGTTGGACCTGCCGCTTTAATTTGCCAATTGTCATTGTCATCTTTCACAACAACTGGACCACAGTGGTAAATAATTTGTCCATTTAAATCTACTGGACAATCATTATCCATTAAATGCTTATGGATTGCGTCACGACCTGTATACATCATGCCATTAATTGTTACAACATCACCAACGCGAAGTCCACGAATTTGCTCTTCTGTAATTGGTGCTTGTAATACAATCTCACGTTGCTCTGTTTTTTCTTGTGCTTCATGCTGAAGTGTATCTTCACCTTCTTGATATAACCAATCCATAATTTCACCTGTTTCAGGATGGATTGTTACACCTAGGCGGCGATATGCCCAGCAATTATACGCCACAGATACGTAGAAGCTAGCCGGCAGGCGGTTATACACGCCAATTTTACAGCCCAGTAAAGTTGTTTCTCCACCAAATCCCATTGTACCAATGCCAAGCTTATTCGCATTTTCTAATACGTACTCTTCAAGTTGTTGTAACTCTGGTACTGGATTGACATCATCTAATGTACGGAATAATTGATTTTTTGCTAATTCATAACCTGATGTGCGGTCTCCCCCGATACCAACACCAATTACACCAGCACTACATCCTTGACCTTGTGCCTGGTATACTGCATGAAGAAGGCATTTACGAATTCCTTCTAAATCACGGCCAGCTCGTCCAAGTCCTTCTAGTTCACACGGTAAGCTATATTGAATATTTTTATTCTCACAGCCACCACCTTTTAGGATTAAACGTGCATCAATATAATCTTTTTCCCATTGTTCAAACTTAATAACCGGTGTACCTGGTCCTAAATTATTTCCACTATTGTCTCCAAAAAGAGAGTCAACAGAATTTGGACGAAGTTTACCATCTTTTGTCGCCCGCTCAAGCGCATTATAGATAGCTTCCTTCAACTTTAATTGATTCACACCAACTGGTGTATAAATTTTAAACGTTGGCATCCCTGTATCTTGGCAAATCGGTGAGATGTTATCATCAGCCATTTTAATATTATTTGTAATTGTGCCAAGTGCCATCGCAGAACGAGTCCCTGCATTTTCTCGCTCTTTCGCTTGTTGAATCGCACGACGAACATCTTTCGGTAAGTTCGTTGACGTTTCAACAATTAGTTGATACATGCTTTCTTGAAGCTTTTTCATTGTTACTTCCCCCTCAATTGTGAACGCTACCAAAACGTTATGAGCTGAAAATTCCATTGTTATGCTCTTTAGCTTTTTATTTGTTTCACGCTATTAAAGCATAAATGAAATTTTTCACAACTTGATTATACCTCTTTTTCTATCGTCCTTCTATTATCCGCACAGAAAAAGGCTACCAAATTGGAATTGGCAGCCTTTTTAATATATTATTCGTCTTTTTTAAATTGCTCACATTTTAATTCTAATTCATCTAACATTGCAAGAAGACGATCTACATCTTCTAATTCTACTTCTTCAGGTTCAATTGTATCAATTACTTCAATGAACATATTTAAACGCTCTTTTAAATATACTAATTGTGTATCTTTATCTTGAATTGCTTTTCCCATGAAGGCACTCTCCTTTTAATTCGAGTTGCTTTTATTATACCGCAAAAATGATTGCTATGGGCATGAAATTTCATCAATTTTGTCACAGTCATCCACTATAATGTAAGCCCTCTCTCTTTTCACGCTAAAAAGTTTCACTTTATAAAAAGCACATATTCTTCTATTATAGAGAATGGACAAATTGTTATTTCAATAGTCAAAGGAGTATTTCATATGACGATATCACAAAAAATGAAGCCGATTACTCCTTCTTACGATCCATGGGAAGCGTATATGGACCTTGAAGAGTACGGCAAACTACTATTAACAAATGTTGAATTTACAACGACGACGTTATGCAATATGCGCTGTGAGCATTGCGCTGTTGGTTACACGTTACAGCCGAAAGACCCAAATCCGCTTCCGATGGATCTTTTATTAAAACGATTAGATGAGATTCCTCATTTACGTTCTTTAAGTATTACTGGCGGAGAACCTATGCTTTCAAAAAAATCCGTCGACAACTATGTAACACCACTCTTAAAATACGCCCATGAACGAGGCGTTCGCACTCAAATCAACTCTAACTTAACTATAGATTTAGCACGTTACGAACAAATTATTCCTTATTTAGACGTGTTGCATATCTCTCATAACTGGGGAACAATTGATGACTTCGTTGAAGGCGGATTTGCAATGATGGAGCGTAAACCTACTTACGAACAACGTGCAAAATTATTCGAAAGAATGATTACAAATAGTAAGGCTCTATCAGATGCAGGTGTACTTGTATCGGCCGAAACAATGTTAAACAAAAGAACTCTACCACATATTGAACATATTCACCGTCAAATCGTCGAAGAGATGGGCTGTAAACGTCATGAAGTTCACCCAATGTATCCAAGTGACTTCGCGAGTAATCTAGAGATTTTAACAAAAGCTGAAATTCGTGATGCTATTGAGCATTTACTAGAAATTCGTGATGAAAATGTATGGATGTTATTTGGAACGTTACCTTTCTATGCTTGTAGCGATGACGAGCGAGACATTGCCACATTTAAAAAATTACAAGAGAGCAAAAATGTCACTGTTCGTAATGATCCAGATGGCCGTTCTCGTTTAAATGTAAATATTTTCGATGGAAATATTATTGTAACGGACTTTGGTGATGTTCCACTTCTAGGAAACATACAAACAAACACATTACAAGAAGCATATGACAAATGGAGTGCTTCAAAAACAGCAAAATCATTAAGCTGTCACTGTCCTGCAGTAAAATGTCTTGGACCAAATGTTCTTGTAAAAAACAGCTACTATCCGACAGAAGATTTCTTATCAAAAACAGCAAACATTACATTATAAAAAAACGTCAGCTTATAAGCTGACGTTTTTTTACGTTATTGCGAGTGGGAAGAAGAAATGAATTTAAAAAATAAATGATCATGAATTGGAATCGCCGCTCCAATTCCTTGAGAAGTAATATTTTTCACAACAAGTCTTTTTTGATTTCCCTTTAATACAAGATACACTTCTCCAAATGTTACTTTTCCCTTTTCATTTACTGCTGGTGTATAAGCGTATAAATATCCGAGTTGACTCGGACTAATATTATACACACGCTCATGTCCAGTACCATAACCAATAGTTGTTTTAAACGAAAGGGGCAATTGTACTTTTTCAAGCGCTTTGAGAAGCATCATTTTTTTCACATCTGCAGCATCTTTCATATCTGCTGTTAAATCGCCTTCAACCGTCTTTTGTGTTTCTTGCTTATAGCGAAGTGGATATAAACGGTCTCCTCCGCGATTATCATACACATTTCGATTCACTTGTTTATATTCCCAATTAATCGATGTGTCTACTGATTCATAATGTAAAGCCCATTGACCTAAATAAATTTTTGCCCGGTACCCTACTGCAAGCGGCGCATTTGAAATTGTCGTTTCATTAAACATCCGAATTAAGTCTGGATTTTCAATTTTAATATTAGCTGTTTTCAATAGTTCTTGAGCAAACTTACTTGGCTGTAAACGTGGCAAATCTTGCGCATCATTTGGAAATGTATTGTCTTTTGAAATATTTAAAACAGATGAAGGCATTTTTGTTCCTACTGTTGTCTTTGCAAAACTCATGTTAGGAAATAATAAAATAAACGAGACCATAGTTGAAAGACATATGCTGTATACTCGTTTCACCTGTCTGGCTCCTTCCTATGTAAAGGTATATATACTACTTTGTTTATTGTTTTCTCTGAGCACAATTGTTATGCCTATTTTTCATAATAAATAAAAACCAATTCCCATAATGACATACGCGGCTAGTAAAGTGCCGCCTTCAAACCAGTTTGTATCTCCATCATTTGAAATCGCAATCGTTAAGAAAACGGCTGTAATCATAGATACAAGTTCTGGTATGGTAAATACTAAAGGCATCCTCTGCGCGAAGAACATAGATAGCAATACTAGTACAGGAGCAACAAACATGGCGATTTGTAATGTAGAACCTATTGCAATTTCGACTGCAATATTTACTTTATTTTTATAAGCCATAATAATTGCAGATGCATGTTCCGCTGCATTTCCAACAATTGCAACGATAATAACCCCTATAAATAATTCTGACCAACCAAATGATTTTGCAACAGTTTCAAAAGTATGCACGAGCGCCTCTGATACATAAGCTACCGCCAGTGTTGCTATCGCTAAAATAAGGAGTGCCTTCCCTTTCGACCACTCTGGCTCTTCTTCATGCGCTACTTCGTCACTTTTATGTTGATATACACCACGGTGCGTAACTAACTTAAATAGTAATGCAGCAATGTACATTATAATCATAATAATAGAAACACCTATACTTAATTGATACGTCTTGCCAGCGTCCATCTTCATTGAAAAGATCTCTGGAATAACAAAGGCCACGACAACAGCAAATATTAATAAAGCTGAATTATGCCTTGCATCGTAAACGTTAAAGCTTTGCCTTTTATATTTAAGTCCACCTACAAAGAAGGATAGTCCTCCTACTAATAATAAATTTCCAAGTACAGAACCCGTTAAAGAAGCTAACACCACTTCAATTAACCCCGCTTGAAGTGCAAAAATTGAAATGATAAGTTCAACAGCATTACCGAAAGTAGCATTTAATAATCCGCCTATTCTAGGACCAGATACAATTGCTAAACTCTCTGTTGCTCTCCCCATAAAACCAGCTAACGCGATAATCGTAATACAATACACAGCGAACATAATTGTTTCTGGCCAATGAAGTGTTTTTCCAAGTACAGATAGTGGTACACCTATAAGTGCTACTATAAGAAATATTTTATTAAACATGCTTTTCACCCTTCCATCGTATGTATTTCTCCACAATATTATTATTATTCTTCTCCTAACTTGTCCGATTTCATCACAATTACGTTTAAAAAATCGGATTGAAGAAAACAGTATGAAAGATATTTAAATTATCTTGTTTAAACAGACAGAATTATAAATTGTGAAAAGGGGTTAAAATTATGCACTTAAAAGAAAAAATCGCAACTATTATTCAAGGTCAACGTACCGGTGTATTATCTACAGTACGAAATGAGAAACCTCATAGCGCCTTTATGATGTTTTTCCATGAAGATTTTGTACTGTACGTTGCAACAGATCGACAATCAAAAAAGATAACAGATATTGAAAACAATCCTAATGTCCATGTATTACTCGGACGAGAAGGGAAAAAGTTAGATGAAGATTATATTGAAGTTGAAGGATTAGCTTCAATTGAGGAAGACTCGACATTAAAAAACAAGTTTTGGAATAATAGCTTAAAACGTTGGTTACTCGGTCCTGAAGACCCTAATTACGTATTGATAAAAATCAATCCCGACACAATTTATTACATCGATGGTGCCGGTACGACGGAGCCTGAGATTTTACGACTATAAAATAAAACAAGCCCCCCTTAGGTGGGCTTGTTTTGTCGAAAAGTTCTTTTGAAAAAAACAATAAAATAGGTGGAACTTTCTAAAGATTCTGTTATATAATAGCAGTAACTTAAATAAACTGTATTAAAACAGATTGAGAGGAGAAATAAAATTGATGAAGAGAGAAGAACGCAAAAACATGATTGAGTTTATTGAAAAGAAAAAAGGGATTGAGCGTGACGAATTACTGTTTATGACAGACGATGAAGTAGAACATATTTATAATGTAACGTACTTTTTATATGAGGAAATTGCAGAGTAGTATAATAATCCCCACCTTATTAAAAATATAAGGTGGGGATTATTTCGTTATTTAGCCCACTATTTGCGGGCAGTCAAACTCCCACCTTAAAATTCAGGTGGAACAAGAAGTTAAGTTGAAGTCGTGCTTCCTATAAACCTCAATTGCTTCAACTTTATACATGAGAATCATTTTCATGTATAATACTGTAAGATTGGAGGAATTTTACTATGAGTTCGTGGCTCTTGTTTGCACTATTATCAGCAATTGCTGCTGCCCTTGTATCGATTTTTGGAAAGTTTGGTTTAGACGGCATCGATGCAAACGTTGCAACAACAATTCGATCTATTATTATGGCATTATTTATGATAGGCGTTATTATCATACAAGGTAAATTTCAAAATATCGGCGACGTACTGCTAAATAAAAAAGCACTGCTATTTATCACATTAAGTGGGGTTGCAGGTGCTTCGTCATGGCTATTTTATTTTCTTGCCCTCAAAACAGGAAAGGTTTCACAAGTAGCTCCTGTCGATAAATTAAGCGTCGTATTTTCTATCATTCTCGCTATGATTATCCTCGGTGAAAAGTTAAACTTTATGACCGGTGTTGGTGTAGTCTTTATTACAGCTGGTGTATTATTTATTGCTTTCAGCTAAAAAAACCGCTATTAGCGGTTTTTCTTTTTCTTTATGTACAACCATACAACACATGTAACAACTGCTGAAATTAATAAAATCCATATTCCATAATGATGTAAACTATACTCAACGAAGCGCCACTTCTCGCCTAACTTCCAGCCAAGCCCAATAAAAACACTTATCCAAATGAGCGCACCACCGTAAGCGTACAAACAAAAACGCCAAAGTGTCAAATTTGATACCCCAGCAAAATATGCTGTTAAATGACGTACTCCCGGTATAAAATAACCAATCATTAAAAGAAATGGCCCATATTTTTCAAATAAAATATGTGTTTTTTCAATGTGATGTTCTTTAATTCTAATTTTCGGCCCATATTTCTTTAAAACAGGGAGCCCAAGTTTTAAACCTAATATGTAGCTTAACGTGATCCCTAACATCGCACCAGCCATCCCACTTAAAAAAGCAGCAGTTCCTGACATAACTCCTTTTGAAACATTATAACCAACAAAGGTCAATAAAAACTCGTCTGGTATCGGTAATCCGACAATCCCACCAGCCAAAGCTATAACAATTCCAAAATAGCCATAATGCGCGATTAACTCGCCAATATGTTGTTCCATTCGGAAGACACATCCTATGCACGATCGTTATTCCACATTGTACCCTTTCTATCTTTAAGGCAAACATGGTATACATATTCACTATACATTGTTTTTATAATGAACTCTACTTCTATTCTTTCCTTTAACAGAGATAAAATTAAACTTCAATCCGCGTGGGTTTTCTTCATCCTCTACTGATTATTAGCCTACATCCATCAGGCTTCTACAGGTATCTCGCCTCCGACATAATTCACTTACATTCACTAATTTTGAGATTAGATTCTTACTGCCTGCAAATGTCCTGATAAAAAATAAAAATTCATATGCGTGTTTTTTTGTTACAATAAAGGAAAGTTACTTTTCGCAACGGTTTAACTCTCAAGAAAAATGATATATCTAGCAAAAACATAGTTTGGTCTATATAATACAACTTCTACCTATTAAAAGAACATGAACCCTTTTACATACAACATCATTTTTCTAAATTATACAGGGGGGAACGAACATGACCATTGAAAATCAATTTATTCAAAAAGTTTACTATAAAACATTTTTAACAGAAGAAACTTCTACTCCTGCATCGGAAGTACTCGGTGAAGCATATATAAATGAATCTAAAAATGAATTCTCCAACATTTCTAATATTCGATTTGCTCAAGGTGAATTTTATTATCAAAATAAAGATTTTGAAGCAGCTATATTTAAATGGGAAAAAGTTAATAATACTCTTGCACTTTGGGCAACAAAAAATATTGCAGATGCTTATTTTGAACTAGGATTCCTACCAAAGGCAGAAGAAATTTATCAATCTATTCAAACAGAAGATACAACTCTTACGATGGAAGTTTCATTACAACTTCTTTCTCTTTATATCGAACAAGATCGTTTAGGACTTGCTTTTAAGACGATTAGTGAAGCTGTTGCATTCCAACCGGATTACCCAAATATTACTGCAATTGCACGTTCTTTCTATGAAAAACAAGAAGATTGGAACAACGCTATCGAACTAGCTGTTCAAGAAGGTATTCGAACACAATCTTTACACTGGTTTGATACATTAATAAATTACATAAACAAAGGATTTACTAAAAATATTAAGCCTGAATATTTCTATGAGTCTTTAAAAGCTCTATATGCTGTTGATCAAGCTCAATTTAAAGAACTTGTTATTGCTCTTTGGAATAGCTACCAACATGAATCCTTATACCTTCCTTGGATTCAAAGTATTAATCATTTATTCTTGCATATTGAAACAGACAATAATGACGATTGGAATGAAATTTCTACTCGCTATCAAGAAACATACTTTGCATTAATTACCGGAAATCATTTTATGCATGAATTAAACGGACTTGTACCAAATCTATTAACAAATTGGTTCAGTTTAACGAAAGCAAAAGATTCTCTAGTTGTCACTGCAGCAGTATTAGCATGGAATGAAGTCTCACCTACAACTTTAGAATCATTACTCGTAAAAAGTGCTGGATCCTTACTTTCTAATACATCAGCTGAAGCAGATGTAAATATGGAAACAGTTTCTCATTTATTCGAAACAATCGCTGTATGGGCTGAGAAAAATGATGTAGATTTAAGTCATCAATTTACGCTACTCGTCCATGAACTATGTGATTTAAATGTCACACCACTACTAATAGCTGGAACTAGTGACCATGATAAAACATCATTTGTTAATTCAATATTAGGAGAGAACATCTTAACTGAAACTTTAACAACTCCTATTCTATTTAAAGACGCTAGTCAAACTGAAATAACAGAATTTACCGAGTTAGATATCAGAAATATCTCTAACCTTGATGAATTCCATCAAATAACGGCTACATCTGCTCAGTCAGAACTTGAGAAAAAATGTATAGAAATTAAGCTACCAAGTAGATTTTTAAGAAAAAATAAGTTTACATTTCTTATTACACCATCCATTCAAGGACAATTGGATAAAAACAATGCATACTTTGAATACTTACAAGCAGCAGATAGCCTTGTTTACGTATTAAATTCTTCTTCACCATTGCATAGTGAAGAAATTGATACGTTAATTTATTTACGTGAACAAGTACCAAACTTACAAATTCACTTCGTATTACACACAAATAATACGACTACTAATGAAAAACTAATTAGTAAACTTAAAGTACATTTTCCAGATGCACAATTCTTCCCATACTCTCCTTCGCAAGAGAGTAGTCAGCAACTTGGAGATGTAACAGAATCTATTCTCTCTAATCTTGCAAAACGCGATATAGAAAAAGAACGTATAGAAAAGCTAATATGGTTTACGCAAAAGACAATTGCTTATCTCATAAATGAACGTGTGGAATTAGAAAATACATTAGTAAAATCCGTACGCTGGAATAAACACATCTCAGTGAAACTTACTGGATTTATTAATAACCTTACTGCTCTTGAAAAAGATAAAATTCGCTCTATTACCGAATCCTATCTTTTAACGAAAGAAGAAATTACACGAGATATACATTCTCAAATTCCTGAATTATTACAGAGCTGCTCTGATCTTGTTCAAGAAGATAGTGATTTCAAACTAGTTCATGAAGAATTAAATGCTGCAATGAATGAACGAGTTCAAAAGCATGTACAACAGGTACTTCTTCCTAAATTTACTGGGTCTATTCAAGAATGGATTGAAACAGCACATAATGAATTTATTCAAGCTCAAGCTTATTTAGATGAAATGAGTGAAACGTTTAATAAATTATATAAAGAAGAACGTATGAAACTTCCTTGCGATTTCAAATTATTAGATGATTGGAATCGAGATGTTGTACGAATGACAAATCGAATTACAGTAACGAACATCAATATTTTATTACGCTTTACACCAACACAGTTTTTCTTAAAAAGTGCCGGAAAATTATTTGGTAATATGCAAAAAAACCAATCTATGCTCGCCAACAAATATAAACAATATATTGAAACAGAAGACTATACAGAAATTGCTCACACAATTTCAAAACAATTCTTCCTACAATTTGAAGTATTTGAAGGTGCATTAGAACGTGATATCATGATGTTCTTTAAAGATCCACTTAGCATATTGAAACAAAATGTGGATGCAGCTCAACTTGAGATAAAGGAAGACGAGCAAACATTAGCAACGCTAAGAAGCAATCCAGAAACATATCATGATCCTTTAGCGCTATTTAAACTACAATTGCTACAACATAAATTTGTTTTAAGTACTACAAAGAAACATGAAAATATCTTTGTATCTAACGAATCTCCTACTGTTTAACAAAAAAACCAAGCAAACTAAAATTTGCTTGGTTTTTTACTTTATTATCTTCATATTTTCAAACGGATAATAAATGCCTGCTAACTTACCTAACACATCTTCTCTATCAATAAAACCTAAACCATTTCTACTATCTTTACTTATTAAGCGATTATCTCCCATAACAAAAATCTTATTTTTAGGAACTGTAATCGGTCCAAAGTCCTCTGTTAAATTCATAAGTTTTTTTTCTGCTTGTTTTTTATTACTATCCAAATACTCTTCATCTATCACTTCAGAATTCACATATAATTGATCATTTCTCATCTCAATTATATCTCCAGATAATCCAATCACTCTTTTGACATAAAAATTATCTGTTTTCACAACAATAATGTCTTCTCTCCCATAGCTTTCAAATTGTTTTGCTAACTTATTAACAATTACCTTATCTCCATCTTGCAACGTCGGCCTCATGGATGCTCCTTTTACAGTCGTCGGAAAAAACACAAAAATTTTCGCCAAAAACACCAATAAACACGCAATTGCAATAGTTCCAAAGAATTCACGCCAACGTTTTTTCTTTTGCATCATTTCACCAACTCATCATCTTTTTACTTTTATTATAAATAATACGACCGATTATTTTCTACAAAATTCTGAATTATAAAATTATAATATTAGAAATTTAAAAATAAAAATACTGATTAAATTAAACAAGCAAAAAAGATACTCTCAAAATAGTCTATTCACTATTTTGAGAGTATCTTTTTATAATCCCACATATACAATACACATTTGAGCAGCTACATATGTAAACCAAATCCAAAGTGGCTCATACTTCAATTTACGCCCTCCGATATCTGTCACGCCAATAATAAAATCAGAAATCACAAACAGTAAACCACCAAACGCTGGTATCCACCATATTCCTGTATTTTCATAATATAAGGCGAATGCAAAGCAAGCCATTCCTCCAACCCACAATCCGTAAATTAGAGCTCCTATCGTAAACAATTTATCCTGTTTATCATTTCGGATAAAGAAGAACCATCCTACAATTAGAAAGAGCCCATATACGAGTAAGCCAATCCAAAAACCATTCCACGAAATTCCTGTTTGCAAAAATGCTTTTACATAAAAACAATGAGCAAGAGCGAAAGTAACCATCCCACCAATTAACCTGTGACCAATTGGAATCAGCCCAGCCATAAACAAATCTCCCACAGTCGATAAAGTCATACCAAGTGCAACCCACGTACTATACTCTACAGATGGATCTTGTAACCATATCCAAATTGCACTACCTGTTAAAGAAAAACTAAGAATAAGACGGATTGCTAAAGGTAACGGCATATTATCTTTCGTTCTTTTTGTCTGCCGCATTGCATAAATTGCACCAATTAAAAAAAGAAGTATTTGCCCAATTAACACCACGTAAAGTAGATTCATAATATGTTCTCCTCAATAAATGCTTTTTGTATCTTTTTTCGTTACACTTAGTCTATTATCCTTTTTCTATAAAAAAGAAGAACAGTACTGTTCTTCCATTGTAATCGCTTTTCTGCTTTCTATGCTACTTGTTTTTCTTTCTCTATTTTTTGCTTAGCTGGCGTCCGATTTACCACAATAATTCCCGCGGCTACACATGCTAAACCGAGTAACACAAATGAATGAATTGCTTCACCTAAAATCATGCTCGATAATAACACACCAAATACGGGTATAAAGAACATATACATAGATACTTTTCCAACCTTATTGTACTTCATAATTGTATTCCAAATGCAAAAACCAGCTGCAGATAAGAAAGATAAATAAATCAGCATAAGTAGTGCATGTAGACTAAATGTAAATGGCATTACTCCAACTTGTAAAGCCCCTATACATAATAATCCTATAGAACCAAACATCATTTGGTATGCTGTCATATAGCCAACATCTAACGTTTTACTACCTTCTTTCGCTAATATGTTTCCATATGAATACAGCATTGCTGCACTAAGAAGTAATAAGCTTCCGATTCCAAAATGAAATGATAAGCTACCATCACTCGGCACATTTACTAAAACGACGCCACAAAAGCCAATCGATACGCCAATTATTTTTCTCATATTGAGGGCATTATCTTTATATAAAAAATGGGCGAGTAAAATTTGAAAGAATGATGATGTCCCTGAAATGATAGCTCCTTCAATTCCCGAACTATAACTCATTCCAATATAAAAACAGATATATTGAAGAAACGTTTGGAATAAACCAATTTGTATTAACTGTTTCCCCGTTCCTTTTTTGAAGCTCATATCTTTTCCTAACACTTTAAAGAATAATAAGAGCATGAATCCAGATAAAAAGAAACGATAACCGGCAAATAATATTTGCTCTCCAACTTCTTGTGGTTGAATTCCAAGTTCAACATAACTTAATTTAATAAAAGGAAATGCGCTTCCCCATAAAAAAGTTGCTACTATTGCAGCAATAAATACGCCAATCGGATGGGTAAAAAATTTCTCTGTCTTCACTTGTTGTCTTCCTTTCCGACCTTTTTATGAACAATATTCATATATACCAAAGGAATTGCGAAAACACAAGTTTTCCGTTTATACTTGAAACAAAACCGTACCATCTCATAAAAACATATGATATACTATAGAATAATTACAACATAAGAACGATTAAAAACAGATTCAACAGAAATGCTGCTATCCATTATGGATGGCAGCTTTCGTCGTTTTATAGGGGTTTCGATTTTGATTATTTTTCTCAATAAGAATTCGGAAGGAGCGAGTAGTAATGAACTCAGAAGTAAAAACGTTACACGCAAAAGAAACAATTTCTCATCCCTCTTTATGGGACACATTAAAAAAACATTATGAACTTGTATTTGCAGTGGCATCTGGTATTTTTATTTTAGCTGGCTGGCTATTCACAAGGAACGATGCAATAAATGTAGGTATTACTTGCTATATCCTTGCTTATATAGTTGGTGGATATGCAAAAGCAAAAGAAGGAATTGAAGATACGATTGAAGAAAAAGAGCTAAATGTTGAAATGCTAATGCTCTTTGCAGCTATTGGTGCTGCAATTATTGGCTACTGGGCAGAAGGGGCTATTTTAATCTTCATCTTTGCACTCAGCGGTGCTATGGAATCTTATACGTTAAGTAAGAGCCAAAAAGAAATTTCCGCTCTTCTTGACTTACAACCTGAAGAAGCATTACGTATTTCCACCGGAACTGAGGAACGTGTTCCTGTTGGAGAGTTACAAATTAACGACATTATTTTAATTAAACCCGGTGAACGTGTTCCTGCTGACGGTACGATTCATAACGGTGAAACAAATATCGATGAGGCAGCAATCACAGGAGAACCTATTCCAAATGAGAAAAGACATGGCGATGAAGTATTTGCCGGTACTGTAAATTTACGTGGTGCTATCGAAGTTAAAATTACGAAGCCGAGCGATCAAACATTATTCCAAAAGATTATCCGTCTCGTCCAAAGTGCACAAAGTGAAAAATCACCATCACAACTATTCATTGAAAAGTTTGAAGGAACATACGTAAAAGGTGTACTACTCGTTGTTGCGCTTATGATGTTCGTTCCTCATTTCTTACTTGACTGGAGCTGGAATGAAACGTTTTATCGCGCTATGATCTTACTTGTAGTCGCATCTCCTTGTGCGCTCGTAGCTGCCATTACACCAGCTACGTTATCAGCCATTTCTAACGGAGCGAGAAACGGTATTCTCTTTAAAGGCGGTATACATTTAGAACGCCTTGCTTCTGTGAAAGCAATCGCGTTTGATAAAACAGGAACATTAACAGAAGGTAAACCTACCGTAACAGATGTATATGTTCGAGAAAATATAACAGAAAAAGAATTACTTTATATTACAGCATCAATTGAAAGTCACTCTACACATCCTTTAGCTGAATCCATTGTTAAATATGCACAACATGCGTACGACATTACTTTAAAAAAACCAGAAAAGGTTGAAGATGTAACTGGTTTTGGTCTAAAAGGAATATTGGAAAACAACGCTTATAAAATAGGTAAAGCTGATTTTATCGGTGAAGAAACAAAGACATTTCATAATGGTATTTCTGCCTCACTTGAAAAAGAAGGTAAAACTGTCGTTTATATTAGTGATGAGGGAGGCATTCTTGGACTTATCGCTTTAAAAGATACGCTTCGCCAAGAAACAATAGCTGCTATTCGTGATTTACAAAGCATTGGTGTCGAAGCAATTATGATTACTGGAGATAATGAAGAAACGGCAAAAGCAATTGCCTCTGAAAGTAATATAAAGGAATATTACGCATCATGCTTACCAGAAACAAAAGTTGAAACGATTAAAAAGTTAAAAGAAAAATATGGTACAGTAGCAATGGTCGGAGACGGTATAAATGATGCACCTGCACTAGCTACTGCTAGCATTGGTGTCGCAATGGGAGAAGGAACAGATGTAGCTTTAGAAACTGCAGATGTTGTACTGATGAAGAACGAACTATCTCGCCTTTCCCAAGCAATTCGTTTATCAAAACGAATGAACCGTATTGTGAAGCAAAACGTAATCTTTTCGCTAGCCGTTATTGCCATGCTAATTTGTTCAAACTTCTTGCAATTTTTAGCTCTTCCATTCGGTGTTATTGGCCATGAAGGAAGTACGATTCTTGTCATTTTGAATGGCTTACGATTACTAAAAGGAAGCAAATAAAACGGGTCCCTCATAGAGGACCCGTTTTTTTTTAGTGATAGCTATTATGACCGTTCGCACTGCTACTCGTTTTATGCTTTGGATGCGAACTGCTCTTTTGTTTATTATTACTTTTATTATTATGGTTCTTTTTATTATTACTCATGAAATATCCCCCCTGTTCCTTTTTATTATGGAACAAGAACTCATTATTCATTACGGGAATTATTGTCACCGGTTCTATAATGGTGGAGTAAACCATTAATTTCACCGCCAAGTAAAATTACCCATCCAGTTAAATAAAACCATAACATTAAAATAATGATACCACCGAGACCACCATATGTATTGGCGTAATTCGCAAACTTATCTACATAATAAGCAAATGAGTAAGACACCACAATCCATCCTACAGTAGCAAATAACGCCCCTGAAATAACTTCTCTTCTTTTTAACTTTCGATCTGGTGCAAATGTATATAAGAAACTAAACAAAGCAAATAGTACGAAGAAACTCGCTACTAATCGTGTAATGCTCCATACGAAAGAAAAACTATCTGATAAACCGAGTGCTTTAAACACTGCTGCTCCAATAACTTGTCCGAATACCGGAACAATTAACGCAAAGACAATCATAAAAATAATAGCTAATGTAAACACAATTGATAACGCTCTTGTTGTAATAAAAGAACGTGTTTCCTTCACGTCATAAGCGCGGTTAAAAGCATTCATAACCGCATTAACACCATTTGAGGCAAACCATAACATGGATAATAAACCAAATGATAATAAACCACCATTTTGCTGGTTTACAACTTTATCTACATTTACCTCAATTAAGTTCATTGCATCATCTGGTACATAAACCTCTAATAAACTAAGCACATCCTCTGTTTGAATGGGAATAAATCCAAGAAGCGTAATTAAGAAAACGAGCCCAGGAAAAATTGCAAGCAAGAAGAAATAAGCGAGCTGTGCTGCCAAGCCCGCTACATCATCGCGCATCGTCCGGTCATATAAATCTTTACCAAACGAATAAGTACGATTTCTTCTCACCTTTTCTAAAATTTTTCTCATATATGTTTAAACGCTTTTCTTCTCTTCTTTATCTTGCTTTAACTCAATGTACGCTTCAGTTTTTTTTTCCACTGCATTTGAGTCTTTTATAAATAATTCACGCGCTTCTTTCATACCACCATCTTCAGCAACTACTGGCTCTTCTTCTGCTTTCAGCTCATCTACCTTTGGAGATACAGCTTGAATTTCAATCGTTTCTGGCTTTTCTTCTGGCTCAACTTTTTTCTTACTAAAAATTTCTTTCGTTTCTTTTAACGTCTCTACAACAGATGGCGTTAATTTTTTAATTTCTGCTACTTTCGCTTTTACCACATTGAAATCAGCAAGTTCGCGTCCTTTATCTGTAACAGTTTGCACTTTTTCTTTGATCTTTGCATTTTCACCAATTTCAATCATCTTTGTTTTTGCTTTTTCTGCTGTATTTTTTACTTTTTCACGGTTTTCTTTCTTTAACATGGATACAGCTACACCTGCCGCTACACCAATCGCAATGTTTCGAGCAATATTATTTTTCTTTGCCATATTCCTTCACCCTTTCATTTCTTATGTTAGAAAGTATTTCTTTCTAAGCTTCCTCATATTCCTTGTTCATTTCGAATGAAAGCTAATAGCTTTGCACACCCTTCTGTTACAAGGTCATATACTTCTTGGAAATTCCCTGTATAGTAAGGGTCAGGAACGTCTGTCCAGCCACCGTCTGGAACAAAGTCGGACAGCCTACCAATATAGCCTCCAGTTTTACCTAAACTTTTTAAATCTGCTATATTCTTGTTGTCCATGGCAATAATATAATCAAACTTTGTTAAGTCTTCTTTTTCTACTTGCCTTGCTTTAATTCCTTCAAAAGTGACTGCATTTTCTTTTAAAATTTTTTGTGTTCCTTTATGTGGCGGATGGCCAACATGCCAATCTCCAGTTCCTGCAGAATCAATGACAATTTTCTCTTCAAGTCCCTCTTTTACGACAAGATTTCGAAAAATCGCTTCTGCCATCGGAGAACGGCAAATGTTCCCAAGACAAACAAACAATACTTGAACCATGTTTTTGTTTCTTCCCTTCTTGGTGCATTTCTTCATATATACTTATAGTATAAACAACCAATTATGAAATATAAAGGAAATCCCTACTAATTTAATAGGATTGAAAAGATCCATTAACGAAAATGATAAAAAATGTTAAGATAGCCTTATGTTATTTTAAAGGGGGACACTTCGGTGGATTTATCCGTAAAGTCAGAAGAAAACGTTGAATACATGGTCGAAGCTATTAAAGAAAAATTACGTATGGTTAATGCTGGAGCGATGAGAGCTGCTAGTTTTAACGAAGAAATGTACGAAGATTTACGTGACATTTATGATCATGTTATGAAACGTGAAACATTCAGCATTAGTGAAATGCAAGCTATTACAGAAGAATTAGGTACATTAATTAAAAAGTAAAAAAGCCTCTCTTATATGAGGCTCTTTTTTATTTCCAACAAATTCATGACAACTCTTCTCTTTCCCTCAACCAACTGTAAAATATTGTACAATAGAAGTAGAACCTCACCTTAGATTTTTTCTCCATACATACTACTCACAAATAATAGCAACACTACCATTGCTAACTGTTTTTACTGGAGGTGCTTACTTATGAGCAATTGGTACAGTAAGACGAAAGATCAAACATTGATTGACCTAGAAACAAACGAACAACACGGTTTAACAGATGAGATTGTAAGTGAACGTTTAAAGCAATACGGTTCTAATGAATTAGCTACAAAACAAAAACGCACTTTATGGCACCGTATTTTCGCCCAAATTAATGACGTCCTCGTATATGTCCTTATTATTGCTGCCCTTATTTCTGCCTTTGTAGGTGAATGGGCGGATGCCAGTATTATCGCGCTTGTTGTAGTTTTAAATGCTGTTATCGGTGTTGTCCAAGAATCGAAAGCAGAACAAGCTTTAGAGGCATTGAAAAAGATGGCAACACCTAAAGCTATCGTCAAGAGAAATGGTGAACTAAAAGAAATTCCATCTGAGCACGTCGTTCCAGGGGATATCGTTATGCTCGACGCCGGACGATATATCCCATGCGATTTACGCCTTATTGAAACCGCAAATTTAAAAGTTGAAGAATCTGCTCTAACTGGTGAATCTGTCCCTGTTGATAAAGATGCAATCTACCACCCTTCCATGCAAAGTGATGAGCAAGTACCACTCGGCGATCAAAAAAACATGGCATTTATGTCCACTCTTGTAACATACGGAAGAGGCGTCGGTATTGCTGTTGAAACTGGAATGAACTCACAAATTGGTAAGATTGCTACCCTTTTACATGAAGCAGACGATGATATGACACCACTTCAAAAAAGCTTAGCACAAGTCGGCAAATATTTAGGCTTTGTCGCTGTAGCTATTTGTATCGTTATGTTCCTCATCGGTTTTTTACAAGGCCGGGATACGTTAGAAATGTTTATGACTGCTATTAGTTTAGCCGTTGCAGCTATTCCAGAAGGCTTGCCAGCTATCGTTTCCATCGTTCTTGCAATTGGTGTGCAACGTATGATTAAACAAAACGTTATCATTCGGAAACTACCAGCTGTTGAAGCCCTCGGTTCTGTCACAATTATTTGTTCAGATAAAACAGGTACGTTAACGCAAAATAAAATGACCGTTACTCACTTTTATAGTGATAACACATACGATCACTTAGAAAGTTTAAATGTAAATAATGATGCGCAACGTCTATTGTTAGAAAATATGGTGCTATGTAATGATGCTTCTTACAATAACGAATCACAAACGGGAGACCCGACTGAAATTGCACTTCTCGTTGCTGGAACCACTTTTAACATGCAAAAAGATCATTTAGAAAAAATACATGAACGTGTTAACGAAGTACCTTTCGATTCAGATCGTAAAATGATGTCAACCGTACATACATACGATGAAAGCTACTATAGCATGACGAAAGGCGCTATTGATAAGCTCTTACCTCGATGTACCCATATTTTTAAAAACGGCAAAATCGAGATTTTAACTGATTCTGATAAAAATCAAATATTAGAAGCTGCCGGAGCAATGTCTCAAGAGGCTTTAAGAGTACTTTCATTCGCATTTAAACAATACAATTCAAACGATGTGGATATAAATCATCTTGAAGAAAATCTTATCTTTATTGGTCTTGTCGGTATGATTGATCCACCACGAACTGAAGTGAAAGATTCAATTACAGAATGTAAAAAAGCCGGTATTCGCACAGTTATGATTACTGGTGACCATAAAGATACCGCCTTTGCAATTGCCAAAGAACTTGGCATTGCTGAAGAAATATCGGAAATTATGATTGGAACTGAATTAGATAACATTTCTGATACAGAACTAGCTAGCAAAATTAATCATTTAAATGTATTCGCTAGAGTCTCTCCAGAGCATAAAGTGAAAATTGTAAAGGCATTACGCGCGAAAGGAAATATCGTTTCTATGACTGGTGATGGCGTCAATGATGCACCATCTTTAAAGCAAGCCGATGTCGGCGTAGCGATGGGCATTACAGGAACAGACGTTGCAAAAGGGGCAGCGGATGTTGTGTTAACAGATGATAATTTTTCATCTATCGTGAAAGCTGTTGAAGAAGGTAGAAATATTTATCGCAACATAAAAAAATCAATTCTCTTCCTACTCTCTTGTAACTTCGGAGAAATTATCGCTTTATTTTTAGCAATTTTACTCGGCTGGGCAACACCACTACGACCTATTCATATTTTATGGGTGAATTTAATTACAGATACACTGCCTGCATTATCACTTGGGGTTGATCCTGAAGATCCAGATGTGATGAAGGAAAAACCACGACATGCAAAAGAAAGCTTATTTAGTGGTAGCGTTCCTTTCCTAATTTTCAATGGAGTTATCATTGGACTTTTAACGCTAATAGCTTTTATCGCCGGAGCAAAATTCTATACTGGAGATACAAATTTATTCCCTCTTTTCCCAGAGCGAATTGATGACGATGCTCTATTACACGCTCAAACGATGGCATTTGTCGTTCTTAGTTTTTCTCAGCTCGTTCATTCATTTAACTTGCGTTCAAGAACGAAATCAATTTTTTCAATTGGGATCTTTACAAATAAATATTTAGTTTTCTCCCTTCTTATCGGTGTTCTTATGCAAGTTTGTATCATCTCCATCCCGCCCCTTGCAAATATATTCGGTGTACATGCATTAACGATGCGAGATTGGGGATTTGTTCTCTTATTGAGTATCATTCCACTTATTGTGAATGAGATTATTAAATTAGTGAAGAGAAACTAAAAGGCAATGAGGAATATTCCTCATTGCCTTTTCATTTATCCTTGTAATTCTTTTTTGATATTCTCCGTTAATGTAGCCATACGCTTGCGGCTTTCTTCACGCTCACGTTTATTTTGTTCTTCAATTTGTTGTGTTTCTTGCATACCTCTTGAAATAATGTTCCAAGTTTCCTCAAGCGTTTCCATCTTAATACTAGAAGAACCTGATAATCTCGCTACTTCTACACTTTGCGTTGCGATATTTTGTGCATTTTTCTTAAGTAATTCATTTGTACGGCGATCAAGTTCAGCCATAGAATCTGCAACAAGCTTTTGACGTTTCGCATTTACTGCTTGAATGATACCATTTTTAAAGATAGGAATCGTTGTAATAAATGCTGTATTGATTTTACCAATTAATTTATTATTACCACGTTGAATCATGCGAATTTGCGGCGCTGTAAGTAGCGCAACCATACGCGCTTTTTCTAAATCATCAATACGTTGCTCTAAAATTTCAACCGAGTTTTTAAGCGACTCTAATTCAATACCTGCTAATTGATCATTATTACGCACGCGCTCTTCATACATCGGAACTAATTCTGTATTTAAACGCTCTAATAGCATTTCTCCTGCTACTACGTACTTCTCTAAGTCTAAATAATATTTTAAGTTTTGCTCATACAAGCCATCTAACGTTCCAATTGATTTTTTCATCTCATCTTGGTACTTCGTAATTTCCACATAAACCTTATCAATTTCGCGGCCCATCGTTTGATATTTACTAAAGATTTTTTCTATCATTTTATCCGCTTTTTTGAACATGCGCGAGAAGAAACCACTTTTTTCTTCTGCAAAGTCTTTACTATCAAATCTGTCCATAATTTTACCAAGTTGCTTTAACAATTCACCAGAATCTTCTATCTTTGATAATGACATTGTATGTAAAATTTGATCAGCAAAACGTGAAATTTCCATAGAAGGTTCTTTTCCAAGTTCAATTAATTCCAATTGATCTTTAATATCTACTGCGTTATAAATACGTTGCACATCTGCATCTTGTCTAAGTTGCAAGCGAACATCTTGTGCGGTTTGCTCATTCAATTCAGTTTTCGAATCTAGTACGACTGGGTTATTCATATGGTATTCTCCCTTTCCTTATAAAAATGGACGAAATAGTCCTTTTATTGTTTGTGATAAATTTTTATAGGCTGATGAACCATGAAACTCAAGATCGAAATTAACTTCTTCAAGCCAATGGGAATCAAATGCTCCCGCTTCAACATATGGTTCAATATCGTTTCTGCCCGTGGGATTGAAATGGAATACATCTACTCCAATTTGATTCAAAAATAGTAATAAAACAGCGTCAGAACGAGTTAATTCTCCGCTCTTCTCATTATTAAATATAACAATTTTCGGTACATCTTGTGAATAATCAAATTTCTCAAGCTGTTCTAAAATATTGGGTGGTATTTGAGAAAGTTGTGCGAAAACATATAGCGCTACATCTTGTTTCGTCTCTTTCGCAATTGGTTTGCACATTTCACTTTCGCACGTATGGATAATCGCCTCTGCAATCCCATGTTGTAAACCTTCCGGTAAACGCTTATGCGGCCACCAATGGCTATTCATAATTAGATCAGGATGTAATTTTCCAGCTCGGTCCAATGCATCTCGATAATGATATTGGAAGTTTGCTTTTTGCTCTTTCGTAAACGGGAATGTATTAATTAATAAACTGTTATCAAATGATGTAACAGCCTTTAATCGTTGAAAATATTCTTTATCATTCTTTGAAACGCCTGATATTTTCGCAAATAAAGAAGGAATATAAATATGTTTATTTTCAACAAAGAATGTTGGACGTACAAATGCCTTTTCTTTCGTAATTAAAAAGAGTTCATCATATGTCGTTTTTAACGTACGTGCTACAGGTGTATACGAACGGAATTGCCACGGTTTATATAATAGTGAATTATCGTGGTGAAGTACTTGTTCAATTTCTTTCGAAGCTTGATACGCTACTGTTGCAACACGCTCGCGGCGGCGATCAGGGAATGGTTCAAGAGAAATGCGACCCGGATGGGACACAATAAAAGTTCTTCCCTCTTCATCAATATTTTCAAATCCATCTTTTCCTTCGGGGTGATAATAAAGCACATCACAACCGAGCATAATAAGAAAATATAAGAAATATATACGGCTTTCCTGTG
This sequence comes from Bacillus sp. AF62, assembly GCF_050312695.1. Taxonomy (NCBI): domain Bacteria; kingdom Bacillati; phylum Bacillota; class Bacilli; order Caryophanales; family Bacillaceae; genus Bacillus; species Bacillus sp. AF62. The sequence goes on along the minus strand of NZ_JBNPJZ010000012.1, from coordinate 51,731 downwards.
CATCACCATACCAAACGATACGTGGCATCTGTTTCTTATAATTAATCGTAGAGAACCACTTCGCTACGTAATTTTCGCTTAGTTTAATTATGTCGATTAAGAAACGACGGAAGCCTTCTGTCTTTAACGACTGATTATGTTGTTTCTCATATAATTTCAATACTGCAATAAACGTCGTATGTATGTAATGCTGTAAATCAGGGTTGTCTACTTTCGGTAAAAGTTGTTTCCCAGATAAGTGTGCAACTAACCTATTTACTGTCAGACCATTTGGTGCTTCTTGATGTAATCCGAACACTTCTTGAATATGACGAAGCTTTTCTGAATCAATCACTTTGTTTAAATTTTGTTCGTGTAAAACTTCGATTCCTTTCGCTTCACTATAATCAAACAGTTCATTAAAATATTCATCTACATCATTAGGAACGCCTAGGATTCGACATGCTATATAACTAAATTTCATCTCATTCTCTGTCAGCTCATATTGTGGGCGTTTTTCTAAAAGCGCTTCAAATTGCTTTAAATCTGATTCATCTTTTAATGCATATGGTTGAAGTGTAAAACGTGAAAACACAACAGTTCACCTCCAAAAACATTTACGTTTTTTCTAAGTCCTTCTTCTATTATAAACTATTTTTGGTTATAAAAAATGGGCGCTCGCAAAACGAGCAAACCCATTTCAATTATTTATTGTCTTCTTTAGTAGCTGCTACTTCTTCTTTAGCTTGTCCAGAATTCTTCATATAGTGAAGTATAAATGTTGCTCCAAATGCTACAACTAAAATAATGAAGAACACTGTATGGCTTATTTCAATATGAATAACAGACAATAACATTTTTGCTGCAATAATTAAAATTAAAATATATGCTGTCGTTTCAAGTTCTGGAATACGCTCTAACAATTTTAAGAATACACCAGCGATACCACGCATCATTAAAATACCTAGCATTCCGCCTAATAGTAAAATCCAAACTTCATTAGATACACCAAATGCAGCAAGTACGCTATCTACAGAGAATGCGATATCCATTAATTCAACCATCGCAACTGTTCCCCAGAAGACACCGAACATTCTGAAGAGAATACTATTTTGGTTCATACCATGAGATTCCTCTTCTTCTGCATTACCTTTTCTTTTATCAATGAAGTATTTAACTGAAAGCCACGCTAAGTAAAGTGCACCTAACACTTTTACCCATGCTAATTTAATTAAGAACATCCCGATTCCAATCGCAATAAAGCGGAACACATAAGCTCCAATAAGTCCATAGAATAATGCTTTTTTACGTTTTTCTTCCGGAAGGTGTTTTACCATTACCGCTAACACAAGTGCGTTATCAGCAGATAACAACCCTTCAAGTACAACAAGTGTACCTATTAATCCCCAAGATACTGGATCTTGCAACACTTTAATCCACATGTCCAAGTCGAAAAACTGAGCATACGTATCAAGGATTCCTTGCAAAATACTCATCTTACCTTTATCCCCTATTCTTTGCTAGATTTATAGAAAGGTCAAAAAAAGGAAACGAATATCGTTTCCTTTCTATGCATCCAAGCCATACGCTCTTACAAGCGCACCTAAACCACCTTGGAATCCACTTCCTACTGCATTAAACTTCCACTGTCCATTATGACGGTATAATTCACAAAAGACAACTGCTGTTTCGATGGAGAAATCTTCCCCTAAATCAAAACGAAGAACTTCTTCATTCGTCTCTTCATTCGCTAAACGAACAAACGCATTTCCAACTTGCCCAAAGTTTTGACTACGGCCTTCTGCATCATAAATCGTAACTGTAATAGCAATTTTATGAACATCTGCTGGAACCTTCTTCAAATCTACAACAAGTTGCTCATCGTCGCCTTCGCCTTCGCCTGTACGGTTATCTCCTGTATGTAAAACAGATCCACAAGGAGACTGTAAATTATTATAGAAAATAAAATCAGTTTCCTTCGTACATTTTCCGTTTGCATCTAATAAAAAGGCAGATGCATCTAAATCGAAATCTGATCCACCGTCATAAGATTTAATATCCCATCCAAGACCAATTACTGCTTTTATTAAACCAGGGCTTGTCTTACCTAAATCGATTTTCTGTCCTTTTTGTAATTGAATAACCATCTATATTCACCTCTATATTTTTATCTTTAAAAATATATCCATCGGTATACACGCATTTCACCGATGGATATATAAATCAAATCTATTACTCTACATCTAAACCAAAATTATTACATAGAGACGCTAATCCACCTTGGAATCCACTTCCGATTGCATTGAATTTCCAGTCACCTGCATGACGATATAATTCACCTACTACTACGGCTGTTTCAATAGAGAAATCTTCTCCTAAATCGTAACGAATTAATTCTGCATTCTTTTCTTCATCTAAAATACGTACGAAAGAGTTAGAAACTTGTCCAAAGTTTTGGCTGCGTCCTTCTCCATCGTAAATCGTGATTGTGAAGCAAATACGTTCGATATGTGCAGGTACATTTTTCAAATCTACTTTAATCGATTCATCATCGCCTTCACCTTCGCCAGTTCGGTTATCTCCTAAATGCTCTACAGCACCATTCGCACCTTTTGGGTTATTATAGAAGACGAAATCCTCTGCACCTGAAACTTTACCGTTAGCACCTACTAAGAAAATACTAACATCTAAATCGAAATCGTTTTGTCCATCATAACGATTCGTATCCCAACCAAGTCCTACAAGAACTTTTGAAAGACCTGGATTCGTTTTTGTTAAGTCTACCTTTTGTCCTTTTTTCAATGAAATTGATGCCATATACAATTCCTCCTCGGTTATTTTATTGATAACGTGATACAATCTCACTTAAGTTTTTATCTTGTGTTCCTTCTCCAACTGCTGAAAACTTCCATTCACTTCCGTGACGATACATTTCACCTGCAATTAGAGTCGTTTTGCCAGCATAATTATCCGATAAATTATAGCGTGCTAATTCTTCAGCAGTTTGCGGGTTTTGAATACGAATATATGCATTACGAATCATCCCGAAATCTTGACGACGATTTACACAGTCATAAATATTTACAACGAATACTAAACGATTAATACGGCTCGGAACTTTATGTAATTCTACGAAAATTGTTTCGTCATCACCAGCGCCTTCGCCTGTTAAATTATCTCCTGAATGAATAATACTACCACAAGTAGAAAGTTTATTTCCGAAGTAAACTAAATCATTTTTGTTTAAAAAACGATCTCCTTCTAACATAACAACAGATGCATCACAATCTACATTTGGTTTACTTCCAAATAATGAAGACAGAAATCCACCTGATTGCCCAATTGGATCCCAGCCTAAGCCAACCTGTAGTTTTGCTACTTTTGGTTGTCCTTTCGTTAAATCGATCTTTTGACCTTTTTCTAAAATAATAGGCATGAAGTTTCTCCCTTTCTACAAAGCATTTTCCAAATCGGAAAATATTGTATTCTTCTCTTATATTGTAGCATTATTTACCTAGCGATAAAAAGGATAAATTCTCAGTTATATGAAAACATTCATATAATTTACTTATGATGATGTAAGAAGTGGTAAATAGCACCAATCATTCCTGCACAATTACCGTTTTGTGCAAGTTCAATCTCACAATTATTATAAATCTCTTGATTTAAGTATTTACTGACCTCCTCTTTTACTTCTTTTAAAAACTCATTTCCTCTATCGGTAATTCCTCCACCAATAATAATCGTTTCTGGATTAAAAATATAAGCAAGATTACTAATTCCAATCGCCAAATGTTTAAAGAAGATCCCAACTGCTTGAGCAACTTCCCGATCTCCTTTATCATACAACTCGAAAATTCTTTTCCCATTCCACTCGCCTTTGCCTTTATATTTTCTTACAAGCCGAATTAATCCTGAAATCGAAGCAACCTCTTCAAACGTTTTTCCTTCTATTAACATATTCCCCCATTCACCAGCACTAAATGAATGTCCTCGGTACAATTCTCCACCTATAAAAATTGCTCCCCCAATTCCTGTTCCAAGGGTGAGCATAATAAAGTTCTCTTTCTCTCTTCCACTACCATTCCACTTTTCTCCAAACGCTGCACAATTCACATCATTGTCAATCAATACTGGAACTTTTAATATCTCTTGCAATCTATCAATAATAGGAATAGTATTATATCCCGGAATATGATCCGCACCTCCCGTCACAATTCCTTTATTAATATCAACAATTCCCGTAGTGCTAATACCAATTCCTGCAATAGTATGTTCATTCATTATTTTTTTGGATACATATATAAGTTTTTGAATAATTTGTTCTCCGCCTAAATGAATTTCTGTTGCAACTGTTTTACGCTTTAATACTCTCCCTATTTCTGAAACAATGCCATACTTAATTTGCGTACCGCCAATATCAAACGCTATGTACTCTTTCATCTACTGCCACTTCCTCTACCGTTATGAATGTAAATTCTCCGCCTCTACTATTTGTAGGAAATCTACATTAACTCTTTTCTGCTTTGACAAATACACCACCTTTTTCTATATATAGTTTTTTTTGCATAAAACTCTTTTTCCTAAGAAATATTACAAAGGGATGTATTTTAGATGGAATATTAATTTCTTAGGAGGAAAACCATGACGAAAATCTTCATTTTAGCATCAACACTCTCTTTATCTTTTTTTAGCGGTTTAAATATCGGTAATGCTGCAACTGAAAACTTCCATCCATTAACAAACGCTGTTGTACAAAATAGCGATCATTTTGCAGAAGGAAATTTAAAGGATAATAATAAACCTCCAGGAAATAACGGTTCTCAGGACGATAGTGGTTCTGGCGGCAATGGTTCCGGCGGTAACGGTTCTGGTGGTAGTGGCTCTGACGGCAGTGGTTCTGGTGGTAGTGGCTCTGGCGGCAATGGTTCTGGTGGCAGTGGCTCTGGTGACAACGGTTCCGGCGGTAACGGTTCTGGTGGTAGCGGCTCTGACGGCAGTGGTTCTGGTGGCAACGGTTCTGGTGGCAACGGTTCTGGTGGCAATGGTTCTGGCGACAGTGGCTCTGGTGGTAACGGTTCTGGTGGCAGTGGCTCTGGCGGCAATGGTTCCGGCGGTAACGGTTCTGGTGGCAGTGGCTCTGGTGACAATGGTTCCGGTGGTAACGGTTCTGGTGGCAGTGGCTCTGGCGGCAATGGTTCCGGCAGTAACGGTTCTGGTGGCAATGGCTCTGGTGGCAATGGCTCTGGTGGCAATGGTTCTGGTGGCAACGGCTCTGGCGGCAGTGGCTCTGGTGACAACGGTTCCGGCGGTAACGGTTCCGGTGGTAACGGTTCTGGTGGCAATGGTTCTGGCGGTAACGGTTCTGGTGGCAGTGGCTCTCACGGCGGTAATGGCTCTCAAGGTGGCAATCGTGTTAAAGGTGATAGCAGTTCTCAAGGGGGTAATGGCTCTCAAGGTGGCAATCGTGTTAAAGGCGATAGCAATTCTCAGAAGGGCAACGGTTCTCAAGGTGGTAATGTAAAAGATAATACAAAAAAACAAGGTGATAAATTACCTAATACTGCAACGCATTACCCTATATCTATTTTAATGGGTCTTTCAACATTCCTCATTGGTATGTTACTGTTTATTCGTCGTAAAAACGTAAAATAAGAACAACATCCTTCCATCTAAAAAGTACATGAAATAATGTATAAAACTAAAAAGGGCTTTGGATTGCATTTTATTATGCAGCCCAAAGTCCTTTTTATCACCTATCAAAAGAGTATTAATACGCTTTTCCCCAATACACCATTTGTTTAGCTTCTTTACCACAACAAATACATTCTTCAGCTAAATGCTCTTGCTCAAAAGGCATACAACGTGAAGATACTCCCACTTCTTCTTTTAGTTTCTCTTCACAAGCCAATTCCCCGCACCACATTGCTTTAATAAAGCCTTGCTTTTCGTCAGCTACTTTTTTCATCTCTTCGAAATTTGTCACAGCATACGTATTCTCATCGCGAAATGCTTTTGCTTTATTAAATAAAGAACTATGAATTTCTTCAAGTAATGCTGGAATACGTTCTTCTAATTGATCCATTGGTACAAATTCTTTTTCCTTCGTATCTCTTCTTACAAGTACAACTTGATTCTTTTCAATATCTTTAGGACCAACTTCTAATCGAATTGGTATACCCTTCATTTCATACTCATTAAATTTCCAACCAGGCGTTTTATTACTAGCATCTATTTTTACTCGTGCAACCTTTTGAATATGTCCTTGTAACTCTGTTGCTTTTGCTAAAACTCCTTCTTTATGCTGAGCAATTGGTACAATAACAACTTGCACTGGAGCGACTTTTGGTGGCATTACAAGTCCATTATTATCGCTATGAACCATTATTAGCCCGCCTATCATTCTTGTTGATACACCCCAAGATGTTTGGTGCACATATTGCCATTTACCATTACGATCTAAAAACTTAATATCAAATGCTTCTGAGAAATTCGTCCCAAAGTTATGAGAGGTTCCTGTTTGAAGCGCTTTTCCATCATGCATTAAACTTTCAATTGTATAAGTTGCCTTTGCTCCAGCAAACTTCTCTTTTTCTGTTTTTTGTCCTTTAATAACTGGTATCGCTAAATAATCCTCACAGAAAGAAGCATATAAGTTTAAAATATTTAATGTTTCAGCCTGCGATTCTTCTGCCGTTTCATGGATTGTATGACCCTCTTGCCATAAAAATTCAGTCGTACGAAGGAATGGTCTAGTTGTCTTCTCCCAACGAACTACTGAACACCACTGATTATATAACTTTGGCAAATCATTATAGGATTGCACAATTTTTGAAAAGTGCTCACAGAATAAAGTTTCAGATGTAGGACGTACACAAAGTCTTTCCGCTAACTTTTCATTCCCGCCATGTGTAACCCATGCTACTTCAGGAGCAAATCCTTCAACATGATCCTTCTCTTTTTGCAATAAACTCTCTGGGATAAACATTGGCATATATACATTTTCATGGCCAGTTTCTTTTAACTTCTCATCCATCACCTTCTGCATATTCTCCCATAAGGCATAACCATACGGACGTAAAATCATGCACCCTTTTACACTTGAATAATCAACAAGTTCGGCTTTTTTTACAATATCGGTATACCACTGCGCAAAGTCCTCTTCCATCTTCGTAATGGCTTGCACTTGTTCTTTTGCCATAGTCAGTCTTCCTCCTTCTAGAAAATACAAAAAAGCCCGCGTCCCTAAATAGGGACCGAGCTTTGCCGGCGTTACCACCCTGATTCATGCACAAAAATTGCGCATGCTCTCTTTTTGATAACGGGAAATTCCCGCTGCATATGCAGAACTCAAAGGCAGGTTCCATATTGCCTTTTTAAGAATCTTTCAGCCTGGCGGATTCTCTCTCTGCTAAAAAGGTTGAATATGTACTAGTCCTTTTTCATCGTTATAACGAAATAAATTTGTTGATTATCATAATATAAATTTCAACCTAAAACAAGAGTGAATTTTCTTATTTTTATATTCTTTTCATTTTTTACAGTTTTATACGTAGCTTTTTCGCGTAATTTTTACAAGTTGATGTGCAATCATACCAATAAGTGTACCTAGTAGAACGAAGAAACCAATAAATCCATATCCCATTCCTTCCCACCCACCAATAACCATCATGGTAACAGGAAATGATGCTAAGCAAAGAAGTATTACAATCAGTGCAAATATAATATCAAACTGTTTGTCTGGAAAACGTTTCTTTAGTAAATATGAAATAGCAAATACAAGGAGAATTGTGATGCCACCAATGATGTAAAATATACCGAATCCATCTAACCAGTCCATACTATTCCCTCCGTCCATAGATTCCCTTATATTTATTATATGTTTAATTTTTCTGAAAATAAACAATAAATTTTATTCAGAAACATATTTTTATTACTAGGTATTAATAGTAATATATAAGAATAGGTTTTATATACTTAGGAGGATTACTTTATGGATAAAGCATTAACGAATCGTGTCATTATTTTATCATTCGACTGTTTATCAGCTTTAGATTTTCCTATACTACAAAAACTACCTCATTTCCAATCTCTAATAAAAAAGGGCGCGGTTGTCGAAAAAGTAGAACCAATTTATCCTTCTGTAACATATCCAAGCCACTCAACAATCGTAACCGGTAATTACCCTAACAAGCACGGTGTTGTTAGTAATACGTTACTTCAACCAGGACGTGAATCACCTGATTGGCATTGGTACCGAAAATCGATAAAAGGAACAACATTGTATGATGAAGCGCGTAAAGCAAATTTAACGACAGCTGCCCTTCTATGGCCTGTTACTGGGAGAGCAAACATTGATTACAATTTACCAGAAATTTTCCCCAATAGACCGTGGCAAAATCAAGTGTTAGTTTCCTTATTTAGCGGTAGCCCACTATACCAATTAGATTTAAATCGTCGTTTCGGCCATATAAGAAATGGTTTATCACAACCAGAGCTGGATGATTTCGTCCTCGCCTCTGCTGTACACACCATTCAGACGAAAAAGCCTAATGTTATGTTCGTACATTTCACTGATTTAGACACGAAAAGACATTATCATGGCTTTGAATCTAACGAAACAATAGCTGCAATTCATAGACATGATGAGCGGCTCGGGAAAATTATTCAAACTTTAAAAGACAGTGACCTATACGAAGAGAGTACAATTATCGCTCTTGGTGACCATAGCGCTTTAAGTGAAAACAAAGCAATTCAATTAAATGTGCTATTCCAACAAAAAGGCCTCGTATCTATAAATAAAAAAGGGCTATTAGTAGATTGGAAGGCCTATTGTCAAAGTTGCGACGGGTCTGCCTATGTATATGTGAAAGACAAAAATGATACGGATACAATTCGAGAAGTACAACTACTCCTTGAAGAACTGCTGCAAAATAAACAGAATGGAATTGAATTTATACTTCATGATGAAGCTGCGAAAGACTGCGGTGCAGATGGTAATTGTTTATTTATGTTAGAAGCGCAAGAGGGGTATTATTTCACTGAAAACTATACAGGAGATTTTATAAAAGAAATTACTGAAAAAGATGTTACGCCTAGTAAAAAATATACATTTGGTACGCATGGATACTCTCCAACAAAACCTAACTATGAAACAATTTTTATCGCTGCTGGAAAAGGAATAAAAACCGGCGTTACCGTCCCGTATATGAGACTTATTGATGAAGGTCCAACTATCGCTAGACTACTCGGTTTACACTTAGGCGAAACAGACGGATCAATTGTAGAGGATTTACTCCAATTGTAAAGAACTGTGTATATATGTAAAAGTTCTGTAAAAATCATCACTGTTTCTCTTTTTATAATTTTTATTTTTGTACACTGTTAGTAGAACAAATTTAAGGGGGAACACTATATGAAAAAAATGTCCAGACAAGAAAAAAGCTGGATATTATACGATTGGGCGAACTCGGTATATTCGCTCGTCATTACAACTGCATTATTTCCAATTTACTTTAAAGCAGCTGCAAAAGAAGCCGGGCTATCTGGTGCAACTTCAACAGCATATTGGGGATATGCAAACTCGTTCGCTACACTTTTAATTTCTATACTTGCTCCTATTCTCGGCACAGTTGCTGATTATAAAGGATTTAAAAAACGATTTTTCACATTCTTCTTTGGACTTGGTATCGTATTTACAAGTATGTTAGCAGTCGTTCCAACATCTCAGTGGTACTTATTATTAGGATGCTATATGCTCGCCTTAGTTGGTTTTGCTGGAGCCAACATTTTCTATGATGCATTTTTAGTAGATGTCACTTCTGAAGATAGAATGGATCGAATTTCTACAAGAGGTTTCGCTTTAGGCTATATTGGGAGTACTATTCCTTTTATCGGTTGTATCGCTCTTATTATTCTTGCTCAAAAAGGAACTATCCCTTTATCAGTTGGCATTGCTAGTCAAATTTCATTCGCGATAACTGCTCTTTGGTGGGGGTTATTTACAATTCCAATGCTTAAAAACGTAGAGCAAACACACTATATTGAGCGTCATCCAAGACCTATTAAAATGAGCTTCAAACGTCTTACTGATACTTTTAAAAATATTAAAGAATATAAAACTGTATTTATGTTTCTAATTGCTTACTTTTTCTATATTGACGGAGTCGATACAATTATTACTATGTCTACAGCTTACGGGACCGACCTCGGTATCAGTGCAACGAATCTATTAATCATATTATTTGTAACACAAATTGTCGCTTGTCCATTTGCGTTACTATACGGAAAACTATCTGAAACATTTACTGGTAAAAAAATGTTATATGTCGGTATCATTATTTATATCATTATTTGCACATATGCTTATTTCTTAAAAACGACACTTGATTTTTGGATTTTAGCAATGTTAGTTGCTACATCTCAAGGTGGTATTCAAGCACTAAGTCGTTCATACTTTGCAAAACTAGTACCAAAAGAATCTGCTAATGAATTCTTCGGATTTTATAATATCTTTGGTAAGTTCGCCGCAATTATGGGCCCGGTATTAGTCGGTGTTACAACGCAATTAACAGGAAAAACAAACGCTGGTGTTCTTAGTATTATTGTATTGTTTATTATCGGTGGATTCTTACTCACTAGAGTTCCAGAAAATAATACATCCGTTACACCACCTAGTCCAAAGACTAAAACGCTATAAGAAAAGATCCTCTTCTCATAAGAAGAGGATCTTTTTTATTTTTAACGGTGCGCCTTATAATGAACGACTCTACTGCTTGTACAAAAATAATTTATCAACAGTTGTTCCTAATACTTCAGCTAAACGGAATGCTAACGCTAAGCTTGGATCATATTTATTATTCTCAATTGCATTTATCGTTTGTCTAGAAACCTTGCATTTATCAGCTAATGCGCCTTGTGAAATATTATTTTCAGTGCGTAATTCATAGATTTGATTTTTCACACCATTGCTCCTAACCTGTAAAATTGTTTTTACAACATCAGTATATAATTGGCTCATATAGTTGTCAAAAGTTCCTCAAAGAAAAAGGGAGCAATTTTGCTCCCTTACAATAGTTATTTCGAAGCTAACGAATTTGTTAGTGCCTCTTTATTAGCAACATCTTCTTTTTTTATTTGCATACGTAGAACTGGCCCTATCGCTAATAAAATAAGTGCCATCGCTATACAAAATACAGTAACTAGTGAAGTTAGTTCCTTTAATCCTCCAGCTAGTGAAGTTCCAATTAGCATTGCCCCCATAAACAGTGGTAAAATCGTCCCATTTACTCTTCCAACCATATTTTCTGGTACAAGTTGAATCATAAGCGTACCGACAACAATATTAACACAAGCTAAACAAATACCTGTTCCAAATCTCATGAAACTAGTAATCCAAAATGATGTAGATAGCCCTTCTACTAAAAATGATATCGCTAATATGCCCATACCGAATACAAACATCTTTTTCGGATTCACTTTTGAAGCGAAAATTGCAGCAACAATACCACCGATTAACATACCTATTCCATCAGCTGCTGCTAAATATTGAACAGCTTCTTTTTCCATGCCTAAACGTTCAATTACAAGGAATACTTCTAATGGATTCGTTAATCCAACAGCTAAACCCATAATTGTAAAAGTGATCGTAATCATACGTAAATTTTTCGTGTGAAGAACGTATTTCCACCCTTCTTTTATATCATTTTTTAATGAATCTCTTGCCACTTGCTCTTTTTCAACCCATTTTGGTAAAAATGAAAGGGCGATAGCAGATAACCAAAATAAAATGATTAAGCTATATAGTGACGTAAATAAACCAAGTTGTGTATACACAAGCGATCCTACCACTGGCCCAAAAATTAGAAATAATGACTGTAATGTTTGGTTAAATGCAATCGCATTTGCTACCTGTTCTTCTTTTACATAGCGCTTAAATATACGCGAAGATGAGGGCTGAGAAAACTGACCTACAATCGCGGAAATGAGTGTTGCAAAAAATATAGCCTGCCAATAATCCAGCTTTAACAACAGGACAATTCCTATAATAGACAGTACACTCAACACATCTCCAGCGACCATTGTTCTTTTCGGATTCCAGCGATCTGCTAATGCACCACCAATGAACGAGAAAATAAAGATAGGTGCATACTCCATGACAGATAATAGAGACACTGAAACTGGATCATTATTCGTTCGCTCCATTATGAAATATAAAAGAGCCATATTTCTGATCCAAATTGCAAATTGTTGTAAAATATCAGATGCCATTCCTTTTAACAATACATCTATTGCCTTTTTATAAATACGTTTCAACTCTTTATAATCTAACTCGTAGTAAAGTACTCCAAGCCCTGATAATAATCCGTTCACAATATACATAAGATCACGAGTATTATCTTCACGGAACTCTCCAGACTGTATACCTGCTTCAATTAATTTCTCAAACATAACATATGATTCTCTAGTTAAAGCTAACAGTTCATCCAGAATCTCTTTACTTACAACTTGGCTCATAGAGAATTCCTCTATTGCATTTGAAATTGGTTGCTGTATGTCCTCTACATGATATTCCGCGAGACCATATAGTTTTTCAGTACTAGTGCTATACAACTTCTCTTTTTCATTCCATTTTTCAAGCCAATCATACGTATGCTGTTTCACTACAAATAAAAATAAATCTTCTTTACTTTTAAAGTGATAATAAATACTTCCTTTACTTCGCTCTGTAATTTCACAAATCTCTTCCATAGATGTAGCTGCGTAGCCCTTCTGTGAAAATAGACTTTCTGCTTTATATGCAATTTCTTTCTTTATCTCTTCTGCGCTTCTTCTCATATTCACACCTCTTTAAACCGACCGTTCAGTCTAATAATAACAAATCAAAAACCTCTATCGCAAGAGGCTATATTCCTTATTTAAGAAAACGTACTTTCAAACCAAGTTCGAATCATATGTATTGTTCCAAATTTAAATGCTAATTTAACAAGAATTACACCTCCCGCAGCTAATAAAAATAACACTACTTTCCCCTTATTTTTCACTTTCGGTTCCCTTTTCATTTCCATTCCCCTTAATATGTTAAAAATATTAATCAAACGTTTGTTTAACTGTGTTTATGCATATGTAAGCCGACTAATCAAACGTTTGTTTAAAAAGAAATACGCCTATATAAGGCGCATTTTCATCAATCACCACCGCCACCGCAGCTTCCTCCGCTATCTCCCCCAAAAGACCCTCCACAATCATGTGAGCCACCATCATGCGAGCTATCATTATCAGATCCAGCAAAGAAAAATAATGGTGATGAGCTGTTAGATGAATTATGAATGTTATTTTGTTTTGTAAGATTTACCTTCTTTTTGTTCGATCGAACTGCTGTTACGATTATTCCAACTACAACAAATAATAGTATGACAATAATAAATTCCATATAAAAGCCTCCCTTATTCCTCGAATAATTGAATGGTTCTCTCTAAATTTTCAAGTGAAATGAAGCGTGATTCACGAAGAATTTCTTTTCCATTATGAAATAATAAAATTGTTGGCCCTGTAAATACTCCATATCGCCCCGCAATCTCTTGCATGTCTTGTAGTAATATCTCTATTTTCTCTACGTAATCATAATTCTCTAATAAGCAATTTACTTTTCTTAGCATAACATCACAAACACCACAATTTTTCGTTTTAATAAAAAGAAGTACCAATTGTTGTTCTTCGATATAGGTCGCTAATTCTTCTATCGTTTTAAATGTAGTCATCTTATCCCTCTTAGCGTAGTTTACGAAATACTTTGTCTTGATACATACGAAAAGCTGAACTATCTTTAATCTTTCTCTTTTCCATTACCTGCTGAAAACGTAACGTTTTTATTGTTAACTCTTCTCGTAATTTCTTTCTCTCTTCTTCATCATAACAGCAAGCAATTAGATCCTCTATTTTTAATATATCTTTTTGTAGTTCCATCTCTGGTGGAATCATTCCCGCATTTTTTAAAATTTTATAACTCATTCTAAGTTCTGGAGGTACCATTGAAAGATCTTCTAATTGTAGTGGTTTTCCTTTTCCCGGAAGATAATCAAGATCACCATTCCGTATCGCTTGTCGAATTTTTTCTTCAGCAATGTTCAAAAACACATCCACACCGTCCCCTCCTTTACATATTTTTACTATTATTTTACATGATATTTCCTTATCTTTCTACGTCTTTAATAATTGGCTCCATACAATTTTTTCTCAAATTTATTTATAATGAGCTATTTCCTCCCATACCAATCTTTCGTTTTCATATATAGTTTGTATTCAAGCCTTTTTGTATTGAGAAAGTCTTTTACAACTGAATAAAGCGTTTACACTAAATCTTACATTTGTTACGATTTAATCACCCCCAGCTCCCTTGTATAGACTTCGTGATGTCTGATCATTTTATCTAGACGTTTCATACGTCTAGATTCATTTTGATTTATTGGCGTATGCCTTTAAATATATCTTTTATTTTGAAAGGAGAAATGGCTATGAGGTCTCAAAAATTCACACTGCTATTACTATCTCTACTACTTTTCTTACCTCTTTTTCTCACAAATTTTATTACTCCAAATCTCGCATTAGCAGATTCACCAAAGCAAAGTCAAAAAATTGTTGGGTACTTTCCTTCGTGGGGCGTTTACGGACGTAATTATCAAGTTGCTGACATTGATGCATCAAAACTTACTCACCTTAACTATGCTTTCGCGGATATTTGTTGGAATGGAAAACATGGAAATCCTTCTACCCATCCTGATAATCCAAATAAACAAACGTGGAACTGTAAAGAATCTGGTGTACCATTGCAAAATAAAGAGGTTCCTAATGGTACTCTCGTACTCGGTGAACCATGGGCTGATGTTACCAAATCGTATCCTGGCTCAGGTACAACTTGGGAAGATTGCGATAAATATGCCCGTTGCGGAAATTTCGGAGAACTAAAACGATTAAAAGCTAAATATCCTCACTTAAAAACAATTATTTCCGTTGGTGGCTGGACTTGGTCTAACCGCTTTTCTGATATGGCCGCTGATGAAAAAACAAGAAAAGTATTTGCTGAATCTACAGTAGCTTTTCTTCGCGCATATGGGTTTGATGGCGTAGATTTAGACTGGGAATATCCGGGCGTTGAAACGATTCCTGGTGGTAGTTATCGTCCTGAAGATAAACAAAATTTCACTCTCCTTCTTCAAGACGTCCGAAATGCTTTGAATAAAGCAGGTGCTGAAGATGGCAAACAATATTTACTAACAATCGCGTCAGGTGCAAGCCAACGCTACGCTGATCATACAGAGCTAAAGAAAATTTCTCAAATACTCGATTGGATTAATATTATGACATATGATTTCCACGGTGGATGGGAAGCTACTTCTAATCATAATGCAGCTCTATACAAGGATCCAAATGACCCAGCAGCAAATACGAATTTTTACGTAGATGGTGCTATGTTTATACAAATGAAGGTGTTCCAGTCGATAAACTAGTATTAGGCGTACCTTTTTACGGACGTGGATGGAAAAGTTGTGGAAAAGAAAATAACGGACAATATCAACCTTGCAAACCAGGTAGCGATGGGAAACTTGCTTCTAAAGGTACTTGGGATGATTATTCTACCGGTGACACAGGTGTCTATGATTACGGTGATTTAGCAGCCAATTACGTTAATAAGAATGGTTTTGTACGCTACTGGAATGACACAGCTAAAGTACCTTACTTATATAATGCGACTACAGGCACATTTATTAGCTACGATGACAATGAATCTATGAAATATAAAACAGACTATATAAAGACGAAGGGTTTAAGTGGAGCAATGTTTTGGGAACTAAGCGGGGATTGCCGTACAAGTCCAAAATATAGTTGTAGTGGTCCAAAATTACTTGATACGCTAGTAAAAGAATTACTTGGTGGACCTATTAGTCAAAAAGATACTGAGCCACCAACGAACGTTAAAAATATTGTAGTTACGAATAAAAATTCAAACTCAGTTCAATTAAACTGGACTGCATCTACTGATAACGTAGGAGTTACGGAATATGAAATTACTGCTGGAGAAGAGAAATGGAGTACAACAACAAATAGCATTACAATTAAAAACTTAAAACCTAATACGGAATACACATTTTCAGTAATTGCCAAAGATGCTGCTGGAAATAAATCACAACCTACCGCTCTTACTGTCAAAACGGATGAAGCTAATACGACACCTCCTGATGGAAATGGCACTGCTACATTTTCAGTCACTTCGAATTGGGGCAGCGGTTATAACTTCTCGATTATAATCAAAAATAATGGAACGACTCCTATTAAAAATTGGAAATTAGAGTTTGATTATAGCGGCAATTTAACACAAGTTTGGGATTCTAAAATTAGTAGTAAAACAAATAATCATTATGTAATTACAAACGCAGGATGGAATGGCGAAATTCCTCCTGGTGGATCTATTACAATCGGTGGTGCAGGAACAGGTAATCCTGCCGAACTTTTAAATGCCGTCATTAGCGAAAACTAGACGTAATATCCATTAATTATTTCACTAAAGTTTGAATTTAGGTTCGAGCAAGACTTCCTAAATTCAAACTTTTAATTTTATGAAAAATCAAAAATATCATAATAACCTATTATAATTATATTTGGTTTCTAATATGAAGTTTATATGAAGTTCATTTGAATTTTACATGAATTTCCTTTAATTTCTATTGTCTTCCTATAATATCCACATTATCCTTTACATATAGGAATTATTTTCATTCCATTTTGAACTATCTATATATATAAAGAAAGATAGTCACCTGTTAGGGAAAGGCTTTCGTATTATTATAAATATAACAAAAGAAAAAGCACGCTTATAAGCGCACCATAAGAGTGCTTCTTCATACAATTCTCATGTAAGAGTTCTCGAAAATCATGTTAATCACAAAGAAAAGGCATTAGCTCATAAAAGCTAATGCCTTTTCTTTATTCATATTGTTCAGCATTCCAATCTTCTATATTCCATACTTTTGTTATCCACGATTCATAGAAAGAAGGTTCATGGGAGACAATTAAAACTGTTCCTTTGTATTGTTGTAACGCTTCCTGTAAAGCCATCTTAGTTTCTACATCCAAATGATTAGTCGGTTCGTCTAAAATTAAAACATTGCTTTTCGTTACGATAAGTTCACATAAACGCACTTTCGTTTGCTCTCCACCGCTTAATAAACGAATAGGTTTTAATACGTGTTCTTCTTTCAATCCACACTTCGCTAATGCTTGGCGCACTTCTTTCTTTGTCATATCTGGTCGTTCTGCCCAAACTTTCTCTAACGGTGTTATTTCTGAAGCAAACTCTTCCTGTGCAAAATAAGCAGGATTTACTCGTTCCCCAACAAAAATTGAACCGCTTAGCGGCTTTATTTGACCTAATAACGTCTTTAACATTGTCGTTTTTCCAATACCGTTATGACCAACAACAGCTATCTTTTCTCCTTTTTTCACTTGTAAATTCAAGTCTGGAAATAACGGCTCACTATAACCCACTCTTAGTTTCTCAGCCTGTAATATACGACTTACTGGTTCATTATAAACAGTAAAAGCAAAACGGGACCGAGGTATATTATTAACCTTTTCAACCCTTTGCATTTTCTCCAATACTTTCTCTCGACTTTTTGCCTGTTTTGCTTTTCGAATCTTATTTTTTTGAATAAATGTTTCTAACTGAGCAATTTCTTTTTGTTGTTTCACATACGCCGATTGTAATTGTTTCCTTTGTACTTGGTAACTTTGTAAAAACTTTTCATAATCCCCTACATATCGCTTAACTTTTCGTTCTTCTAGATGGTAAATGACATTCGTAATATTGTTCAAAAATACTTCATCATGCGAAATGATAATATAAGCTTTTTCGTACAGTTTCAAGTACGATTGCAACCATTCTATATGTGCTGTATCTAAATAGTTCGTTGGTTCATCTAGCAATAAAACATCAGCTTTTTCTAGAAGAAGCTTTCCTAGTAATAACTTTGTCCGCTGTCCTCCACTTAACTTTAAAACATCCTTTTCCAATCCTATTTCAAACAGCCCTAAACCAATTGCCACTTCTTCAATTTCTGTATGAATTTGATAGAAATTAGAGTTTTCCAATATAGTTTGTAACTCTCCATACCTTACTAACAATTTTTCTACTTCTACTGCTTCAGCCATCTCTTCTGCAATTTTTAACATTTCGTATTCAATCGCATACAAGTTAGAAAATGCACTTTGCAAGTATCCTTCAATTGTTATTCCTTCTTGTAAATCTATATGCTGCTGCAAAAATCCAACCTTCACATGTGGAAACCATTCAATGTTCCCATCATCATGTATAAGTTCTCCTGTTAAAATTCTTAGCAGTGTTGATTTTCCAATCCCATTTTTTCCTACTAACCCAACATGCTCCCCCTTTAATAATCGAAAGCATGCATTATATAAGATGGTTTTCTCACCATACGAATGACTTAAATTTTCTACTGTTAATATACTCATTTTTTTCTCTCCTTTACTTATCGTCCATAAGCTAAATAGAGAGACCAACAGTATGAAGCCTTATTTAATTATGCATATAAAAATGGGTAAGGTGAATACACCTTACCCATTACATATTATCGTAAAAAAGGATTAAGGTTCTTTACCTGCTGTCTTCAATTTAGCTTAATCTTAAAAAATGGGCAGACTTCTCCCATATCAAGCTAAAACCATTTGAAGAACAGTTGATAAAGTCATTTTATCCTTTCACTCCTTTAACATTTGTTATATTAAGAGTATAAACTACTCTGTTATATTCTATTCTCTATTTTCCCTTTTGTTCCTTCTCCATCTTTTCATATTCTAAAAAAAGCCTCTTAACAGTAATTATACTAAAAACTGTTAAAAGACTTTTTCTATTTTTTCATATAAGGAGCTAACACACTTAAAATCTCTTCTTTATCCTCTTTTAATTCGAGTGATGTTAACATATCCATCGTTCTCGGTCTAGGTAATCTCACTTGTACCTCGCCAACTATTGACGCTGGTCTTTGAGATAAAATAAATACGCGATCTGAAAGCAAGATTGCCTCATCTAAGTCATGTGTAACCATAACGATTGTTTGCTTCTCTTGATGCCAAGAGTTTAAAAGCCAGCTATGTACTTCCATTTTTGTAAATGCATCTAACTTTCCAAAAGGCTCATCAAGCAGCATAATTGGCTTTTCACATAAATATGTGCGCAGAAAACTAATTCTTTGACGCATACCACCAGACAATTCATCTGGATAATGGTCTGCATATTCATCTAGTTCGAACTGCTTTAATGCTTCCATTCCTTCTGTCAGCCTTTGTTTTTTCGGCTTTCCTTCAATTTCTAACGGAAGAACGATATTTTGCAAAGCTGATCGCCACGGTAGTAATAAATCTTGTTGTGGCATATAACTAACAACATCTTGCTCTTGTACTTGCTTATCTTTATACATTACGTTCCCGCTTGTTGGTTTTTCAACATTTGCAATCATGTTTAATAATGTGCTTTTCCCGCAACCACTCGGTCCTACAAAGGAAACAAACTCTCCCTCTTGTATAGAGGCACTAATATTCTCTAATACATTCTTTCCGTCGAAAGATTTCACTATATTTTTTATTTGTAATCCGCTCATTTTTCACTTGGAAGGAATTCATTTGTAAAAGCATCTTTTACATCGATTTTCTTTTTAATAACTTTGTTGTCATATAAGAAATTCATGTAATTCGTCCAAATTTCTTCCTTCTGTACTCCCCATGCTTTCGCATCATCTTGATACTTCGTACTTAACCATTTCTGGCTTTCTTGAACTAAATCTTTATTTACATCTGGAACAGCTTTAATTAGAATATCAGCAGCTTCTTTCGGTTCCTTAATTGCAAAATTATAACCTTCTGTTGTTGCACTCATAAACTTTTTCACAAAGTCTTTATCTTGCTTCGTATGTTTTTCACTCGTAATAATAACAGGACTATAGAAATCAAGCGCTGGATCTAAGTCCTTCACCATAATCGTATTTAACTCTTTTCCTTGGCGCTTCGCTTCAATACCATCCCAACCGTAATAAATCCATTCGAAATCTGCATCACGGCCGATTGATTTAAAGAAATCTGTTTGTCCTAAGATGATTTTTTCAACTTTATTAAAATCAGCTTGATGCTTATCCATAATCGTCTTTAATGTCGCTTCTTCCGCTGGTCCTCCCCAGCCGCCATAACGTTTACCTTCAAAATCTTTCGGTGACGTCATATTATCTTTCTTAAGCGATGCAAACGCTGAAGTGTTGTGCTGAATAATCGCTCCTACAGATACAACAGGAATTCCTTCCACACGAGCTAATGTTACATTTTCTTGTGCATTTATTGCGAAGTCTGCTTTTCCTGATGCTATCATTTGCTCTGCTGTTACATTGTCACCTGGTTGAATAATTTCTACATCTAATCCTTGCTTTTTGTAATAACCTTTCGTTTGCGCTACATACAAGCCAGTATGATTCGTATTTGGAAACCAATCTAATACTACTTTTACTTTTTGTTCTTTACTTGCACTTTCTTCTTTCTTCGCCGGATTACATCCAGCCACACCTACCGCTACTAAGGCAGCTAACATAAATTTCAAACCTTTTTTCATTTTCTGCCGTCCTTTCTATATATCCATGGTGCTGTTATTCTTGCCATAAACTCTACGATAAAATACAGGCATAATGTCACTATAACGATGATTGCTGCAACACCAAATACTCGGGCAGTCAAAAAGGATTTTGTAGCCCTCGTAAGCATAACGCCTAATCCTTCACTTGCACCGAGCCATTCTCCGATAATTGCCCCCATTACGCTATATGTAACTGCAATTTTTAAACCGGAGAAAAAGTATGGAAGCACTGCTGGAAATTTTACTTTCTGGTAAACTTGCCATTTTGTCGCCTTCATTGTTTGTAACAGCTTCAACATGTTTTTATCTACTGTTTGAAAACCTTCTAAAATACTAAGCGCAATTGGGAAGAAACAAACGAGTATTACGACCATTACTTTCGGCAACATCCCATATCCAAACCAAATAATAAATAGCGGTGCAAGTACAACAATTGGAATTGTTTGCGAAATAACGAGCAATGGATTTATTAAAATACGAAATAAAGGTATAACGTCCATAATAATTGCGATGCTCGTCCCCAATAAAATTGCAAAGAATAGTCCAATTATAACTTCCTGCAGTGTTTGCATCGTATTTGGTAATAGTAAATCTTTCATCCCAATTAATTCTTGAACAATGGCAGAAGGCTTTGGTAAAATCCACGGTTCGATTTTAAATAATGAAACAGATCCTTCCCATATCGCAATGAGAAGGATAAGCCAAATAGTTGTAATAAGTTTAGATTGCTTCTGGTTTTGCATATTCATCACGGTACTTCCAAACCTTTTCATCTATCGTTACACCAGTGCTTGGACGATAATGGATTTTAATAGAAGTAATCACTTCTTCTGCTCCAGCATCGACGCAAGCTTGTTGCGCACGTTTAACGACATCAAGAAGTACATCTAATTCTCCTTCCAAAGTTGTTTCCATTGCCCCTACTTCATAACGAACTCCCGATTGTTGCACAACTTCAATTGCTTTATCGACAACAGAATATACATCTTTCGTTTTCGCTTGTGGTACTACTGAAAATGACATTGTAACTTGTTGTGACATAATAAAATCCCCCTTATAAAATTAGATTTCAAAAATAAGAAAAGGCTTTCCTACTGCGTAGGAAAGCCTTTTCTGCAAGTTATTATAGAATAACATATGCTACATCACTTTAAGTAACTCCCTACGCTGGCATTATCCAGATCAGGTTGAGGGTCGATGTTTACTTACATCCTCTCAGCCAATTGGCTCCCCGGTCCTTAATTCGTTTTCATTGTAGCATGATTTATTTTATTGAACAAACAAAAGCATGCATAATCATTTCATTATTTTTGGAAAATATCCAACTTTTTCACCATGAGCTAATAACTGCTGTATAAATTCTTTATTGATTGCTGGTACTATCAATTCTTTTTTCTTAATCCATTCATTCGTTCTACGCGTACCCATTACAATTTCAGATTGCTGCGCTCCATCTCCTGCAACTTGAGAAGCAATTAACTCTGCTATTACTTCATTTCCCTTCGCTAATTCAAGTCCGGTATTTACATATTCTGAAAGTGGAACCATTTTAAGATTGTATCCACACTCTCCAATTAACTGTATAAATTGTTCAAACTCAATTTGATGTGGATGACAAATATGTAACGTCTCTCCTACAATTTGCGAATCTTTTAAATACGATACAATTGATTTACTAGCAAAATCAATTGGTGTGAAATCAACTTTCCACTTCACATTTGGTGCTTTCCCAATTAATAGCATTGTTTTAATAAGACGATAAAATGCGTTTCCTTCAATATTTTGTTGGAACGAACCTGTTTCTGAATGACATGCTAAATTACCTGCACGATAAATATTTCCGCGCAAACCATTTTTCATTGCTTCACGAACAATGTTTTCCGCTTGTAGTTTACTATTTGAATATACATTCTCTAAGTCTACACTGTAATTAAAATCACCAGTTTTCATGTATGTATCCCATTGATCTACCGCTAATTCTAACGGGATACCAATTGTAGAAATAAATTGGTATGTAGCACCTTTCTCCGCTAATGCTAGCATACGGCTAGTTCCTTGGACATTTATATTTTCAAATTGTTTTACATCTCCAAAATGTCTTACATCTGCACCGCAATGAATTATCGTATCCATCTTAGAACTGATGAACATAAATTCTTCTTCGCTCATCCCAAGATACTCTTCCCCCAGATCACCAGCTACGGCCTGTATACGCTGTAACCATTCTTCACATATATCACTAAAGTAGCCTGTTAATGTATCTATAATTCTTTGTTGCACATCTTTGGTTGGTCTTACTAAACAATAAATAGTAGCAGATGTATCTCTCAACAATTCATATAATATGTGTGATCCTAAATAACCAGTAGCTCCTGTTAAAAAGACATTTAAAATCTGGGTTTCTTCCAAAACGTTTGCATACGTAATAGTATCTGGTTCGTGAATCACTTTATATTCACGAAATACTTCTTCTTTCTCTACTTTTACTTCTCGCTCAATTCGAGCTAATCCATATATCGTTCTTTCTTTAAAGAAATCTTGAATTGTTAAATGTGAAAAATCTTCTTTTAACAACGTTAAGACTCGTAATACTTTTAATGAATGTCCACCAATTGTAAAGAAATCATCATGCACTCCAACTTTTGAAATTCCTAATACTTCCGCCCAAGCGCGCGCTATTTGTTTCTCTGCTTTATTAGAAGGTGCAACATATTCTTGTAGACGAACCGGTTCATACTTTTCTTCTAACTGAGCTAACTTCTTAACATCAATCTTTTTATTAGGTGTAAGTGGTAATTCATTAATATAAATTAGTTTAGATGGCACCATATAATCTGGTAATTGCTCTTGTAACTGATAAACTAATTCTGGTATTTCTTTTTTATTTAAAGTTGTATAGAACGCGATTAAATATTGGCTACCTTCCTTACTCTTCTTAGCAAAAACAGCATTTTCTTTTATATTATGATTTTGAGAAATTTTACTTTGGATTTCTCCTAGTTCAATACGATGTCCTCTAATCTTTACTTGATCATCTTTCCGATGTAAAAATTCTATATTTCCACCCTCTAATAACTTAACAATATCACCTGTTTTATATATATTAACTATAGGATTAAAGGGGTTCTGAATAAAAGCTTCAATTGTTTTATTAGGCTTATTAAAATACCCTTTTGCTAATCCTACTGAATCAATATATAATTCACCAGGTACACCAATTGGACAAAGATTCATATTCTCATCCAAAATCATAACTTGATAATTAGCACATGGTTTACCAATGGGAATACTCGCAACATCCTCATTTAACTGACTAGGTATTTTATAGGTTGTCGTCACTACAGTACATTCTGTCGGTCCGTATACATTATGAATTTCAACATTTGTACCTATTCTTTCTCTCCACAATCTAATAACCTCTACAGGCAACATTTCACCGCCAATCGCAATTCTTTTTAGGGAAGCTAGCTTATATATATCTTCTTCTGCTAAATAAGTTGCTACTTGTCGAACAAAAATTGTTGCTAATGCCAAGATCGAAGTTGCTTTCACTTTATAGATTGCATTTGCAAATGCTTCTACAGACAATCGCTCTTCCTCTAATAATACATACAAGTTTCCTCCGCAGAATAAAGAAGCAAATGACTCCCATACAGAAGCATCGAAACTAAAAGAAGGAAATTGGGCAAATACATCCTCTTCTGTCAATTCATATTGCTTTTGCATCCAAGTGTACAGATTAACAACGCCTCTATGTGCTAACATCGTTCCCTTTGGATTCCCTGTTGAACCAGATGTATAAATCATATAAGCTACATCATCACAATGAATAGACAACTTTACATCTATATCTTCACAAGTTTCACTATCATACATTGAAACTGTTTGAACCCCATCACATGTTATAGGCGTCTCTTTCATCAATATAACTTTCGCTTGGCTATCTTGAATAATGTACTGTATTCTACTTTCCGGATAATCTGGATCAATCGGAACATACGCTGCACCAGCTTTTAATATAGCTACCATACTTACTACTGTGTCTATGCTACGTTTCATAAATATTCCAACATAGTCTCCTAATTGGACGCCATTTTTAATTAACATATGAGCTATTTGATTACTTTTTTTATTTAGCTCCTCATAATTTAAAGTACCTTCCCTTGAAGATAAAGCTATACGATTTGGAAATTGAGTAACAGTATTATAGAACATATCGACGATACTTTTCTCAGGATATACTGCTGTCGTATCATTCACTTGACTATAAAGTGCCATCTCGGCCTCTGTAATAATATTAAAATTCTTTATATAATTATTCTTATTTTGTGATGTACAAATTAAAACACCTTGTATTTGTTGTGCATAACGAGTAATCGTTGTTTCCTTCCAATTAACACTATTAAATATTATTTCTACACTTTGCATATTTTTACTAAATACAAATTGTAATGTATTCGTGTCTTGTAGCTCATAATATGTTTCACCAATAATAATAGGTGACATTTCATATAATGTATTACCGTTTTGAAACTCTTCTATTTCTTCCTCATTCATTTCTTTAATTTGTTCCAGTTGCTCTTCAATCTGTAAATTCAAACTTTCATAGGAGAGAAAATTAGAAACTTCAATAGTAATCGGAAATAAACTTCCTCTTACATGATAAAGCACGACAATATGTTTTTCTTTAGAAATATGATATAACCACGTTGCAGTCGCTCCTATTAAATCTACAATGTGAGTCAAATTTGGAAATAGTTTAGTTTTCCTTTTTATCCTAAGTTCCGTTCCTTGCACATCTTTAGGTATTTTAATACTTCCTTCTACTTTCCCTAAAAATTCTTTTACCATCTCATTATAAGAAATTGCTAATTTCATATTTATGTAAATTCCTCTCTTAAATATAATAAAGGTGTGAAAATTCACACCTTTTTCATCCCTTATTAACGGGCAGATTCGTTCAATTCATAATCAGTAGCGGAGATATCCCCTTTGATTAGAATTGAACTTTCTCCTTATTCGCTTTTAAACTCACCAATAAGCTCTTGTAATTCCTGAGAAAGCCAACTTAAAGAAGTCGCTAATTCTGCAATATCTTGTACTGATATTTCTTGCTCTTTCATGCTTTCTTCAACATTACTACTGCTGTTGGCATAAGTGTTTGCAATATGTGATAATTCATTTACGACTTGAACGATATTCTGGCTATTTTGTAAAATGTCACTCGAATTACCCGAAACAGCTTTTACTTGATCTGTAACAGATTGCGCTGATTTGGAGATTTTTTCAAAGAAACTCCCACTACTTTGAACAAGTGAAATTCCAGTTTCTACTTCTTTTGAACCTTTTTGCATTGAAACTACAGCATCTTCTGTCTCAGCTTGTGTTTCACCAATTAATTTCGCTATATCTTTAGCAGACGCTTCCGTTTGTTCTGCTAATTTTCGTACTTCATCAGCAACAACTGCAAACCCTCTCCCCGCTGCTCCAGCACGTGAAGCCTCAATAGAAGCATTTAAAGCTAATAAATTTGTTTGATTTGAAATACCTGTAATTACAGTTACGATATCACTAATTTCTTTTGACCTTGTTTCTAACGAATAAATGATGGAAGATAAATCTTGTACTGCATTTTGAATTAAACTCATTTGATTAATAATTTGTCCAATCACTTCATTACCTTCAATTGAATGTTGCTCCATACCTTCAGAAGCAACCGCAACTTGTTTCGCAGCCCCAGTTATCTCTTCTACCTTATCTTCCATTCCATGTACAATCCCTAAACATTGTTGTACTGAAGTTTTTTGAGACTGTGCCCCTACTCTTAAACCTTCAATAGAACTTGCAATCTCTTGAACTGCCATGCTGTTTTCCTCTGTACTCGCCGACAATTCTTGTGAAGAAGAAGAAACTTGCTCAGCAGTTTGCCTTACTTTATCTATAATCCCTTTAAACTTTTCAATCGTGTTATTGAAATAAACATTAATAATTCCAATATCATCTGGTCTTTCTTTTAATTTAATACTCAAGTCACCTTCACCAATTTTACGTAACCCTTCTCGTAAATCTTTTAATGGCGCTAATGAGTGACGCACGATAAAGAATTGAGTAATAGTCGCAATCGCTAATGAAATAATGATAAAGAGTAAGCCCTGTATCATAAACTTCTCTTTTGTAATAGGAACAATGGAAGCATCTAAGTCAGCCGCAATAATTGCAACAATATTGTTTTCTCCATCTGTAATTGGTTCTAATATTGTCACCCACGAACCTATTTCATCTTCATATACTTCTGTCATTTGGGCCTTTTTCGTATCAATGACTTTATCGTATGCCTTCATCCAATGAGCGGGTTGTTCATAATAATCTCCCGGCTTTATAGGGAACGCTTTTGTTAACTCTGTAGTCAAACCAACGAGTTGTAATTCTCGCTTTTCATTCGGCTTTGCTCCTGTAACATACGTTTGTCCAACACTTTTCAATTCTTTTGACACTTCATCTAATTTCTCTGTTAACTTTTCTTTTTTCACTTTTTCGGCTGTAGGATCTTTCGCCATGTCTCTAACTAATTCTACATCCAATTTTTTCAATACTATTTCTCCTGTTTCAATAGACTGCCTTTCAAATAAAGACATCATACTATTTTGAAACATGTTGAAACTTAGTGCACCCATACTTCCAACAAGTGTCAAAATAACTAATACAGTTAATAAGACGTTCTTTTGAAGGAACGATAACTTATGCCAATATTTTTTCATTAATATCCACCTTCCTTAATTAACATAAACAAAAAAACAAAATATATGAATATTTTGTTTGAAAATGTTTCTCAATATGTTCGAGAATAAAAAAAAGCCAATGTAAAAGCATTGGCCAAGACCAACCCTATCCGTCCGGTAACTGGCTAGCGTAGCCTTTCGACCTTAGCTCCTGTAGTTTTGCGTCCTCATGTTTCCATCAGTTTGCCTTTCTCGCTGAACGAGTTGAACGATATGGGAGTTCTATGAGAATTAATTTATTCTCTTTCAAAGATTACAACATATAAATCAAAATGTCTACTTATTTAGAGATATAAATACAAATTTTTAATGCATTGCTTTTTCAAAATAATTTCAAAAAGTACGTGAATGTTACTTTTTTTGTGTTATATAATAAAAAATGTATAAACAACAAGGATTTCTTCGAGTATTTATTTAATTTTCATTCAAATTAAACTATTCGAATATATCTTAACTAATGAATTTCGGAGGTAGTTTATCATGTTTTGGCTACAATTTCTTACCTTGTTACTCTGTATTTTTATTGGTGCACGCCTAGGCGGAGTTGGTTTAGGAGTAATGGGTGGAGTTGGTATGGCAATACTCGTTTTTGTCTTCCACTTACAACCAACCGCGCCTCCTATCGATGTAATGCTTATGATTTTGGCAGTAATTACAGCCGCTGGTGCTTTGCAAGCTGCTGGAGGAATGGACTATCTTGTTCATCTAGCTGAAAAAGCATTGCGAAAAAATCCAAAGCGTATTACTTTTTTTGCTCCAATTGTTACTTATTTATTCACACTATGTGCAGGTACTGGTCACGTTGCCTATTCTGTACTTCCTGTTATTGCAGAAGTCTCTCGTGAATCAGGGATTAGACCGGAACGCCCAATGTCGATTGCCGTAATCGCTTCTCAGCAAGCAATTACAGCTAGTCCAATTTCAGCTGCCACAGTTGCTCTTTTAGCAATGTTAGCTGACTATAAAATCACTTTATTAGATATTTTAAAAGTGAGTATTCCTTCTACTTTCATTGCTTGTATGTTAGCAGCATTCGTTGCTAGTAAGATGGGAAAAGAATTAAATGAAGACCCTGAATACTTAAAACGATTAAAAGAAGGAATGATTCCTAAGCTTGAAGAGAAAAAAGAATTTGTAGGTGTAAAGGGCGCAAAATTATCAGTTATCCTTTTCCTTGTAGGAACCTTCCTTGTTGTACTTCTTGGTTCATTTGAAGCACTTCGTCCAGGATGGATAGTTGATGGGAAGTTAGCCCGTCTTTCCATGCCGAACACAATTGAGATGGTTATGTTAACTATCGCGGCTCTTATTATTATTTTCTGTAAACCAAATGTAGAAAGCATTGTGTCTGGTAACGTCTTTAAAGCAGGAGCAACAGCAGTTGTTGCAATTTTCGGTATCGCTTGGATGGGAGATACTTTCTTTAATGGAAACTTAAATATGATTCAAGGATCTATTCAGCATTTAGTAACAAGTGCGCCTTGGCTATTTGCCATCGCACTATTCATTCTATCTATTTTACTGTACAGCCAAGCAGCAACAGTACGTGCCTTAATGCCACTTGGACTATCCCTTGGTATTCCACCAGCGCTACTGATTGCGATGTTCCCTGCAGTAAATGGATATTTCTTCATTCCGAACTATGGAACAATCGTTGCTGCCATTAACTTTGACCGTACCGGTACAACAGGTATTGGTAAATACGTATTAAATCATAGCTTTATGATTCCAGGCTTAATTGCAACATTTACTTCTATCGGAATTGGAATGCTTTTAATTTCTATTATGTTTTAAAGAAAAAGCACAAACCCTTATTTAAAAAGGTTTGTGCTTTTTTAATCAAACGTTTGTTTAAAATTTGGGGCAGTCCATTTCTCCATGTAGCACTTAAAATACTACACGTCCTTCCCTACAAACTTCTCTTTACTTCTTCAGCTAATTTTCTCGTACTTTCATACGCAGATTCAGCTAAACTAATTGCTGAAATAACTGAAACACCGTCCGCACCCGCTTCTATAACTGCTGCTGTATTTTCAATTGTAATCCCACCAATACCAACGATTGGCACTGTAATTCCTTGTTCTCTAAAATAAGCTAATCCTTTCGTTCCTTGAACCGCTTTCGTATCTTTTTTCGTACTCGTTGTGAAAATAGGTCCAACGCCTAAATAATCTGCTCCATTTTCGATTGCAAAGCGTGCTTCTTCAATTGTATGAGCAGATACACCGATAATTTTATCTCCCATTTTTTCACGAACAGATGTAATTCCTTCATCATCTTGTCCTACATGAACACCATCTGCATCTAATTCAATGGCTAATTCTACATCATCATTTACAATGAAAGGAACACTATATTCCTTACAAAGCGTCTGCAATTCTTTTGCAAAGCGCACTCTATCTCCTCCGATTAAAGAACCTTCCCCCTTCTCGCGAAACTGAAAAAGTGTCACTCCACCATCTAATGCTTCTTTCAATACAGCTAAAGGATCCCTCGTGCAGTTATTACTTCCCATAATAAAATACACTTGTAATAACTTAGACATCTTCTTTGTTTCAATGCGCATCATGTGTTTCATCCCCCTTACTCTAACTCCTCAATCTTTCCATACTTCTCAATATCACCAGCAGTAGTATTCGCTAACTGATTTAAAAATTCAATTTGGAAACTACCAGGTCCCTTTTCCACGGTCTTAGCAGCTGCCAGTTCCGAAGCTACACCATAAAACGTTAATGCTGCTACTGCTGCTTTTACATAATCTTTTTCCACTGCTACAAATGCTCCTATTACAGACGTTAGTAAACAACCTGTTCCCGTAACTTTCGTTAAAATAGGGTGACCGTTTCGAATAACAATAGTTCTCTCTCCATCTGTAACAACATCTTCTTTTCCAGTAATAACCGCAACTGTATTTAATTCGTCTGCTGCCTGCCTTGCAATACTTACAACATTGCCATTTCCAGTACCAGCGTCTACCCCTTTAATTTCCCATTTCTCATTAATAACATTTGCTATTTCAGCCGCATTGCCGCGGATAATTGCTAAATCTATTTCGGCTGGAATATGTCTCGCAACTTCTGTTCGATACGAAGTTGCTCCTGCACCAACTGGATCAAATAGTACTGGCACATTGTTCACATTTGCTGATTTACCAGCAAGTAACATCGCTTCTACTTCCTCAGGACGAAGTGTTCCCATATTTAATACTAACGCTCCAGCAATGCTAGCCATTTCTGCTACTTCTTCTTTTGCATACGCCATTACAGGCGATGCCCCAAGTGCCAACAAACCGTTAGCAGTAAAATTTGTTACAACAACATTTGTAATATTATGAACGAGCGGATTAGATTCTCTCACCAAATCCACTACTTTACTAATTTCTTTCATATTCATCCTTTTCATCTCCTAACTATAATGATGGGAGATACACAAAAAGACACTTTGCGCGTACGCAAAGTGCCTGAATATGTGCTTTTACACTCTCCCTACGCTGGCATTATCCAACAGGTTCAAATGGTCAATGACGGACTAGTAGCCATACTCTCAGTTTGTATCCACAAACTCCCATGTGTTTCTTATTCATCTACTTCAAAGTCTACTCTTATTCTAGTAAAATAACAAGTTCTTTACTTTTTCTATTTAATATAGAAGCAACTGATAAAGTGAAACTTTAATTAGTTGGGATTTTGTTCCCTCCATTAAAAACAGCTCAAATATGGAGCGAAACTGAATCTCAAGAAGATGTATGCTATATTTAACTTATGGAAATTTGAAAGGATGTTTTTAATATGTCAAAAAGCGTTGTAATCGCTGAAAAACCTTCCGTTGCACGAGATATTGCTCGTGTACTGAAGTGTGATAAAAAAGGAAACGGCTATCTTGAGGGTAATAAATATATTGTAACTTGGGCTTTAGGTCATCTCGTTACATTAGCAGATCCAGAAAGTTATGATGTGAAATATAAAAAGTGGAATTTAGAAGATTTACCGATGCTACCTGAGCGTTTGAAATTAACGGTTATTAAACAAACTGGTAAACAATTTAATGCTGTAAAAAGTCAGCTACTTAGAAAAGATGTAAATGAAATTATTGTAGCAACAGACGCTGGACGTGAAGGGGAATTAGTCGCACGCTGGATTATCGATAAAGTTAAGCTAAATAAACCAATCAAACGTTTATGGATTTCTTCTGTAACCGATAAAGCAATTAAAGATGGTTTTGCAAATTTAAAACCAGGTAAAGCCTATGACAATTTATACGCTTCAGCAGTTGCACGTTCAGAAGCTGACTGGTATATCGGTCTTAATGCAACTCGCGCTTTAACAACTCGCTTTAATGCCCAGTTAAATTGCGGCCGTGTGCAAACTCCTACTGTTGCTATGATCGCTAGTCGTGAGGATGAAATAAAGAACTTCAAAGCACAAACTTACTACGGCATCGAAGCTCAAACAATGGAGAAACTCAAACTTACTTGGCAAGATACAAATGGCAATAGCCGTAGTTTTAATAAAGAAAAAATTGATGGTATTGTAAACAGTTTAGATAAACAAAATGCTACCGTTGTGGAAATTGATAAGAAACAGAAGAAGTCATTCTCTCCTGGTCTTTATGATTTAACTGAATTGCAACGTGATGCAAATAAAAAGTTCGGTTACTCTGCTAAAGAAACATTAAATATTATGCAGAAATTGTATGAACAGCATAAAGTGCTAACGTACCCTCGTACAGATTCACGCTACATTTCATCTGATATCGTTGGAACACTTCCAGAACGTCTAAAAGCATGTGGTGTTGGAGAATACCGTCCCTTCGCACATAAAGTATTACAAAAGCCTATCATCAACAAATCATTTGTTGATGATAGTAAAGTAAGCGATCATCATGCGATTATTCCAACAGAAGGATACGTTAACTTCTCAGCATTCACAGATAAAGAACGCAAAATTTATGATTTAGTTGTAAAACGTTTCTTAGCTGTTTTATTCCCAGCATTCGAATACGAGCAACTAACATTACGTACTAAAGTTGGTAGTGAAACGTTCATTGCACGCGGAAAAACGATTTTACATGCTGGTTGGAAGGAAGTATACGAAAATCGATTTGAAGACGATGATGTAACTGATGACGTAAAAGAGCAGCTTCTACCCCACATCGAAAAGGGCGATACATTAACTGTAAAGTTAATTATGCAAACATCAGGTCAAACGAAAGCACCTGCACGCTTTAATGAAGCAACTTTACTTTCAGCAATGGAGAATCCTACAAAATATATGGATACGCAAAATAAACAACTCGCTGATACATTAAAATCGACTGGTGGATTAGGTACTGTAGCAACGCGTGCTGATATTATCGACAAGCTATTCAATTCGTTCTTAATTGAAAAACGTGGCAAAGATATTCATATTACTTCAAAAGGCCGTCAGTTACTTGATTTAGTACCAGAAGAGTTAAAATCCCCTACACTAACTGGTGAATGGGAACAAAAACTTGAGGCTATCGCAAAAGGTAAGCTGAAAAAAGAAGTATTCATTTCTGAAATGAAGAACTATACGAAAGAAATTGTTTCTGAAATTAAATCGAGTGATAAAAAATATAAACATGACAACATTTCAACGAAGTCTTGTCCAGACTGCGGTAAACCAATGCTAGAAGTAAACGGCAAAAAGGGAAAAATGCTCGTATGCCAAGATCGTGAATGTGGTCATCGTAAAAATGTATCTCGTACAACAAACGCTCGCTGTCCGCAATGTAAGAAGAAACTAGAATTACGTGGTGAAGGTGCAGGTCAAATCTTTGCATGTAAATGTGGCTATCGCGAGAAATTATCAACATTCCAAGAGCGACGTAAAAAAGAATCTGGAAACAAAGCTGATAAACGTGACGTTCAAAAATATATGAAACAACAGAAAAAAGAAGAAGAACCATTAAACAACCCGTTCGCAGACGCATTAAAAAAATTAAAGTTCGATTAAACAAAAAGGTTCCTACCGCTCTCGGTAGGAACCTTTTCTTAATGAATGATTTTACTTCCTTTTGCATTCTCAACAAATTTTTCACTTGATTTGTTAATTGGTGTTTTCAGTAATAACGCAGCAACAATCATAACTACTACGAAAGCACTTAACACAAGTAAATCTCGCGTTACGATATCCCATAGCATTCCGCCTACTGTTTCACGAATTGCACTAATTGCATATGTGAACGGTAAGAACGGATAAATCGCTTGGAAGAACGCTGGTGTCATTTGGATTGGGAATGTTCCGCCCGATCCTGCTACTTGTAGTACAAGTAAAATGATCGCCATCGATTTCCCAACGTTTCCGAAAATAGAAACGAGTGAGTATACGATACAAACGAAGACTCCACCAATAAATAAACTAAATAACACAAACCAGAACTTATCGACTACGTACGTACCGAGTAAGAATATATCTCCCATCGATACGATAAACGCTTGTGAAAGACCTATCGTTAAGAATGTTAATAAACGTCCGAAGTAAATTTCATGGCTCTTATAATTCGCGCCCTCTTCGTGTACTTCTACTGTTAATAATGAAACCATTAATAATGCGCCTACCCATAATGCAAGCACTGTATAGAATGGTGACATTGCTGAACCGTAGTTCGGCATCGCAAATAATTTATTCTCTTTTAAATTTACTGGATTCGCAAAGTAATCACTTTGCTTCTCAACATCGTTTTTCAATAAGCGTATAATGTCTTTTAAATCCTCTTCAGATTCAAAATCACGAATTTTATCTGCTAATTCTTTAATCTTTTTCTCAGTAGCTGGCATTTCAGCTTTAATATCTGCTAATTTCTTTTTCCCGTCTACTAAGCCTTTTGATGAATCTTCTAGTAATTTTTTAACATCTGGAAGCTTTTTGTCTGCTTCTTTTAAAATTTGAGATGTGTTTTTAGACATCTCTTTTGTGCGAGCAATTGCTGCATTGAAATTTGGAGTGATTTCTGAGTCATATTTAGCTAAAATGTCACCAATTTGGCCCGAAACACTTTTAGACACTTGATTAATACTTTCAATAACATCTGCTGCTGGTTTTTGACCTTTATTAATAGCATCAATTCCTTTATCAGTTAAATCCATTCCTTTTTGCAAACCATCTTTTGCTTTATTTAACTTAGAAATTGTACCATTAAGGTTTTTATCACTATTCACATCAGCTAACACTTTATTTGTACTTTCCAGAACTGGAATCATGTCATTAACTAAATTCCAACTTGCTTTGAACTGCCCATTCAAATCATTTAAGGCTACCTTTGTAGAATCTAATCCATTAACACCTTTGTTACTTAAGTCTTCTCTGGCTTTTTCAAGCTCTGTTTTTAATCTGCTGTAATCATTTACAGCCTTATCATATTTTTCTCTACCATTGTTTAATATCTCATTAGCCTTATTTATATCTTGGTTTAAATTGCCTCTAAGCTGCTGTGCATTTTCTTGCGCATTTTCAGCCTTACTTTTCAGTTGCTCAGCTGTACTTACTGCTTTTTCAAAATCAGCTACAAACGTTGCATTATAATCCTTTTCAGCTTGATTTACTAAATTATTTACTGCATCTAATTTTTGATTTACAGCATCTCGCACATCTTGTTTAACTTCTTGTCCGGAACTAATTAAATCTCCTATATGCTTAACCCTATTGTTAGCATCCACCATAGAATTTTTAAGCACCGTTAAACTTTCCACTCTGTTTCCAAAGAACTGTTTACCGAATTCCGTGGAAGCTGATTCCTTGAAAGCTGTAAAGAAATCAATCAAATATGAAACACTATCGATACGCTCTTGGAGGAGCTTTGAAGCATCCTGCACATTTTTCTGTGCTACAGCTGGATCCACGCCTTTATTTTGAAGGCCATCCATAACACTCTTTACATATGCCGTTCCAACACGAGTAGAATTGAAAACAGTGTTTACAGTTTGATCAATATTTTTAGCAATATTTTTATACCCTTCACCATTCACTTGTGGTAATGCTGGAATCTCTGGTATTTGTGGAATAGTTATATTAGGTAAGACTGGTAATTTAGCTGGATCTGGCAATGTCAGATTAAAGTCAAATGCCGGATTTTTTAAGTAATCCGTAATTTTCGCTGCAGCATCCAATCCCTGCTGCATTACCATTAAATTATTCTTAATAGTTCCTGGAGCACGTTGCAATGTTTCATCATTTCTCGCAAAGAATTTATCTAAATTCCCTAACGCTTCTTGCCCATCATTCATAACACTCTCTACAACCGGCAACTCTTTTTGCGCTACTTTTACAACATCTTCTGCTCGAGTTGCATCATCTAATGCCTTATCCATGAGTGTATTCATTTCTGGGAACTGCGCTTCTAACTTAAATACAAGATCTTTTACTTTTTCGATACTTGGTAAATTTGTTTCTAAATCGATTCCAAGATCATTGAAAATTTTAAAAATCTCACCGTTTGCTGTTTTAACAAAGTTTTTACTAATTTCTTCTGTAATACCTGATGCACCTTTTGCTGTAATCTTCGGTGCAATCGCGTTTACTTTTTCATTCACATAGTAATCCAGTTCTGGTTTTTTAGGATTTTCATCCAGAACAGTTGCAATTTTTTCAGAGAAGTCTTTTGGAATCGTAATACTTGCATAATAATCCCCACGCTCAACTCCGTAAATTGCTTGTTTCTCATCTACAAATTTCCAGCCAAGATTTTTGTTTTTCTTAAGGGAGTCTACAATCTCTTTCCCGATATTAATATCTTTCCCTCTTAAATTAGAACCTGCATCTTGGTTAGAAACTGCAATGGGAACCTCTTTTGTATTTCCATACGGATCCCAAGAAGCTTTAATATTAAACCATGCATATAACGATGGTAAAATCATTAATCCTAAAACAATAACAATTGCAGCCCAATGTTTGGCTACATTCCGTAAATCTGTCTTATAAATACGCCAAATCTGTTTCATAGAAGTTATCACCTAATTATATATTTTTCCTTCTTTAGAAAATGATACATGCATTTTGCAATTATATCACTTTCTACATCGTGTATTAACCAAAAACGTACTATTTTTTCCCATTAACTTTCACTTACTTTATTATATAACGAAGTCAGTCAAAGTATGAATACAAAATGACCAAATCGGTTTTACATTCAATAATAACAAATATATATGAAATGTCATAAAAAATACAAGTATTTTCTCTTGGAAATACTTGTATTCCTAAAAAAAATCCTCACAGCTTTTATTCTCTGTGAGGATTTCTTCTATTATATATCCAATTGAACCTCTACACCGAAATGATCTGAAATTACATTTCTGTTTGTACCATTAAAAATAACTTTTGAAGAATGAACTTTTTTACTTTGGTTACACAATATTAGATCGATTCGCAAATTATGTTTATTTTCATCCCAACCAGCAATCTCGCCTTGGACAGTCGTTCCTTCATCCTTCTCTATTGCTAATTCATATGTGTCATACAACCCTTTTTGCATCATATACTCATAACCTTCGCCTTCCAAGCGAGCATTGTTATTAAAATCCCCCATTAAGAAGGCTAGCTTATTGCTATCTACACGCCCCATCAAACGATTGATTTGACCTTTGAATGACTCTTCTTCATCATTCCACCAACCGAGATGGCAAGAGTAAAACGTTATATCTTTACCATTATAAGCAATTGTTGTACTTACAATTTTACGTGTTTTCCAATACGTTGTATCCTCGTTTTCTGAAATGAAGAACGTATCTTCTTTTATAATATTATGCTTCGTTATAATCGCTAATCCTTCTTCATACACGTCATAACCAATATGAGAGAAATCCCAAGTAATATTGTAATCTTTTACATGTAGTGCTTTTAACTCTTCTAATAGTAAAAGTCCAAAATTATCTTCTTTCTTGTTACCGCATACATTTTCAGCTTGTATGGACTGACTTACTTCTTGCAATGCGATGACATCGTACTCTTCTTCTTGAATTACTTTAGCAAGGTATTTTATCTTTTCTATTTGATTCTCTTCTTGCCAAGAATGACAGTTTAAAGTTAGCAATTTCATATTATTACGCACCTAACATATCTTGAATGTCTGACTTTAATACGTCAGCTTTCGGACCATATACTGCTTGTACACCTTTATCTTTTACAATAAGCCCTAAAGCACCATTTTGTTTCCACTGTGCTTCTGGTGCAACAACATCTAAGTCTTTTACTGTTACACGTAAGCGTGTCATACAAGCATCTACGTCAGCAATATTTTCTTTTCCACCTAATAAATCGATAACTTTTGTTGCTAATGAACCATCTTGTACATTTCCTGTTCCTTCTGATGCCTCATCTTCATTATCAATATAGTTACCTGCACGCCCTGGTGTTGGTAAGTTGAATTTTTTAATTAAGAAATTAAATAGTGTAAAGTTAAGACCGAAGAACACTAATGAAACAATAACAAAGTTGATTAAGTCTCTTGTTAAACCTGCGTTAACCATCATTGGTGTACGAGTAATTAACTCAATAAATCCGAATGCATGAACACGTAAGTTAATTAAATCAGCTAGTGCGAATGCAAGTCCTGTTGTAATAGCATATACAACATATAATACTGGAGCAATAAACATGAACATGAATTCAATTGGTTCTGTTACACCTGTTAAGAATACTGCTAATGCTGCTGATAAAAACATTGGTTTATATTTTGCACGCTTTTCTTTATCAACGTTACGGAACATCGCAAATGCAATCCCCATTAACGCTGCTGTTGAGCCGATAACTTGTCCAGCTTTGAAACGAGCTGGTACAACGTTATTTAATAAATCGTTATATGCCTTCGTATCTCCATTTGCTAATAAATTATTTAAATCTGTAATCCATGCAAGCCATAATGGATCTTGTCCTGCTACAACTTGTCCAACTTTTGAACCAGTTAGCATCGTATATGTTCCGCCTAGCTCTGTATAGTTCATCGGAATCGTTAACATATGGTGTAAACCAAATGGTAATAATAAACGCTCTAACGTTCCATATACAAACGGTGCAACAACTGGTGCACTATCTTTTGAAGCTGCAATCCAGCGGCCAAATTCATTTAACCCACTTTGGATGAATGGCCATAGAAATGATAATACAATCGCAGTAACTGTAGACCAAAGAATTACAACGAATGGTACAAATCGTTTTCCATTAAAGAATGCTAATGCCTGTGGCAATTTATTATAGTTATAATATTTGTTATATAGATTAGCTCCTAAGAAACCTGTGATAATCCCCACGAAAACTCCCATGTTTAATGCTGGTGCACCAAGTACAGAAGTAAAGTAATCTTTTACAAGTAAATCTCCTGCTATTACTGAAGAAACTGTCGCTTTTGAATCCGCTAACATTTGAGCGTTTACGCCAAATATAGCTCCTGTAATTCGGTTTGTTAAGACGAATGCTAATAGCGCTGCAAATGCACCACCTGCACGATCCTTCGCCCAAGATCCCCCAATTGCTACTGCGAATAAGATGTGTAGATTTGTAATGATTGCCCAACCGATGTCTTCCATTACGCGAGCGATTGTATGAACTGCGTTAACATCCCCAGCAGACATACCAATTAACTTACCGATGGAAATCATTAAACCAGCTGCTGGCATTACGGCTACAACAACTAATAACGCTTTCCCGAACTTTTGCCAAAAATCAAAAGAAGTAATTTTCATCTGTTCTTCCTCCCCTTTATTTATAACAACATAATGATTTAAATTATAATTTCTGTTCCCTTTATGAAAACGATTCCTTATGTTACTTTATTTTTATCTTTACGCAACCGTTTTCATAAATCTATTTTAATAAAAGCGTTTTCACTTTGCAATAGAAATTTATTTTTTTCATAAAAAAAGATGCTCAAAGAGCATCCTTTTTTATTATGAAATGCGATAAACCCTTGTTTCATAAGGTTTTAAAGCAATTGTTGTTACTTCTTCATGTTCTGCAACTTCATAGTTATTTAAAAGCAAACGTTTGCGTTCTAGTGCAAATGAACCCTCATTATACACAGCTTCCTCTTTTGAGATATTACTAATTACAATGACTTTTTCATCCTGTAACGTACGTGTATATGCATAAATTTGTGGATCGTCTTCTAAAAGTAAATCGTACGTACCATAGTTCAGTACATCGTGCTCTTTTTTCAGGGCAATCATTTTCTTATAGAAATTGAAAATAGACTTTTCTTCATTTTTTTGCTTCTCAACATTAATTTCTTTGTAATTTGGATTCATGCTAAACCAAGGTGTACTTGTTGTGAAACCAGCATTCATCTCATCATTCCACTGCATAGGTGTACGTGAATTATCGCGGCAAGAAGCCCATACAATCTCCATCATATCTTGATGTGGTACGCCCTCTGCAATTTTCTCGCGATATAAATTTTTAATTGCTACATCATCGTAATCTTCAATATTTGGTAACTGAACATTTGTCATACCAATTTCTTGTCCTTGATAAATAAACGGTGTACCGTGCATAAAGAAATACATCGCTCCTAGAGCTGTTGCACTTTCACGCCAATATTGTTTGTCATCTCCCCATGTTGAAACGATACGTGGTTTATCGTGATTCTCAATATATAAAGCGTTCCATCCTTTATTTTCTAATCCTTTTTGCCATTTCGTTAATACTTTTTTCAATCCTACAACATCAAGGTCTTTCTTCTTCTCTGCATCCCATAAACTTAAATGTTCAAACTGGAATACCATATTGAACTTACCTTGCTCTTCTCCAACCCAAAGCTCAGCATCTTCAATCTTAACGCCATTTGCTTCACCAACAGTCATAATATCGTACTTAGAGAATGTATTTTCTTTTAGCTCTTCTAATAAAGGTTGAATACCTTTCACATTCATATGTTTATCAAAAGATGGCACATATTTTAACTCCTTTGGATTTGGCATATCCTTAAGGCCTTCTTCTTTTTTTATATGACTGATCGCATCAACGCGGAAACCATCAATACCTTTATCAAGCCACCAATTAACCGTATCATATAGTACTTCGCGAACTTCTTTATTCTCCCAGTTCAAATCTGGTTGTTTACGTGAGAATAGATGTAAATAATATTGTTCTGTTTCTTCATCATATTCCCATGCCGAACCATTAAAAATACTTTCCCAGTTGTTTGGCTCCACACCATCTTTACCATCATGCCAAATATACCAATCACGCTTCGGATTATCTTTAGATGAACGTGATTCAATAAACCATGGATGTTCATCACTCGTATGATTAATAACTAAATCAATAATAAGCTTCATATCACGCTTATGAACTTCATCTAGTAAAGCATCAAAGTCTGCCATTGTACCAAACTCATCCATAATATCTTGATAATCACTAATATCATAACCATTATCATCATTAGGCGACTTATACATTGGACAAATCCAAATTACATCTATACCTAAGTCTTTTAAATAATCCAGTTTTGCAATAATACCTTGTAAATCTCCAATACCATCACCATTTGAATCCATAAAGCTTCGTGGATAAATTTGATAAGCAACTGCTTCTTTCCACCATGTCTTATTCATAGTCCTTCTCTCCTTTTGCATCCCATCAGAATTTTATGCAAACGTTTTCGTAACACTATCATAACAAAATATGAACAGTTTGCAACTGTTTTCATTGAACTCTATGTAGATTCTTTATTCTTATGCTTTATTTATTTCTCACAAAGGTAAATCTCATTCTCCACCTCTCCTTGTCCACGCGTATTACAGACATTTTTCATATATTAATAAAAAGCTCTGATTATTTTGGAAAGGAGTAAGAAATTGAAGCAAACAAAATTAACAGGTCGTATCGTTGTTCCCACAGATCCTGACTACGACGTAGCCCGAATGAATTTAAATTTAAGTATTCCAAAACTCCCTTGTATTATTGTTTTTTGTCAAAATAACAAGGATGTATGTAACGCCTTAAAATGGGCACGTGAACGTCATATACCATTTCGGTTAAGAAGTGGACGTCATAGCTATGAAAATTTCTCTCTTTTAAATAGAGGACTTATTATTGATGTGAGTGAAATGCATCGCATTACTGTTAATACAGAGAAATTAACAGCAACAATTGAGGCTGGTGCAAATCTTGGCACTGTTTATAAAGAACTTTGGAATTACGGTGTTACAATTCCTGCTGGTACAAGTGCAAGCGTTGGAATTGTTGGATTAGCACTTGGCGGTGGTATTGGTATGCTTTCA
This sequence comes from Bacillus sp. AF62, assembly GCF_050312695.1. Classification (NCBI taxonomy): domain Bacteria; kingdom Bacillati; phylum Bacillota; class Bacilli; order Caryophanales; family Bacillaceae; genus Bacillus; species Bacillus sp. AF62. Next base: position 10,051 of record NZ_JBNPJZ010000012.1, on the reverse strand, counting down.
CGCTTATTTGGATTAACATGTGATCAATTAATGGAAGTGGAAATGGTACAAGCGTGTGGAAAATTTGGTGCAAAACTCATTCGTGCAAATGAACAAGAAAACTCTAACCTTTTTTGGGCATGCCGTGGTGGCGGTGGTGGAAACTTCGGAATTATCACTTCCTTAACTTTTCGAGTCCACCCCGTAAAAAATGTATCAATTTTCTCAATTACATGGGAATGGGAAGACTTTATTGCTGCATTTCAAGCGTGGCAAAACTGGGCACCTTATATAGATGAACGTCTCACTTCATCGATCGAATTATTCGCCAAGCAACGAAATAAAATCGAAGCACAAGGCGAGTTTGTCGGTTCTCCCTCTGAACTCCATTCCCTATTATCCCCTCTTCTTGAAACTGGTAGCCCCTCTCTCTTTATAGAAGAAGTTCCTTATATAAAGGCTGTTGAATTTTTTAATGGCGGTAACATCCCTGAAAATTTCAAGCGCTCTGGTTCCTATGTCTATAAACCTATTTCCCTTAAAGGCATTCAAATCATGCAATCCTTTCTTTCTCATGCACCAAATAAAGATGCTAGTATTTGGCATCAATCGCTCATAGGTGCTGTTGAAAATATTTCGCCGAATGAAACGGCTTATTTTCATCGTAAAGCAATTATTGCTCAAGAATACATTACCTCTTGGAAATGCGATGATGAAGAAAATCGAAATATACGCTGGGTTAAAGGTTTACGAGAAAGCTTAGATCCTTATACACTAGGTGACTATGTGAACTGGCCCGATATCGACATTAAAAATTGGCAAACTAGTTATTATGGCTCTAACTTTCACAGATTACGTAAAGTAAAAACCATGTATGATCCTTGTGATGTTTTTCATTTCCAACAAAGTATTCCTCCTTTTCATACGTGAAAAAAGGGGATAACATAAAAAAATCATCCAATATACCGTTACCTCGCAGTATGTTGGATGATTCAAGTTGATTTTCTATATCGTTTCAAATTCTTGCTCCTACTCATAAACTTTTACTTACAGATTAATTGTATTTCGTATTATTTTCATGCAATGAATGTAATTTAATATTTGGTACTTTATCTTGTTCAATACCTCTATTATAAGAAACAGGAACTTGAAATTCAAATTGCTTTGTCTCATGTTTTTGTAAATAGACTGGTTTCGGTACTGGATAGCTTTTTGAATTCTCGTTTGCATTATCATATAAAACAACTTTTAATGCTTGTGAATGATTACGATAATTTTTTAAAGTAACAATGCACTTCGGTTGGATATTCTCTCCATTTTTCTCCATTCTACACTGGCTATCTTCTTTTTTATATTCTATTGCTTCTACCCCTGTTTTTCCTGCGTAATACCATGTTTTATTCAATGTCTGGAGGATTGTATTTAAAATAAACGGCATCATTACAATCAAAATACTAATGCCTACTACTTTTATCTTATTCATTTTTCTAAATGCACTAGACTCCTTTTTTCCTAGCCATTTTAAAAATAATATAAATGCAAGTACATGTAGTATGAAAGAAACAATCAATATATTTGAGACTTTATAATCCATATAAACATACGTATGTATCGGAACCTTATAGACATTGAATAGTTTTTCCCCAATTAATTCATTATCATTTGGAATTTTTAATAATAACAAAACCCCTATACTGTAACAAATAGCTACTAATCGATCATACTCAATACGAATCATTCTTTCTCCCCTTCACTTTGTTTTTTATTATCGATTTTAGCTATTATTACCATACTATACAATCTTTTTATAGAGGATAACGTAAAAAAGTTCCTTATAAATATATAAAGAACCTTATTAATATACATTATGAATTAAAAAATCAATATACAATTTTCACATAGAGATTTCTTCAAAATATGTTGGATTGTGTATTGTAATTTTTTTATCTAAAATTGTAACAATGCTATCATTTTTTAATTGTTTTAATACGCTGCTAACTGTCTCTCGAGATGTTCCAGATATTTTGGATATTTCAATTGTTGTAAGTGGACATGAAATTACAATCTTTTCCCCACTCTGTTCTCCTAAATCCTGCATTAAATAATTTAACGTTTGGATAACACGATCTTGTGCATTAGGAATTGTAATATTTTGCACTCGATTTTCATTCAATTTTAATATAGATGATAATTGCTGAACAACGTACATCAATTGCGTTCTGCTCGATTTTACCATATCTTCAAAGATTACCGTTGGAATATAATATACCTCCACATCCGTCATTGCTTCTGCTGTATAGTTATATCCTCTGTCTGTAAACATACCACCATAAGGAAAAATAGAATACCGCTTTACATAGTCATCGTATAATAAGTTCCCATTTTGATTAACCCGCTCTAACTTTACAAAACCATCTAACATGAAGTAAATTCTTTCCCTTGAATCCCCTTCTAAAAATAAAAATTGACCTTTTTTATAAGTTCGCCAATAAACAAACTCTGTTAAGCCTTTCAATTTTTTTTCTGTTAAATGAGCAAATAATTCGAACTGCTTTAAGTCTTTCACTACGTTCCGTCTATTCACAAAATTCCCTCTCTCTTGCTGTATGTTGGAGCGAAAAATCAAGAAAGCGTATTCAATTTGAATTTTATCATAATTAACTTATATATTCAGATTTCATCATGAAAACTTTATGAACAATGAGTACAAAAAATATTAATAAATAAAAAGAATGAAGTTATTAACCTCATTCTTTTTTTTACTATTAAGTAGCGTACATAATAATTTAAACATACATGCATACATTCTGTTTTGAAATAATAGTACCAGCTTTTTCTTCTAGTGCTTCATATACTTTTTCTAAAGACGTAATAATTGTTTTTCTTTTTGGATTTGTATTAACAAAATTAATAGCAGCTTCAATTTTTGGAAGCATGCTTCCCGCAGCAAATTGTTGTTCTTCAATATATTCTTCTAATTGATTCACTGTGACATGCTCTAATTTTTTTTGATTCGGTTGATTATAATTTACATACACATGATCAACTGCAGTTAAAATAACGAGCGTATCGGCATCTACTAATTCTGCTAATTTCTGCGCAGCGAAATCTTTATCGATAACCGCTTCAGTTCCTTTTAACCCTTCTTCGGAATCAATTACTGGAATTCCACCCCCGCCAACAGCTATCACTATGTTTCCATCTTCCACCAAAGAATTAATCACTTTATGTTCATGAATACTTACAGGCTTCGGTGATGGAACAACACGTCTCCATCCTCTACCAGCATCTTCTTTAAACACTGCTTTTGTTTCATCCATTAATCTTCTGGCCTCTTCTTCTGTATAAAAAGGACCAATTGGTTTAGTTGGATTTTTAAATGCCTCATCTTTTTTATCCACAACAACGCGCGTTATAACCGTTGCTACATCTTTTTGTATATTCCGTTTTTTTAATGCCTTTTCAATCGCATTTTCCATCCAATATCCAATCATCCCTTGGCTCATTGCCCCACAAGTATCTAATGGCATTGCAGGTGTCTTTTCCGTTTCTGCAGCTTTTTGCTGTAATAAAATATTCCCCACTTGTGGGCCATTTCCATGCGCAATTACTATATCCACATCATTTTCCATTATTTTCACAAGTTGTTCCGCTGTTTTTTCCAACGCTTCTTGCTGCGCTCCCGCAGTAGCTTCTCCAGACTGTATCGCATTTCCCCCTAGTGCAACTACAATTTTTCTTCGTGCCATATTTCAGCCCTCCAGTTCATTTCGCTTTCACAGCGCTTTATAAAGTAATACTGCCTGTAATTAATCCATAAATCGCAAAGAATGCTAAAGCACCAATTGCTACGGATGATGCTAATTCCACTCGAGTAAATATTTGCTTCGAACTCTTTTGCTTTTGAACATTGTAAAAAATAAAAATACCTGGCGCATATAAAGTCATTGTTAATAATAAATACTCTAAACCAGCTGCATAAACTAACCACACACCATAAATACTTGCTATCAAACCAATTATTATATTTTTATTTCGATCTACTTCTTCAGATTTTAAGCTATGCTTCAGTTGATAAAATGCTGAAAAAGCATATGGAATTAAAATGGCTGAAGATGCTAAAGAGAATGCAAAGTTATACGCCTGATCAGAAACGACGAATGTTAACAAGAATATTTGAATTAAACCATTTGTTATCCATAATGAATTTACTGGAGCCTTATTTTTATTTTCTTTTGCGAACCATTTTGGAAATACTCCATCTTTAGCGGCTAAATATGGAATTTCAGAAGCGAGCAAAGTCCAACCTAACCAAGCACCTAATACAGAGATGACCAAACCTAAATTTATAAAGATAGCACCCCATTTTCCAACAACACTTTCAAATAAATAAGCCATAGCTGGATTTTTCAAACCAGCAATATCTGCTTGCTGCATAAGTCCAAGAGACAATAATGTGATTAAAATGTAAATGATGAGTGTACCAATTAAGCCAATAACCGTTGCTTTCCCTACATCACTTCTATTTTTTGCTCGACTGGATAAAACAACAGCCCCTTCTACCCCAATAAATACCCATAGAGTTACAAGCATTGTACTTTTAACTTGGCTGCCAACTGCTCCCCATGAAAAAGAACCAGTTTGCCCCCAAAATCCATCTAAGAATGTATCAATATGAAACGCGAAGATTCCTATGACAATAAATACAAATACAGGTACTAATTTTGCGATTGTAGTTACTAAATTCACAAGTGCTGCTGATTGAACTCCACGTAAAATTAACATGTGAACACACCACAATAATACGCTTGCACCAATAATGGATTCTACATTTTGACCGCCTTCAAAGATCGGGAAGAAATATCCTAATGAAGAAAATAATAATGTACCGTAAGCTACATTCCCAAGCCAAGCAGATAGCCAGTATCCCCACGCACTATTAAATCCCATAAAATTACCAAACCCTGCTTTTGCATAGCTAAAAATACCACCATCTAAATCTGGCCGTTTTACAGTTAGATTTTGAAAAGATAATCCAAGTGCAATCATCCCAATTCCTGTTATAACCCAGCCAATAATAATGGCTCCAGCACCAGCACCTTTTGCCATATCACTCGCTAAATTAAAGGCTCCACCGCCAATCATAGACCCAACTACAAGAGCCGTTAGTGTAAACAACCCTAATTTCTTATCTTCACCCATTCCACTCACCTCTCTTTAATTGCAATAACAATACAAAAGCAATAGTGAATGATAGTGTCTAAAGGAGGAGAAAGAAGAAAGGAAGACTCCCTTTCTTCTTTACTCCATGTTTCCTAAAGTAGCTGCCATAACCGCTTTAATTGTATGCATTCTATTTTCAGCTTGATCAAATACTTTTGAATGTTTACTGCGGAATACTTCGTCAGTTACCTCCATTTCTTTCAACCCATATTTCTCGTAAACTTCTTCGCCATACATCGTTTCAACATCATGAAATGCAGGTAAACAATGTAAGAAAATCACGTTTTCATTCCCTGTTTCTTTAATCATTTTCATATTTACTTGATAAGGTCTCAATAACTCGACACGTTCAGCAAATTTTTCTTCTTCCCCCATAGACACCCATACATCTGTATAAATTACATCTGCATTCGCAACAGCTTCTTCCACATTACTTGTTATCATTACCTGTTCATTATATTTTTTTGCTAAATCAATTACTTCTTGTGCAGGCCATAAAGATTCTGGTGTGCAAATACGTACATCCATTCCAACGATTGCTCCACCAACTAGTAAGCTATTAGCAACATTATTTCGTCCATCTCCAACGTAAACGAGCTTCACATTTTTCAACTTCCCTACATGTTCTCTAATTGTTAATAAATCTGCTAGTGTTTGTGTTGGATGCCACATGTCTGTTAATCCATTCCAAACTGGCACACCAGAATTTTGTGCTAAAGATTCTACAGTCTCATGATTAAATCCACGAAACTCAATTCCGTCAAACATACGCCCTAACACTTTTGCTGTATCCTCTACGGATTCTTTTTTCCCAAGCTGAATATCACCTTTCCCTAAATATTCAGGATTCGCCCCTAAATCTGTACATGCTACTGTAAATGCACAGCGCGTACGAGTGGAGGTTTTTTCAAATAAGAGCGCTACATTCTTATCTTCTAAATAATGATGCGGGATACCATTTTTCTTTTTCTCTTTTAATTCTGCTGCCAAATCTAGAAAATATAACAATTCTTCTTGTGTAAAATCTTTTTCTGCTAGAAAGCTTCTTCCTTTTAAATTTGGTCTAGTCATTAACATACTTCATCCCTACTTTCTCCGTTATTTATACTAAATATCTTTACGAACAATTGGCATACTCATGCAACGTGGACCCCCACGACCACGAGATAATTCCGAACTTAGCACTTCAATTACTTCTATACCGTGCTCCCGTAATAACGTATTGGATACATAGTTGCGATCATATGTAACAACTACACCTGGTGCGATTGCTAATGTGTTCGAGCCATCATTCCATTGTTCACGAGCAGAAGCAATTACATCTCCTCCTCCACATGGAATAAGAACTAATTCACTTAAGCCTAATACCTCTTTTAATGCTTCCATTAAAGAAGTACGATGTGTAATTTTAAGAGTTTCCTCATCTGATCCTTTTTCTAAAATATAAATATTCATATTCCCTTTTGGCCCTTGAATGGCTGGATGAATTGTAAACTTGCCATAATCAACCATTGTAAATACTGTATCTAAATGCATAAATGCTCGGCATTTTGGAATTTCTATTGCTAACACTTTCTTAATTTTATTTTGTCGGCTAAAGAGATTTTTAGCTAAACGTTCAATTGCTTTAGCTGAAGTACGAGCAGACACTCCAATCGCAATTGTTTCTTCATTTAAAATTAGCTCGTCGCCACCTTCAATTGGAAATTTATAATCACGATCTAACCAGATTGGTACATTATGTTTTGCAAATCTTGGATGATACTTGATGATATACTCCATGAATAATGATTCACGTCTACGCGCTGGTTCTCTCATCTTATTTATCGTTAAGCCATCGCCCACGCTAGCTGCTGGATCACGAGTAAAATATAAATTAGGCATTGGATCTAAGTAAAACGGATAATGATCTTCCATTAATTCATATAAATGTGTCTTCTTACTTGTTTCAATTTCGCTTTTCCGTACACCGCCCATAATTTTTTGAATTAATTCTTCATTTGAAAAGGAAAGTAAATATTCTTTTAAAGTTTGATGTGCAACATTTACGTCGGCCTGTCCTTCTTTTAAAATACGATCAACAAATTCTTCTCGAAGTTTTTTATCTACTAACGCCTCAGCGGCTAGTTTTTCTAAATAAAGAACTTCAACACCCCGATTGCGTAACGTTTGTGCAAAATAATCATGCTCTTTTTGAATAATTGGTAAGTATGGAATATCATCAAATAATAATTGCTGCAAATAATCTGGCGTCAAATTTTCCACTTCTTTACCCGGTCGTTTTAATAAAACCGTTTGTAATTCCCCAATTTCTGAAGTAACATGTATCGGATGTTTCATTTGTTGTACCTCCTTTTAAATATGTTTGATGTCTTACAAGTACATAATAAATGCTCTGCACTTTTATCTTTGTGAAAGCATCCACATTATCATTGTGAAATATTAAACAAGTTATTTTTTTAAAATCATACGAATTTGTATTTTTATAACAAACTCTCTCGCTTTTTCAATAAAAAACACATATATTACGCATATATATTGAATATTCAACTTCCGTATTTAAACAAAAATCCTGTTTTTAATTTTATTAAAAACAGGATTTTTGCATCTAAATAATTAAATTTAATCTTTCTTCTATAATCTCCCTATCTGATTTCGACTGTGAAATTATAAGGCATGTATCATTTCCACATATACATCCTATTTTTTCTTTCCAATCTAACTCATCAAATAAAACACCAATAACATGTGCATTACCAGGTAATGTTTTAATAACCATTAATTGATCTACACAATCAATTTTCACAACAACTTCTCGTAATTTTTTCTTTAACTTTATATCAGTTTGTAAATGCTCTTCTGAGAAAACTTTATATATCATTAATCCTTCTTGAGAAGGTACCTTCGTTAAGTTTAACTCACGAATATCGCGAGAAACCGTAGCTTGTGTTACTAATACATCTTTTTGGGCTAACAATTCTACTAATCTTTCTTGCTTATCTATTTCATACTCCTTTACAAATTGTTTAATTAACCGTTGTCTTTTTTCTTTTTTCATAAAAGACACCCCTTTTAATATTATAGCTCGCTATAATTTTCATCCGAAAGGGACAGAAAAGAATGTTGCGGAAACGTTCATAGTTTCACTGTAAATATTAAACCAAACTAAATAAAAAAGAGAAGAACAGTATTCTGTTCTTCCTTTTACATTGAAAATCGTTCAATTGTTTGTTTCAAATCAGTTGCTTGCTTCTCTAAATCCTTTAATAATTGATCGATTACTATCATATTTTTAGACTGTTGTAGCGTCACACGCGCCACTTCTTGCGAACCAGCTGACGTTTCTTCAGCAATTGCTGCTACAGCTTTTGTTTGTGCTCCTGTTTGATGAATGTGGCTCACTTGTTCATTCATATAACTACTAATTTGCTGAGTTGCATCGGCTACTTCCATAACACTTGATGACATTTCTTTTAAAATTAATTCCGTAGCTTCCCCACGTTTCGCCTCTTCTTTAGCTATTTTCACTTGTTCTGTCATTTTCATTGCAACTTGTTGTACTTCATCTTGCATATTCCGTAATAACTGAGATATGTTTCTTGCAGAATGATCACTTTCATCAGCAAGTTTCCGTACTTCTTCCGCAACAACCGCAAAGCCTCTTCCATGCTCTCCTGCGCGAGCTGCCTCAATAGAAGCATTTAGTGCTAATAAATTCGTTTGGCTAGCAATCGCACTCACAACAGACACAATATGTTCTACTTGTTTCATTCGTTCTTCTAACTTCTGTACATTTTGCATTGAATCTTCATTTTCTTTTGCCAATGTTTGAATACCTTGAATTAAAGACGTAAAGACACGAGTACTATGCCCTAAAGCTTGAACCATTTCTGAAGACAACGTATCAGACTGCTTCGCTTTTTCTTCTACTTCACTTGCAATAGACGTCGTTGTATCAACAGCAGAAACAATTGCTTGAATTGATGCCGCTGATTGCTCAGCGCCTGAAGAAATCTCTGCAAGTGTCTCAGATACACCTTGCGCTTGTCTCGTTGCTTCGCCTGTTTGTTTTCTAATCTGCTGTACTTGATTATTTGTATACGAAAATGTTGTATCAATATTTTTTACCATGCCCCTTAAGTTTCCTAACATCATATTAAATGCAACACTTAAAGATTTAATTTCATCATCTGTCTTCGGTAATGGAACATCTTCACGAATATCACCCTCAGCTGCTTTTCTTGCCGCTTCCTCTAACTTGCGAAGCGGTTTAATTAAAAATACGGCTGCTCCATATGCTAAAATTCCAGACCATACTACCCCTAATAACATAACGATAATATTATATACAGTTTGACTTACATAACTTTGAAAATAATCGTATATCACGTAAATAAAAAAGATACTTGTTGAATATGTAATGAAAGCTAAAACTGTAGTGAATAGCATAAGTTGTGTACGTAATCCAAAAGAAAATGTTTTCCTTTCTTTTTCCATCTTCCCTTCCCCCTTTTTATAAGTAATATAAATACTACCTATATATTATTATCCATATTTTCATTATAGAAGGATATAGGGATTTTAAAAATTATTATTTCTTTGAATACCAAATTGCACGAAAAAAATAAAGGATTCTGACAATTTATGACTAATAACAGAAATAAGGGGCAACATTTGTAAAATATATTTTTAACTGGGGTTTTGTATGATTCAAGTTCGAAATCTAGTAAAATCATTCGGTTCACTTGATGTGTTAAAAGGAATTGATTTAGAAGAGGGTGTTGCAAAACTCATAAATATCCAAAAATGAATGCATAAAGAAACCCGTTTTCCTGGAAGAATGATAGTA
>NZ_JBNPJZ010000178.1:0-3257 GCF_050312695.1 Bacillus sp. AF62 | reverse complement strand
CTTTTAAGTATCATTATTTATTTTGATGAAGGGAAGAATCTTTCTTAACTAATTGTATACTGCCCAATCTATTTTGGTTTTTTTGTTTTGTTAATCTAATTATCCAAATAACATATAAATAAATTGAAAGGATCGAAAAAGTGAAAACAGTAAAAAAAGCTTTAATAATAGCAGTATTAACTTTTCAATTACCCATTTCAGGGGCGAATGCTTTGACGAGCCCAAAACATGATTCTATGGAGGAGACTGTAGTATATGATAGGGAAAGAATAATAGCTTCAATTGATAAGCAGTTGATAAATATTAATAGAGAACAAGTAAAAACAAAAGAAGCTTTAATTCTAAATGCTAGTATTGAGGATATTCAATCATTGATTCAATCTAAACAACTATCTTATGAAGAGCTTGTCAGTATTTATTTACTGCGCATTCAAGAAATTGACCAAAGTGGGGTTACATTAAATACGATTACAGAAATTAATCCACATATCCTTGAAGAAGCTCGACAATGTGACATTGAAAGAAAACAAACCACCTCACGTCCATTATACGGTATGCCTATATTATTAAAAGACAACATACAAACGGCCCTAACTATGCCAACGAGTGCAGGGACTTACGCATTAAAAGATTGGATTGCTGATAAAGATGCTGAAGTGATTGAAAACTTAAAAGTACAAGGGGCACTTGTTTTAGGAAAAGCAAACATGTCTGAGTGGGCTGGCTATATATCAAGTGAATCACCCCCAGGGTATAGCAGTAAAAAAGGAGATACTTTCAATCCCTACAACCCACGTATATTTAGTACAAGAGGGTCCAGCTCTGGTTCGGCTGCTGCAGTAGCTGCTGACTTGACCATGCTATCTCTAGGAACTGAAACATTTGGTTCGATTATTTCTCCAGCAGCCTATCAATCAATCGTAGGGTTACGTCCCTCCACAGGGTTAGTTTCTAATAATGGTATCATTCCACTTTCACAAACAATTGATACTATAGGTCCAATGGCGAGAAATGTAAAAGATGCTGCCCTTTTACTAAGTTCGATGATACCTGATCAGAATAACCAGCCTATAGATTATACGGAGGGGCTTTCTAAAGATGGATTAGAAGGCAAAAGAATAGGGTTTTTATTTTCTAGTGCTGATCAACCAAAAGAACGAAAAGCTGTAATTGAGAAAATAAAAGTAGATTTACAAACTGCAGGTGCTACATTAATTGAAAATCTTTCTGTGAGTTCACCTGATATTCCTACATGTTTAAGTTTTTTAGCATATGATTTTAAGCATAGTCTACAAAATTATATAGAAAAACAAAAGCATTTTCCTTTTCAATCTTTAAAAGAAATCATTACATTTAATGAAGAAAATCCACAACGTTACGTGAAATATGGACAAAATTGGTTGATAGATGCTGAGGAATCTGTAGTTACCAAGTTAGAATTTGAAACAAAATTACAAGTAACGCAAGAAGCTGCTCGTAATGAATTAAATAAATATTTAAAGGAACAACAAATAGATGCTTTAGTTATGATAAATGAAGAGGAATGTCTCATTTCTAGTATAGCAGGGTATCCTGAATTGTCTGTACCAGCGGGATATGATGAGGAAAACCACCCCATTGGGCTAACGTTTATTGGTGATCGCTTTGGTGAAAAAGAATTATTCAAAATGGCGTATGCTTATGAACAACATTCTCAGAAAAGAATTTCACCGTATTTCTCCTAGATATACGGTGTTGTTACAAGGTTTTTGAAGGTAAGGTAAGCTAAGCTTTTACAAAATAGAGTGAGAAGCATTGAAAATGAGATATTTTCAAGGAGAATCATTCAAGAAAGATATTATTTTGGTAACTGCTCTGTACTATTGTCGTTTTGCTTTAAGTAATTGCGATATATCTGAACTTTTGAGAGAACACGGCATATCTGTTCATCCAACAACCGCTATGCGTTAAGTGCAGGAATATAGGAATTTAATCCATAAAGTATGGAAGAAGAAAAATACATCAGCACACTTTGTATGAAATTTAGATGAAACCTATATCAAAATCAAGGGAGAGTGGCGTTACCTGTATCGTACGATTGATAAGGATGATTACACATTCGATATTCGACATCGCAAAAAGCGAAATTATCAGGCTACCTATATGTTTGTGAAAAGATTAGTGAATGTTTTTGGAGAACTAACAATTCTCACAACAGATAAGGCTCCATTCTTACTTTGTGCACTCAAAAAATTGAAAAGGAACAGTTTTTACATGCATACGAAACATTGTAATGTTAAGCATTTTAATAATTTTATCGAACAAGATTATAGACATATCAAGCGACGTTTTGTTAAATCCGCAGGATTTCAAAGTCTTCGCCATGCTTCACGTACATTGAAAGGAATCGAAACAATTCCTGCTATATAAAAATAAAAGAGAAGTCACATTCTAATCTGTACCCTTTGTAAAGGACATTTTGAAAAAAGTTAGGCAACATCAAGAGGATGATTTCTGTATCCTGATATGATCCCCCTATAGTAGACAGTTGAAAGAAAGTTACTTTACTGTTTATTATGGAGGGGATTTTTTATGGGGAAAATTAGAAGAACTTTTTCAATTGATTTTAAAATGAAAGCTATTGAATTGTACTTACATAGAGGAATTGGAAGCAAGTTAATTGGAAAGGAATTAGGGGTTACTGTGACCAAGTTTATCATATGGAAGATGGGATTTTAAAGACAAATAAAATTTAAGTTAAAAAGGCTGGTAGGAAAATATCTTGTGTTTCCCATAACGTGCACAAATACAGAAGACTTCCCGAACAAAAATAATACATGGCCAATAATAGATTTATATTTGCGATTATCATTTGTTTCTTTACAATAGCGGCTATTCCTGCTTAAACAACTGTACAAACTCCTATACTTAACAAAATATATGCAATAACCTTTAAAAAAAGCATTCTTACACCCTGCTTCCTCTAAAAACTCATTTAAACCACTTGGAAGACCGAATAAAGAGCATAATTTCATTCGATACCAAATGTATTAACAGTTCCTTTAAAATCAATTACAAGAGAATTTGAAGCGTTATTTTTTCTGAAAGGGAAACTTTTTATGTTGGAAATCATATATACTTTGTTTTCCAACACATCCAATTGAAAACCCTGTAAAAAAAGTTGCACCTATGATTTTTAATCCCCATTTCCACTCGATGACACCTCTTTATAACGCTTCTGTAACAATTGCAGTACACGTGCCGCATACATTTTAAAA
>NZ_JBNPJZ010000177.1:0-3275 GCF_050312695.1 Bacillus sp. AF62 | reverse complement strand
TACTTGTATAATTATGTATCATAGAAAATATCCTTTTTTGTACAGATTATACCATAGATTCTAAACAGGTTCTAAGAGCCTATATTGAAATGGATAGAAAAAAATTGAATGAATTACAATACAAAAAATTTGATTTTGGAGAAGATCGAATTAAACATCCAGGTGCTAGTCAGGGAATGAAAGAGCGATATGACCTATATCGGTTTGACTTAAAAGAAGAAGAAAATGAGTATTACTATCGTGTGAAATATTTTGACCCTGTAGAAAATGCACAGATGGGAATGAAATTGAAAGTAGTAAAAGATGAAAAGGACAGGAAATGGAAAAATTACGAATGGAACTGGGATGGCCATAATAGTTTAGATTCTATTGTGGGAAGTATAGAGCCAGTTCATGTTCATAAATGGGGGCAAAAGGAATGAAAAAACTTTTCTCTATTTGTATGATTCTTGTATTCTTTTTACTTCCGTTAGGGCCTCATGTAGCCCTAGCGGAAGATACAAAAAAGGAAGAAAAACAGGAACAAAAAGGGGCGCGAATTTCTGAAAATCTATTTAGTGGGTACACAGATGGGATTTACAAAGATAAGTATTACGAAATAGATACGTACCAGCCGAAAGAAGACGATAAAAACGTGTTTCAAAAAGTTGGTGGGTATTTGTTCGGTGATGATAGTGTAGGAAAAGACCTGCAAAGAATGTTATATACAACCTGTCAATGGTTTGGAAATATGGCTTTTCAGTTAAATGTGATTCTCGGCCAATTAACAATTTTTTTAGTCGATCAAGCGTTGAACCTGGATATTGTAGATGCGGTAGCGGATAAATTAGGAGCGGCTATGCAAAATATTGCTGGTATTGAAAAAGGCGGCTTTTTATCTTCTGGGCTATTCCCAGCAATTATCGGCATTGCATGTGTGTTATCAGCTTGTTACGCAGGCTATATCTTCTTTATTAAGCGCCAACCATCAAAAGGTTTAAGTGAGTTAGTGAAAACGGTACTTGTTATTGCTTTTATTGTTACGTACATTGGAAACGCAAGTACGATTTTAAAAAGTGCGAATACGATTAGTTCTGAAATTAGTGTAACGGTGTTAGCAAAAGCGACGGGAACGGTTGCGGGTGATCCAGGACGCTCTAAAGCGGATGCAATCTTTTCAGTGAAAAAGCAAATTTGGGATTTGTTAGTTGAACGACCATATTTATTTTTACAGTATGGAGAAGATTCAAAAGAAAAAATAGGAGCTAAAAGAGTAGATGGATTATTAGCGAAAGCACCAGGTAAAGAGCGTGATGATTTGGTTAGAAAAGAAGTAACAGATGATGGAAACCAAATGATGGTTATCTCTTCTGTAGGAGAGCGCCTTGTATTTACAATCATGTATTATGTTGTGAATACATTCGCAGGTGTTCCAGTAATCGCGTTTTGTTTACTGATTGTAGCATTCCAATTATGGTTCCTTGTCATGAGTATTATCTCACCAATCGTCATGGCGGTGGCTTTATTGCCAGGACACCGCAGAGTAATTGAAAGCTGGGCTTCACAATGGATTCGACCATTGGCATTAAAAATCTTTATGTCTGTTATGCTTGTCATCATCTTTACGATAGCAGAACTACTATACGTATTACCAGAAGCGGGAGTTGCAGGGTATGTGTCTACAATGATTTTCCAAATTCTTGTTTTTGTTCTTTGCTATCTGTTTAGAGGAAATATTGTTGCGGCCTTTAGTCGAGTACGTGGCGTGTATGAAACAGTCACAAATATATCTCTTATGACTGAAAACTTTGTAGATAAAGGAAAAGAGTACGCTGGAAACACAATGTCTTATATTGGAGACAAAATGGGAGCACATTTTAACAGCGCGGCTGAATTAGCGGCGGCAGGCGGACAGTTAGAAAATGCAGGGACAGACGACGAAAAGGCAAAAGCTAACCCGTTAGTGCAAGCAAATATACCGAACGATTTACCAAATAATCAAGCGGAACAAGAAAAAGAAGAAAATCAAAAGAAAGGAAACCTTATTTCCTTACAGGATCGTGATAAACAGGGGAATTTACCACAGCAAGGAGAGGAAGGAAAAGAACAAACGTTACCAGGTGAGGAAGAGGCGCCAGTGCAACAAGACCTTATCAGCTTAGATAAAGAAGCATTAGAACAAGAAATGGAAGGACAACAAGAAGGAACAGAGGTAGAAGAATCAGAAATGGAGGTTCAACCAGAGCTTGTATCTTTAGAAGATGAGGAAATCCCAACTGGGGAAGAAACACAAGCTGGTATGGAGGCTTATGAAGAAATTCAAACAGAAGTACCAGAACAAGAAGTTCCATTAGAAGAAATTCCGACTGATATAGAAGTACATGAAGAGGTACAACAAGAAGTACCAGAGCAAGAAATGCCATTAGAAGAAGTTCCAACTGATATGGAAGCATATGAAGAAATCCAAACAGAGGTACCAGAACAAGGAATACCACTTGAAGAAGTTCCGAGCGATATGGGAGTGTATGAAGAAATCCAGACAGAAGTACCAACGCAAGAACTTCCATTAGAGGAAGTACCAGCAGATCAAGAAACATTTAAAGAAATCCCATCCGATATCCCACAACAAGGCATTCCAACAGAAGAAATCCCGATGGAAATTTCAAGAGAAGAAATACAGCCAGAACAGGAAACTTCAACACATATTCCACAACAAGAAATCTCAACGCCAATTGAAACAGAGGCAAATGAACCTTTAATACCAGATACAATTCGTGCAGATGTAAATGAGGAAGGTGTCATTGTCCCTCATACACCAGAAACAACAAGTGCAGACATTCCAGACGCTATTCCTGCAAAAGTGAATGAAGCGGGGGAAATTGTCGCAAAAAATCTGATATAGATGTCGAGTCAACTGTACAAACGTCAAACTCTTCTGACTCATTCATCCCAACAGAATCCGTTACCACTTCTGATTTGGCACAAGTAAATGAGAAAGAAGTAAGCAAAAATGAGCCGATTCAAGAACAAGCGGTAACGACCGATACGCCAGATATACAATATGGAGCTATAGCGGTTGGAAGTGAAAACTGGATTCCGCCTAGTGATCCACAAAACTTAGATGGTTTGGAGCCACCAAAAAAGGGGGAGTAGAGTCCTAGTTTTATAGGGCTTTACTATCTTTTCATGAAAAAAAGGAGCGATATAGATATGAAACATTGGGGATTAACTTGTATGAAAATGGTGAGTATCAGTATTTTTCTTTGTATCGGGTGTTTGGGATGGATGAACATAAT
>NZ_JBNPJZ010000149.1:0-3741 GCF_050312695.1 Bacillus sp. AF62 | reverse complement strand
ATGCTATTTTCTTCATCTATTCGATTTAATAGTTCTCTTTTTACTTTCGCTTTGTTCTTCACAGTCACCACCCCCCTTACGTGCGTAAATTCAGCAAAAAAACCTGACAGTTAACCCCCTCCTCCGGTGCCCCTTAGAGCAATTTTTATTGAAATTATTTAAGGGGGGGGTATTATTTTTAATTTCTCAGCAATCATTTTAGTTGTTTCATATAAACCATCCGTTTTATTACCCATCATCATCCAAGAAGCATATAACTCATTCGAATACTTTGACCAAATATCTTCAGCCTGTTCATTTGTAATGACATAACCTTCAAGTCTATAAGCTTTAACTAATAGAGCTACATCTTGTTCATAAGTATCCAACGTTACCACCTCTCATCGTCTTGCCATTTGTTTACCTTCTTAAAGAACACTCTTCCGTGTTCTTTATTATGGCAATCCACACAGACTGTTTCTAAGTTATCTATTTCTAATGCAAGTTCCGGATGATGTTCAAGTTCTTTTATATGATGGACAACGAGCTGAATCTTCTTACGCTTTGCACTCTCACTGTATTCATTGGTGTCCAAACGAACACTACCATTGCGCTTACACTCTTGGCATTCATAGTTGTCTCGCTTCTTTACTTGCTCACGTATACGCTTCCAATCACCACTGTCATAGAACTTTCGCTTCTGTTGTTTCATTCTATATTCTTTCATCGCTTATGCCTCCTTTATTTTACCTTTTATAAAGGTCATTTTTAGTCTCCTATTTTTATGTTCATCATGCTATATTAAAAAATGTTATCATTTGGTATGACTAACCACACAATGATACATATTAAGGTTAAAGGAGGTGCTTCATGATGAAATCTGCTGGATACTATGGATTAATTGGAAGTATATTTGGATTAATCCATTCTCTCTCTAGAGATATAAAAATAGATATTCCATCAACTTTTGATACTTGGAAGTTATTCATTGAATGTAATGGGCTCATTCCACTGCTTATATCCGTGATTAGTATAGCGGTAAGCGGATGTTATATTTACTCTCTAAAATATCTAAAACCTTTTATTATTTTCATGACGATTTCGGCTGTAAATGCACTTTTTCTTGCGTTAGAATCTATAAGTAATATTATAAAGCATGGTGTGATGAACCCACTTCCTTCATATAGCCCTAAAATATATCTTCTTATGATTGGTATTTCCCTTATAATTTTATACACAAATCAACAAAGACTAAATCAAACAAACCGACACGCGAATTAAACGTCCCCTATACCCACACAAATGTATATCATATCGTGTGGGTTTTATCGTATAAGTACATTCGATTATATACATCTTATCGTCCTCATATCACTTTTCGCCTTCATAGGAGTATTTCCAATTACCACTGTTATAGAACTTTCGCTTCTGTTGTTTGGTTTTGTATTCTTTCATTCCTCAAACTCTCTCAACTTTCTTTTAATAAATCTTGAATCATTTTATTTATTCCACTTCTCCCAGCCGCCATCATTTGTTTTAATGTTGATTCATACAGTGCAACTTCCAGTTTCTCTTCCAGCTGTTCTAGTGAATATTCATCTGTACACATCTCAAGTTCCTCTCTACCCAACGCTGTAATGAATGTACTAATAATGATAGCTTTCTCAAGCTTTGTTAGTTCCATCTTCATTTTCCCCCCAGCTATTTCAATACCCCGTACAAGTTCTTCAATATCCATACATCCGTCTTTTTTTTTAATACACTAAAAAAAGACGCGTTCTGTCTTTGAGAAATATCTTTAGCTTTCTTTAGCACCTCTTTCCTTGGTAATCGCATTAAATATTCTTTTGAATAAAAAGCCAAGTATTGCCCATGTACTCCGTAATACTGAAAAGACGTTACATCAATTCCAACTTCCTCATACACTTTGAGATATTCAGTGTAAACTATGTCATCCACAACACGAAGGTTCAGCATATTAATCTTCTTTTGCAAACCCGCTTCGATGCGTTCCATCTTCTCCACTCCTATCTTTTCTAATTAAAACACCATTTGGGTATTTACTAATTTATATTCACTTATTTGGTATACAAAACCAAAACCAGTAAATAATAAGAGTGGGTGAAGAGCATTTACTCTTATTTGTACACTGAATGAACCCCCCAATTGGCTATTCTACCTCTTTGAAATGTATGAATCTGTATGTGCTTCATCCCTTCAGTCACTTCACGAAGGATAAAGAGCGTTCTGTATAATTCATAATAAAAATACTATTATTTTCTTTTGTAACAGTTATGCAATCGTTCTTTATTCCTTCCCCTATAGATTTTCTCCATTCGTTATATATTCCTTTTTACATCAACAATACATAAAAATCTTAACCACCTTGACTTTTTTCTATTTATTTTGTCTTTTATCAAGGACATTTTTATACATTTTTTTTATGTTCTCAATGTTATAATGGAAGTCTCTTAACCATATTTCCTTATAACATAGAAGTTATAACGAACCCTTTTAGATTTTTTCATTTACACAGCTACTTATTCCTAACAGATGCTGCAGCTGTGCTTTTCATTTCTTTCTACTTCTTTAAAAAATTCATCCATAGTTTTATCTAACAAACTAACCATCGCTTCTCTTCTTTGCTTTGGTGTTGTATTGTCTTCCAACCCATTAAAGATTGGAATTACATTTTCTAATTTCTGTTTATCGATACGCTCATTCACAAGCTCCTGTCCTAACATTGAAATGAATGTGCCGATAATCACGGCTTGTTCTTGTTTAGTTAGTTTCATTCTTCATCCTCCTCCAAAACAAAAAGCACCCAGATGGATGCTTCCTTATTTCACATGACACTCCCTCGCTTTTGCTACTATTGAAAGACTATCTATTATAGAATCAGCAACAACAAGAAGATAACTGACCACGAATCTCACCACTAGGATGTTGAATAGTACGAACATTAATATAAATATTTTCAACATTAATTTCATTTACAAGATCCCTTAACGAATGACCTGCTAATGAACCAACTAAATTAGCTTGAGTAATTTCTCCTGTAAAAATAGCATATTCTATTGAAATAGGTTTTTCAATTGGTCCAAATAAAAACCCCACAACAGGACCATTGGTCCCCTTTGGACCTAAATGTAGATGCCCCATTGTTACCTGATCTAGTGCATATAATCTCAATTTAAACTCTAAACTACGATTATCCTGACTTAATACAAAATATGCCTTTCCTCGAGCCATTGTTTCTACTGCGGGAACTTCCTCTACTCCACATAGGTTTGAGAAAAACATAATAATATAGTCCTCCCTTTGAGTCTTACTAAGGTGTGTCACAATTTACGATTTTCTTCTATATCGTATGTAAATAAATAGACAAGCGTGTCCTTATCACAGATGAGTTTAATTTATGCATAAAAATGAATTAAATATACAAAGTGACTTCCTATAACATTATTTATTTTTAGTAGATAAATCAAGAACCAACTGTTATATCAATGTTTATTTAGTTTACATAAGATATCCCTTTATTCAATCCTTATACATTTTCTTTAAACCAATTTTTTTAACACTATGCATTTGTGATTCCTTACATAAACTTCACATTGTTAACTTTCTGTATTTTTTTAGTTATATAAACCAAATTTATTTTTAATTTTGGTTACAAATAACCAATATTTACATATAGTATCTTGAGCACCTTCCTTAACACGGTAAATTTCTAAAAAACGGGTACTCCGTCACCGGTACTCG
>NZ_JBNPJZ010000130.1:0-3899 GCF_050312695.1 Bacillus sp. AF62 | reverse complement strand
ACGTTGTTTGTTTCGTTCAGTTTTCAAAGAACTACTTGGTCGCTCATTTGCGACTTCCTTATGTTAACATCTTCGTTAGTTAATGTCAACTAAGTTTTTCATTTCGTTTGTCGCTTGCGACGTTAATGTCATCGGCGACTTGTTCTATATTACACCTCTAAAGTATAATCGTCAACACCTTTTTATAAAGAAATTCAATTTAATATTTTTATGCTTTTTTAGCTAGATACGTCTCTCTGAGGATTCATTACTAAAGAGCTACCGCCTACTTCTCTTTAATATATTTTCCCCAAATATATTAAAGTTACTTTAAACCTTAGACTTAATTTGTACAGAAGTTTTTCCCCAGCGAAACTAACAATCTTATTTTAATAAATATTAATACCTCTTTGTTTATCACGCCCTCTATTAGAAACGATTGAAGATATACGTATTCTTATAACAGACAACGATACAGAAATCCATAATAAACTCATATACTACTCTTCCCAAGTTCTCCTTATATGAAGTAATGGTTGCTTATCTGTTTACTCGTAAATATATAGAACCACACTAATATATTTATTAACTATCCCTGTTTCACTGAAATATCAGCCTTATATCTCTTTCATCTTTAGTATCATCTATTTCCATACAGCTATATTCTCTTAATAAACATTTAAGATATGCTCAAGGTTCGAATTGATTAATAGTATTTCCTATTTAAACACATATACTGGATTAAAAATACGTACCTCAATTTATCAAATGTACCGAACACACATATACAGAATGCTTGTTCCTTTCATTACTTCACTTTTTATATAACATTAATAGATATTAATCCCATACCTATATTTACGTTTTACTGCTAAAAGAGCGAATCATTTCACTAACAAAGCATTTAGTTTCATTTCTAGTATATATCCCCCTTTTGAAATACATATAGAATCATAATTTCCGTTGTTTCTATCTCCCCCCTAAGAATACACAACCATACAAAAACAATTCTACAACAAGGTATACGACGGCTGCACAATTATAAATCTTAATCCTCTCAATACCTACAGGGGTGCTGTCCGCCTTTAACACAAATATATACTAAAAAAATTTCAATATAAAATGAGCCGGAATTTCTACTCTAAGAAAAATCCGGCTCTTATTTTTAGGCCACAGCCAAAATCATTTTTACATTTAGTATTAAATGTCTATTCAATATTCCCTACTCCGCTCTGCTGAAGGTGAATGTATCATATCTGTCACTGCACGATATAAATTTTCTGGATGTTCAGCTATCCGGTGACATAGATACAAGTACCACTCTTTCCCATAAGTCAAATATACTCTAGCGTTATGTCCTTTGTTTTTCAAATCTCTTAACATATCCGGACGAATTCCATATAGCATTTCTATTTCTACATTAGTTTGACTAAAATATTGACGTTGCTCCATCTCTGTAATAAGAATTTCATCATGTGTAGCTATAGATACAGGATGATTGTGTTCAACTAGTTGTTCTACAATTTGAAGATACTGTTGATTTAAATCAGTTGACCTAGGCATAGCAATATCCGGAACTTCTTGATAGGCACCTTTTACAACTCTTATTTTCCCTGGATAATGAAGGAGTTCTTGAATATCATTGTTTGAGCGATATAAATGTGCCTGTATTGTTATCCCTACATTATGATATTGCTCAGTTACCTTTTTATAAATGGAAAGAATGTCCGCTGCTTTAGATGATTCTTCCATACTTATCATAAGGGTAGTTCCATGTACTTTCGCCTTCTCTGCCAACTCCATTAAATGAATATAAGATATTTCTGGATCTATAGATAACCCAATATGCGATAAATCGAGTGATACTGTTTGTTTCATAGATAGAGCACCCATGTCCCCAATAAGATTCAAAAACTCATTTTTAGCTTTATAACATTCCTCTATATCTAGAGTATTTTCCCCTATGTATTCTAGTGAAGTATGATAACCTTTTGTAATTAGTTCCTTTGCCGTCCCAATCCCCTCATGTCTCGTTTCTCCGGTGACAAAGCGTTTCGCAGCTTGTAATAATAACGCATAGAGTTCAGTAGATTGTTGTACATAGGATTTTATATGTTCATTTCGTGCAATCGATTTAAATGCCTGAGCTACTTGGAATTCTGGTTTAGTCATCACATTTTCATCCCCTTTAGAACTATTTGATCCAACTATAGCATGCTAAAATGGTTTGTATTAGTACCATTTCACCCAAACTTTTATGGTACCAATTTTGCTGAAGGGAGCATTTATATGCTTTGGATACCTATTGATCGATCGTTAGATATAAGTTTAATTCGACAGGTTTATCACCAAATACGTGAACGAATATTAAACGGAGAGCTGCAATCCGGAGAAAAACTACCATCAACACGGGAATTATCTTCTGAGTTAGGGGTGTCTAGGAACGTAATTTTAGAAGCTTATGATCAATTATTTTCCGAAGGTTTTTTGGTCACTCAGCAAGGAGCCGGGACATTCATTGCAGAAGGGACATATTTAGAACAACGTAAAAAATCAACTCTAATTGATTCTTTATCTTGGTGCGAAGAAAGAAACAAAGACAGTAATATCATTAATTTCCGCTCAGGGATACCAGCATTAGACTTATTTCCACGTAAGGGATGGACAAAGTTATCCCACACTATATGGAATGAAACACCTCCTTCTACATTTGGGTACGATATTCCCGAAGGGCGCCCCGAATTAAGAAAGGTTTTATCACGCTATTTACTAAAAACAAGAGGAGTTTTTTGTCATCCAGAACAATTGGTGATTACTTCCGGTGCAACTCAAGCTTTAACACTTGTTTCTAAGTTACTTTTATCACAAGGTGACGAAGTACTAATAGAAGATCCCATCACCAATGACATTCAAACAATTTTTAAAAATTCAGGAGCCTTACTTTCTCCTATACCGGTTGATGATAATGGAATGGATACATCTTTGCTGCCTGCAAATAAAAATCCAAAATTCATCTTCATTACTCCTTCTCATCAGTTTCCTTTAGGTGGAACGTTACCGATTCAACGACGGGTTCAATTGATTAACTACTCAAGAAAAACAAATTGTTATCTTATTGAAGATGATTATGACAGTGAGTTTCGATATGAAGGTTCACCTGTAAGTTCATTACAGGGATTGGATCCCGAACGTGTTATATATATAGGTTCATTTAGTAAAATTTTATCACCGGCCCTTAGGATGGGATACTTAGTTCTTCCCTCACATCTTATTGAAAAATGTCGCAGGGTAAAATGGTTTTCCGATCTACATACACCTTCTTTAAATCAGCTTGTCCTTGCTAAATTTATTGCCGAAGGTTATTTGGAACGGCATATTATGAAGATGAAAAAAATCTATAAAAATCGAAGAGACTTCCTTATCCAGCAATTAAAATCAGCATTCTCAAATAAAATCAATATTTTTGGTTATTCTACAGGATTACACCTGATTCTTGAATTCAATCAAGTTCAATTCACACAAGAATTACTTGAGAAAACCCAACAACTCGGAGTGAAGGTATATCCTGTGGAAGACCACGCCATTGAAAAAGGAAAACATCACAATCGAATTATTATAGGGTATGGACATTTAACAACTGAAGAAATAACAGAGGGTGTGAGTAGGCTACAGAGGGCAATACCTCGTATATATTCTTGTTAACAAATAGACTTTAAAGCTCAAAATTAAAGAGCCTAAAAAACTCAGCCTTATTTTTCTGAAGGTATGCTAAAACAAAGCTATTTCTTACTAGATAAACGTACTCATAGAGCCGATATTAATTACACGCTTATTTCATTAAACACAAAAAAGACGAGTCATTCTGACTCGTCTTAAAGTTGCTTGGCGACGTCCTACTCTCACAGGGACAAGGTCCCAAC
>NZ_JBNPJZ010000110.1:0-3900 GCF_050312695.1 Bacillus sp. AF62 | reverse complement strand
CTTGTATAATTATGTATCATAGAAAATATCCTTTTTTGTACAGATTATACCATAGATTCTAAACAGGTTCTTAGGTAGTTATATTACTTATATACCGACGAAAGAAGGATGGTTGTATGTAGCAAGTCTGATGGACTTGTATTCTAAAAAAATTGTGGGTTGACATGCTAATCGTACAAGGACAAAAGAATTAGTATTGAAAGCTTTACAACAGGCTTATTTTCGTCAGAAACCGGAAGATTCTGTCTCGCATTATTCTGATCGAGGAAGTCAATATGCTTCCCACGATTATCAAAAACAATTACAACAGTATGGAATGCAATGTAGTATGAATAGAAAAGGGAACTATTATAATAACGCTTGCATTGAATCATTTCATGTTGTTAAAAAAAGCTCATTTATCAGCAGCAATATACAAAGCGCGCGCAAGCCCAACAAGATATTTGGGGATACATTGAAATTTTTTATACTCGTAAAAGGATTCATTCAGCGAATGGTTATTTATCACCTGCAGAAAAAGAACGTACGTGTATAAGGCTGCATAATTGAAATTACCTGTGTCTCTTTTCTTAATCTAATATCAGTTGGTATTCCCTTCTAATAAATATAAATAAATTAGTTTCTCTTTTTCTTCCTATGAGGAACACCTCCTTGCCGCCGCCTTTTACTTTGTTACGTCGGGATATTTTTTTTTCGATTTTAAGGCAAATTCATCAATGCTTTTATATAGATGCAATGTTATCCTTATACGTGTAACTTGTAGTTTTATATGCAGTTTCCCTAAACAAGTATCCTGTAGGTCCTAGACTCATTCTAGGGCTTCTTCCCATTTATCTAGAGTGATATCTTGTGTACTTCCCTTCCTTAATAAAGTACTCAGATGGATACTTTCACTCTAAATCCTTATTTATTTTTTCAATTCTAAATACTGAAGGTACATGAAGTTGCATTCTTATATTAGACTCTTCAATCGCTACTATATACTGCGGATTTAAAGCAACTTGCATTTCGTTTCCTGTTTCCACATCTATATGAGGCAATACAACAAAAGTATTAAGGAATTCTCCTTCACCATTTACAAGTGTCTTTCCAATGAGGGAACCAAGCTGAATCGATACAATATTTTCTTTCCCATTTGATAAAATAATTCTAGACAAGCTGTCCATCCGTACCCCACTCCTCACTTTGTTAAAATAACCAATTTATCATATATTTTCCGTATACTTTATATTCCCATTTTTCATATCTATGCCTCTTTCTATAAAATTACATATGGACGTAAAAAGAGAGCAACCAAGGGAATGGCTGCTCTTGCATCATTTATATAGAAAGGAAGGTCTTTGGAAAAGTACTATCAATAAGTGTTGTCCGATGCTTCATTATATGCTTATTCTTAGAAAAAAGTTCTAGACAACACATTGTTTTTGGTTTTAAAAACCATTTTTCTGCATATACTAAAAATGGTTGGAAAATTGACGCTGTCTACTGTTTATTTCAGACCCTTAACTTAGTAAGCAGTTACAATCCATCTGTTTTCCTCCAACATTTCTTTCAGAAGGGTGAAGAATGCGAATGGATATCCCTTATCCCAAAATTAACCTACCACACATCTATATCTTTGCATTCTTCATTCCTTCATACATTTCTTACCGCCTTCATCCATCACCCCATTATAAACCCTATAAAAAAAGAGCACCTCAATAATAAAAGTGCTCTCTTCTAGTACAACTTGTACTGCATGTACTTATTATTAAAAAATTACCCTAAAAACTTAATCTAACATTATGTATTATTTAGCCCCTCTTTCAACCGCTAAGCATATATGTTTAACTTTCCCGGTTATACATTCATGTCTAAAACTTAGCGGCTGAAAGAAGAGCAAAAGCTCTTCCGAATTACAATGGATGTCCGTAAATCTGCCTATACATATATCGTAAAAGTGGTTTCCGCCATCATTTACCTAATTTAAAATACCATACAATCCTATATTCAACTTTCTATTTTTTGTCCTTTATTAAAAGAACACTTTTCTCTCCTCACTATAAGCCCTGTATGTTAAAATACATATACCCTAATTAAATTTCTGCGAGGACATAAAAACTCACTTGTCCTCCTACTCACTTACAGAGCTACATGACTTGTCTTATACAGACCATTTAGCTCTCTTTTTTATAGCAAGCTATAGACTTATCTTGCACATTAGCGTTCTGTGAGAATATACGAAAAAATTATAATTTTTTAATGACTTTATCCCTATTTTTTCTTTTTCTTCTTACCTATAAAAATAACGATTACATTCTTATCAACATAATCTTAATTTCATCATATAATACTATCAATATAAATTACTTTTAAAGGATGAATAACTATGAAATTCAAAAAATTACTCTTAACTGTCTTATATTGCTCATTATCCCTAACCATACCCTCAATTAGTGTGAGCGCTCAAGAAGGACAACCTATCATTTCTGATAAAAGCACAACAAATCACTCTGTCTCTACCTCTCCTTTCTTTCCATCCATCCTTCCGAGTTTCCAAAAACTGCACACACCATCACCGGCGAATCTCCCCCAACAACTTATCATCGTCCAAACCTCTGGCAACTATAATCAACAAGAAGCCACCAATATGACTCAGCGTATTAGCAACATTGATAGCAAAACTCTATATGCTCTTTACCATAAAAATATTCGTATTAAACTCATTAACTTTCCTGTCACTTATTTACCCGAATATTCTTATTTAAGAGGGCAAATCCCTAGAGGCTGGGAAGGTACAGGATATACCTGGGACTCTGTTCCAGGTATTGGCGGGAATCCCGTTGTTGCTCGTATAGGATATAGTGATTACGGTAATATGCATACTTCAATCAATCTTGAATTACACGAAACAGCTCACGCTATTGATCGTTATGTATTTCAAAACATTAGCTATTCACAAGAATTCTTAAGGATTCATAGTCGTGAATATAATTCCTTTTCCATCAGTTCTTATTACTACTATCCAGAGGAATATTTTGCTGAAGCCTATGCCTACTATTACTTGAATAGTTCTACTCATGAAGCTTTAAAAACACGCGCTCCTTATACCTACGAATTCATACAAAAATTACCTCTTCGTTTATAATTGTATCCATGCACATGTATTAGCGGTACAACAATTTTTCAAGTCATTCCTACCACATCAAAAATTCCCTGTTTACTCTAAGTAAAGAAATAAGATGACAGAGTGACATTCTTTTTTTGTAAACATAAATACTACAAGAATTAGTATTTTTCTATATACAAAATAAAGAGCATCTTTCAAGATGCTCTTTCCATTCAACGGCTACATTCAATCTCGCACCATCGAAAACTGGTTTCGGATTTTAGATAACGTCATTATGAACCGTTTATAATTTTAATACCAACATCGTGAGCTGTGTTTTCCGACACTTCCCACCATACAAATATAGCACATTACTTCCAAAATAACCGACACATTTTCTGCCAAAAAGTGGCTACAACTCTGCCAGTGTTTTTCACAGTTCAAATTTTTCCACTGCATCTGTTACTTCTACTGGTACACCAAATATACTTTTTTTCATTTCTGTCATTTTCTTTTTAATAATCCAATGTGGATAATTCAATTCTTCTAGAATATTTCTAAAATGAGTTGGATTCAACTTTAACATATCCGGATTTCTCCCCGTATTCCTTTTATATTTAATGATTACTTCTAATAGTTCTTCATTTAACATGAATCACAATTACCTCCCCTTACAGTTTATAATTATGTATATACACCATCCGATTTCTCGATACCTGCAGTTACCCATATCTTAGAACCTGTTTAGAATCTATGGTATAATCTGTACAAAAAGGATATTTTCTATGATACATAATTATACAAGTAACGTT
>NZ_JBNPJZ010000176.1:0-3959 GCF_050312695.1 Bacillus sp. AF62 | reverse complement strand
CCCGTTACTCCATCTGTTCCTGGAGTTCCTGTCGCCCCTGTTGGACCCGTTACTCCATCTGTTCCTGGAGTTCCTGTCGCCCCTGTTGGACCCGTTACTCCATCTGTTCCTGGAGTTCCTGTCGCCCCTGTTGGACCCGTTACTCCATCTGTTCCTGGAGTTCCGGTTGCTCCTGTTGGACCCGTTACTCCATCTGTTCCTGGAGTTCCTGTCGCCCCTGTTGGACCTGTAGGCCCAATCGTACCAAACGCTTGCCAACCATTCCACTGCCCATTCGTTTGACTTCTCACATAGATAGATGGATTGGAAATAAATAATTGCAAGATAGACGGGCTTCCAATACCAGGCGCAATTACTGAAACATATACCGTCCAAATCGGATTATTATTAGGACCATTCACAGGAGGACCACTCGCACCATCAGAACTATAGACACCTGCTGACGTTAACGTTTCCAGATCTGTATTAGAAGGGATTGCCTCCGTATAAGGAAACGCGCCATACGCACCAATCGTCTGTGCATTTAAGGTAATAGCTCCCGTTTGCCCATTGATACTGGCAACACCACCCGCTGGCCCTGTAGGTCCTGCAGGCCCAGTCGGTCCAAACATTGTCGGCATTTCCATAACGCTTTCTAATTTTCCTTTTAGTAACATTTCCGTTTCAGAGGCACTTTTCAACGTAGATTGTACGCTTTTGTTTAACTGAATTAATTGATCAAATGTAGGAGGCGTTGCTAAATTATTGGTAGCGAGTGTCCCTAATGCATATTGTAACTTTTCGCCCTCTGCATTAATAATATGTGCTAAACCAAGTTCTTGCATCGCAATGGAAGAAAGCAATAAATTGATGGCTTCTTCTCGCGTCAAAGAAATATCCGGCGTTATATCCGGCAGATTCGGTTGTGACATATGAAATTCTCCTTTCTATTTACAAGCATCACTTTCATCAAACCTTTCCCATTTGTTTCTTAACAGATTTTTGGTTCTATATACCATATTCCTACCCTCCCCATTTGTTGCTACAAATTTTATATATGATTCCTATATGGCTATTCCCGCATTGATTTGCTTAGTAGCGAACTCTGTTCTTCCCCTTTAAACAAAAAAATCCCCTATCCAAGCTTCCAAACTTGAATAGGGATGTCGCAACCGAATTTCCCGGATATTACATAACAGAATCATCCAAAAAAGTGACTGATGAAGATGAGCAGAATGCCTATCGCTTCCTTCCGCCACTCTTTTCTTTATTCTATGCACGGCAGAACGATTTGTTTCCTCTTTATTTGGTTAAATAAACCAATAAACTTGCATCACGAAAGCTCGCATCACATACGATGTATAAAGATAAATGAGCAAAAATAAACGTAACACCAACTCTATAGAATTCTTTCACAGTTCATGCTAGAAAAAAACTGCTTTTCTAGATAAAATAATGCAGTGATTTGTCTTTCATACACTGCTTGATAAACGCAACTATTCTCTTTATACAAGGAGGTCGAAAAGAACCATGTCTCTTCCCAATCTACCGGATATTACACCTGATATTTCTGTAACTAGGCAAGAAGCGATTAACTTGCTACTTTCTTCGATTGCCATGGAAGAAATCGGTTTATCTCACATACTCAATGCAGAAGGAGAAAAATTACAACATTTTTTAAAACAAAAGAATCGAAGCTTTTGCGAATATCTCACGATCAATCGAAGTGTAAATGATACATTAAAAACCATTGTGAAGTCTCAACTGTTACTACAATTAAAATTAGAGGAAGTGAACCGGATAAAAGAGGGACCAAACCATGAAACTTGTCAATCTTGCTGTAAACAAACTTGCCATTGTTATAAGCTGCTCGGATGGCAACCCTCGCCTTGCGAGAAGTGCTCTTGTAAGGGGAAACCTCTTCCGTCTAAAAAATGTTCTTGTACATCCAAACCTCACACATGTGACTGTCATGATACATCCTCTTCCTGATGAAAACATTTTGGTTTCCTTCCCCTATCTCATTATCTGTCTGCATAAAAATGAAGGACACGTTTTATTCATATGATACGCATCCTCTAACAAGCAAATTTCTTTCTCACAAAAAGGATTTGCTTGTTCTATGTAACCCCCTCTCTCCTACGGTTACTCGAGAATTTTATCTGTGCCCTGTTTATATTCCTCTTCCGATTTTTTGCCGTTTCACTTTTTATTTATTTCTCCATACTATTTACCTTCTTCAAGCCTTATAATAGACAGTGAAATACCCCATATTGGAGGAGAACAAATTGATTTTCAAACTATCTCTTGCACTTTTATTATTACTGTTAGCTGGTATTTGGTTATTCATCGGACATTATTTAAAAACTTCACTTCTACTAGGGCTGGGCTTGGGAGTAATGTTTGGGGTACTCATCATGTTATTACCTGATGTACTAGAGTGGATGATAAAAGAGGATCGTCCAGAAACTATGTTTCTTCTTTCAAACAAGGAGGCAAGTACCTCCCTGTTTTTGTTTACTTCACATATACAAATGCTGCATTTGCAGTAACATAATACGTTTTCCCTTTACTATTGTGGACCTTATATTGCTGGGAACCATTTACCATTACTTTATCATCAATCACAAATCCTAATCCTGCCTCTACAGTCCCAGCCACATCTGTATCCGCCCAAGATGGAGCGTCATAGAAGCGTAGGTTATTCACTTTAGAAACCACCCGCTTCCCTACAATAGAAGAAGCAACTGTGCTTTTCTTTTCAAACGTCACATAAGATGGATCGTTCTTAATCCACTGGTCTCCACCAAGGTTTAACCAACCATCCTTTTCAGCCCATACAATATAAGATTCCGGTTTGTTTAATTGACGTATCTTAGAATAACTTACACCTGGGCCTTTACGTAAGTTAACGTTATAACCTTCCATATAAGCGATACCATCCGTTACGGCTGTTGGTTTAGATGGCTTCTCAGGAACAGAAACTTCCACACTAGCATTGTGATATGCTCGTTGCACATCCGCTCTAAACTGCGATTCTGTTACGCCATGGCTACGTAAATAAGCAAGCGGGTCTTCATGATCTGTACCGCCAAGATACTTCCTCACATCGTTATGCGTCCACAATCCTTTTTCTACCGATAGATTATTATCTTTTAAGATTCTGGCCAGTAATCTCACATACTTTTCATAACTTCGTTTAAACTTGGCGTAATCAGCTGTTTCACATAACTCTACATGTACAAATCGTTTATTGGCTGCTGGTCCTGCACCATACGCAATGTATTTTGTATCCGCAATCTGAATGGTTTCCTTCCAATCCACTGCGTAGTGTACAAATGCATTTCTCCAGGTACGTGTCTCATATTTTTGAATGTTAATGGCTGGCGCTTCTGGTGTTGCCGTACTGTGGGCAACTACTCCTTCATATAATCCTACACCGCCTCTGTATGGCGTTTTTGGTACATCAGGTATCAGAAGTATTCTATCTGCTAAAACGCTTGTAGACAGCGAAGATACCATACATAATATTGTAACTATCCCCAGTAATTGTTTCATGTTTCTTTCTCCTCCCATTGAAAAACGCACCACCGATTGGCGATGCGTTCTCTTTGTTTTTTATTTGTCTGTTTGTGCTGTCCCTTCGTGGTCGGTCCATACTCCTATCGAAACACCAAGTGTGAAAAGATACGGTAACACTTCGTCGATAAAGCTCTTCGTTTCTAGTAATCCAGTCTTTGCACAAATGAATCCTAAGAGGGAGGCAAGTGCCACCCATGTTTTCCAGTTACGTAATCGTTTTTGCATGTTCTCTCTTGTCATGTCTAATCCGTCTCCTTTTCGATTGTATCCAAGCGTTTATGCGCTTGTTTGGTACTTTCCTCTATCCTCGTGACTCGTTCTCCAAGTGCTACCATTTGTTTTTCACTTGCCTTTAAATCAATCCGGATATCATCCACACCTTTTCGGATATATCCCAG
>NZ_JBNPJZ010000175.1:0-3966 GCF_050312695.1 Bacillus sp. AF62 | reverse complement strand
GAAAACGAACGAACAAGGCGTTGCGAAGTTCGATAAACTACCAGCAGGAAAGTACACATACAAAGAAACGCTTGCACAACAAGGTTATGTGTCACATGAAGAAATATTCTCTTTTGAAATTAAAACGGATGGTGAAATTATTAAACACACCGTAAAAAACAAAAAGATTGAAGGTAGCTTAGAAATTACAAAAGTAGACGTAGTCGATGGAAACAACAAGTTACCAGGTGCAGAATTTACAATCTATAATGAGCAAGGCCAGGAAGTTGTAAAAGGGAAAACAAATGAAGAAGGCATTGCAAAGTTTGAGAAATTACCAGCTGGTAAATATACATATAAAGAGACATTCGCACCAGAGGGATATTTAATCAATGAAGAAACATTCTCTTTTGAAATTAAAACAGATGGTGAGATTATCAAACATGTTGTAGCAAATCAGAAAAAAGAAGTTCCACCAACACCAGAGAAGCCACAAACACCACAGGTCATTGAAAAACCTGTACCAACACCAGAGAAACCACAAAATATTGTAAAACAACCACAACCGATGAAAGAACAACCTAAGAAAGTAGAAAGTCATTTACCAACAACAGGCGGCAAAGCTGAAAATCCATATTGGAAATGGATTGGTGTTACATTTGTCATTCTTGGTAGCATCTTAACTGTTTACGCATTTAGAAAACGTAAAAATCAAGAAGTGTAAAACACTCTCAACTGATAAGGGAGGGCGGGATCAAATGTGCATATTTGATGTACATTATCAAATCAATGATAGGAAATATACGAAATCATATTTACTTGCATTGGTGGAAGATGGGTTTCAGTTGCGAAAAAATATCCGACATGTTCTGTTCAAAGAGCACCAACAAGAAATTAAGATTATTTCTACAGATTTAGAGGAATTAGATTTAGTAGCTTCATAAAAAACTGATACGAATGGAAAGGTGAGATCACTATGTGTGGAACATTTATTGGAAGAAGTGCACAAATCCCAGCATTTAGAAAACCAAAATGGTATGACATGAGTAAGTCAAATTCCATTGTCATAGGAAATGAAGGGAATAAAATGAATCCTCAATTTGTATTTGGAGAAGAAAATAGAAATATCTTGGTACGAGGTGGAACGGGAAAAGGAAAAACAGGTTTGATGAAGCAACTTCTTACCCTTGTTATGGCAGATGATCAATAAGCGACTGTCTTAGATGGGGAGGGAGAGTATAAAGAATACGAAAAAATGGGTGCTCACATTATCACCTTTACATCAAAAGATTCTTTTCTAAGCCAAACCGAAATAGAAACATGCAAACAATCGGATGTAGTTATCATAGATGAAGGATTAAGGTTGTATTCCAATAATCCAGAGGGATTCATCGATTTTTTGGAAGAACTAGAGGAACTGCATGTAAGAGTTTTTGTAAGTTTTCAAGCGATACCAGAGGAGTTATTGCACAGATTTGATGTGTAATTAGAATTAGACCCACTCATCGCTTAAAACTATACAATATTTCTATTTATCAATATAAAATGATAAAACAATACAGGGGGGATTTCTTATGAAACCAATTACGCATATGCGAAGTAAACGCGGGTTTTATATTGGGCGAGTTCCACATACAACAAATACATTTCCAATAAATAATCGTACAAAAGAATGGACGGGAAGAATGGGGAAAAGCATGATTTTCTCTTCTCTCTTAGTCACGCTAGACCCTTACAAAAAAGCGCGCAAATCATAATATTCATGGGAGGACATTCTTTCACTGAATATCCTCCCCACTTAAAAGGAGGAAGCAAGTTGGGAAAACAAGCGTATCAAAATCGTCAAGAATGCTGGGAAACGTTCTGGAAAGAACAAGTAACGGTAAATGGTGAATTAGATATTGAACAAGTGAAGCAAGAACTCTTCAATTATAAAACACTCTTAGATCAAATTAATCAACCTCAAAACGGAATCATGCAACCTCAAATTCTGATTCAACTAGCCGCTGAAGAACTAATACAAAAGCATCGTGAAAAACTAGTAGCCCTTGCATAAGGCCATTTCAAGGATAGAAAGGAAGTGAAGAAGTGGCGCACAGCAAGCTCGACAAAGAAATTGAAAACTTCATAGAAAAGAACTGGAAAATACTTTTAGGTATAGGAGCTGTCGCATTTGTCTGGTTTTCTAAAGACAAAATCCTCACAGAATTGATGAAGCTGGTGCCAACTGTAGTCGGTGTGTTTCGCGGGATTGCTTTATTGATCCTGTTAGGAATTGTCATACGAATTGTCTTACATGGCATCTATTTATACCTAGAAAAGAAGCGGTATCGATATGTATTATTCATCCCTCACATTGATGATGAAGTTACACCAGATAAGCTAGGGCAAATGATTCGGCATGTACATAGTTCGGGTCGAAAGCCTTTAGAACGCCTGTTAAAAGGGCGCGATTGGTACCGCATGACAATGTATCGTCCAGAGGGAGAAAATGAGCGTGTCCGCTTTTATGTAGGTGGTCCAGAAGATAAGATCAAACAGGTTGTACAAGCGATACAAAGTGCCTATACCCACAGTGAAATTTATACCGTCCCAAAGGAAGAAATGTCATTTCCGACGAGAAAAGCGGTGGGAGGACGGATGGTATTAAAGAGAAAGCGGCTAGATGCCACATTATCACTCGCGCGCTATACACGTGATGTATTACCGATGTTAGGAAGCGCAATGGAAGAAAAGACATGGATTGATATTGCTTTTACACCAGATAACGGATATCAGCTGACAAAAGGGATTCGAAAAGCAGAAAAGGCCATTCGAAAGAAGAAAAAGCATGGGCTAGATGCCTTTGAAAAAGAAGAAATTCGCGCATTAAATAAACGGTTTGCCAAAAATGAAGTGGCGTTTCAAGTATCTGTTTCATTCGCAAGTGACTATTATCCTGGTGTACCTGTCATCAAGAACTTAGGGCATATGGTGGCAAGTATTATGGCCGATGTGAATGAGCTTAGATACAGAAGGTTAAGACGAAGTATGCCAGCTGTACCACATCCCGTATACGGGAAAATGATCTGGACGGGATCAGAGCTATTAAACTTGTTCCATCTTCCTAACGTAACAGGGGATAAAAACAGCAAGACAGAGCGAAACATCTTGTATCTAGATAAAGGGGAAAATATGATACCAGATGATTTATTGGCCGAAGGCATTTCAATTGGTCATGTGATGCATCCCTATATCAAGGATCGATTAGTAAAAATTCGAGAAGACTTTTTCAAAAATCATGGCTACATTACGGGGAAAGTTGGGTCTGGTAAAAGTACCATTGCCATGAGGTTAATGCAAAGTGTCATTGATAAATGGTTAGAAAATCCGAATGAAGTGGGCGGCTTGTCTCTATTTGACCCGACGGAAGATTTGGCATATGTAGCAATGAATCGACTGTTGAAAGCGGAAAAGGATGGAAAAGAAGGAGATTGGAGTAAGGTTCACTTTATCCGTTTTCGAAACACAGATCATCCGCCAGCTTTGAATTTGTTTCATCGTTTTCCAAATGAAGATATCCAAACAGTGATTGAATCCATTATGGAAATGATCAAGTTAATGATTCAAGGGCAAGCACAACAAACAGAACGATTACTAAGGGCCATTATTGGGACGTTACTTTGTGATAAGAGTCAAATTCATACGATTTTAAGTATTCCACTCTTCATAAGTGACGAACTGTTTCGAGCAAATGTAATCGCCAATTTACAAGGGCCAGAACAAAAATATTACTCTCACTTTTGGAAATATGAAGTGGGAAGCGCGTTAGAAGACAGCACACAAGCGATTTTAAACCGATTAGATATCTTCCGTAATACGCTGTATTTAAAGCGTATGTACGGGCAAACAGGCTTTTCTTTAGAAATTCGGAAGTGGATGGATGAAGGCGTGTGCCTTGTTTCAGCCTAAACTAAACAGAAATGTTTAACAAAAGCTGAGTGACAT
>NZ_JBNPJZ010000150.1:0-4083 GCF_050312695.1 Bacillus sp. AF62 | reverse complement strand
TACTATCATTCTTCCAGGAAAACGGGTTTCTTTATGCATTCATTTTTGGATATTTATGAGTTTTGCAACACCCTCTGGTGATAAACCGTTTTCCGTTAGTAGCTTTAAATTGTAGTAGGTTTGTTCTTTATAATTTTGGATAGCGATTTCCCTCTGACGGATTTCATTCAAGATACACATTTGAACACGACCAGAAGCCAATAAAAATTGATTTTTTGCTAGTTTGGATGTACAGCCTCTTGTAACATTAATCCCTAGAATATAATCCAGGTATTGCCTTGCTTTAGCCGACTTTGCAAGCCCGTCATAATCCGTTAATGGTTCTAATCGATTCAATGCTCCTTCTAATTCTGCTGCCTCAAAAGATGACTTGTATACACGAGATTGCTTTTTATTTACCCCAGCATACTCTTGTTTTACTTTATAAACTGGCTGATAAATTAAGGGTAAATGTTCCAATTTAAATACCTTATACTTGGCATCCATCTCTTCCGGATGTTTTAACTCTAATAAATGCCCCCGGCACCAACTAATAATGTAATTTTCATTTTCATAGTAGCCATAATACGGCATACTTCCCGAATACTTTTGAGAGTTTCTAAATCTAGGTGATTTTAATAATTCAACAGCTACCTTCTGTTTTTCAGCAATAAATAATGTTTTCCCCATAAGTACTACCTCCTATTAATCTGCAATTTCAGTTTCACGCTTCCATTTCTTATTTCTCCGCTTTTTCATCATTCTGTGACCAAACAATAGAAACATGTTCAAAAAGACAGCTACAAGGAACATACAGCCCGCAAACAACCATACATTCATGGCATCCTCTCCTTTCCGTTCTATAAATAAGAAAGAGGGCTTTTTCTTTTGCCCTCTTTCATTTTTAGATATAAAAAAATCACTCTCCGTTATCTCAATTGAGTAACAAAAAATGATTTAATCTGGTGTTCCTGTTATAAAATTTTTCATCGTTCCATTTCCATTGTTTCTTTTTTTCTACCCGATTTCTTTGTAGACTTCGACTGATCTACATTACCACGATCTATTTCCTTTTCTTTTTCTTTATCATTCGTTTTTTTTCCATTCACCGGCTGAAACTTTTTATCAAAATCCGTTTCCTTTGAAGTTGTAGACTGATTCACCGTTATTCCTTCTTTCCCAAGTTTCTCATCCACCTGGTTTTCTAATTTCACTATATGTTCCTGGCTTACTAGCTCATTATCAATCGAAACATACTTTGTTGTATAATATCGCTCTTCAGCTTTTACACGAGTGACAATGCTATCAATATTATCTGGTGTCTCTTCATATTGTGAACGTCTGTATGCTTCGAATTTTCGGCTTAAATCTTTATCTAATGTAGTTGGCTCCTTTTCTTTTAAAGGCTGAATTTGTTGATCTAGAGAAGCGATAGGTGCATATCCATCTGTCTTCATTTCTTTATATAATTCCACTTCTTTTTCATTAAAAGAGTAATCTTTTTGTGCCTCCGCTTTATCAACTAAGAGTCCATATCGTTCATCTTTTACGATTTCATCTAGACTCATATTTACATCTTTTTCATAAACAACAAATGACAAATTTCCTCTTCCATCAAAGATAGAACTTTGATCCTTTTCATATAAATCTGGTTTCAAAATGTTATCTAAATAGACGTTTTCTCGTTTCCCGTTCTTTTCCATGAGTGAAACATATAAATCGTCCCGATTTGTTTTATCTTGATTCCATACAGACAAATAATTTATATCTTTCGTAACGGCATCCATCATGTGGATTCTTGCCAGTTCTTCATCTTGCATACCATTTGCTAATACTTCAATTGTTACTAAGTGGTTAGGTGTCTCTTTTGATTTTTCTAATGGATTTTCTTGTACTTTTTCCATCGGTATTTCTTTGTTATTTCTATGGTTCATTACCTCATCTCGTAACACTTGTTTCACTTCATCCGATAGATACCTTTTCTCGTTTAATACTTGTTCATACGGTGTCTTGTAGTCCCCATCACCCATATTCATACGATCCATACTCACAAGCTCCATTCTCCCAAAGTCCCTATCTACTTCTTTTGGAATGGCAATATGATAACGTGCTTGATCGTAAGGGATGGTTACACCTCTTTCTTTAGCTTCTTCTCTTGCTTTTTCAATACTTGCAATAACTTCAGCCATTTTTTCATTTGCTTCTCCAAATGGAATCAGTTGATTATTCTTAAAAGCTTCATTATCGCTCCATTGAACTAACATAGTTGGACGGTTAATTTCGTCCTGATTTAGTGCTGCATATTTTTCTTGATTCGCCTCGTTAAATGCATTAATAAATTCTTTATCACTCAATTTCTCTGCACCTTCTACAGGTTCGAACGCTCGGTTTTTATCTGCTTGTTCCCTTAACTCTGCAACAGAAACAAGCTCTTGTGTCGTATTACTTAAACTCATGTATTCCACCAATAAAATATTTTTTTCATTCTGTTTTTCATTTGCAAAGCTAGGTTGAGCATTTTTTTCTAGTCCAATTGGTGCAAGTATTTTTTCTTCAACCTGCTCATATTCAATCGTTGTATAATAACCATCCTCTTTATCCAACCCTTTAAAACTTGCCTCTTCTGCTACTGTATATCCATGACCCTCGACATGAAAAACTTCTTCATTGTGCTGTAATGGCTTACCTGTTTCTTGGCAATAAATCACTTCTGATTCAGATTTGGGATATAGTCCTTTATATTCAATATCATTATTCATTACTTCTTTATGTGCTGTTGAAATCCGATGATTAATTACATTCAAAGCCAAACTCACTGAATTTTGAAACCAAAAATCCTTATGATTTTCTTTCACATGCTCATTAACACAATCGACTTTTAAACGCTTTTCACGATCTAATGAAACCTTAGCGATTGGTATATCATTGAAACTATCTTCTAACAAATCAGCTTCATAATATGGCTCTAATGTATCCACAATTTTTTTAAATGTATCTTGTTCTCTGTTTGTACCAAATTCATAAACAATCTGTTCCATCTCCCCTAATTTCAAACGAATATTAGGATTTATTTCTTCTAATACACGATTATCTTCTGAAAGTTGAATTTCATAGTTTTCCCAATGTTTTTCAAAATTTAATCCAAGCCTTTCATTGATAAGTCGCTGCGCATTTTGTTGGATGCCTGTTAAAACTTCGAAATTGTCTCTTACATTTTCAGACACTTGTTTTGCCATATGATCTACTCCTTTTTCGTTTGTTTTTTCTTTTTCCAACGAGCTTTCAATTGTTTCAATAAATTCAATTGAAGTTTCATGTACTTCTTTCAATAATTTCGTTTTATCTTTCATTTCTTTTCCTTGTGTCCAGTTTGCTAAATACCCTAAAGAATATTCGCTCGTATCAATCCCAAAGTAAGAAGAAACGGCATAAGCTGTCATTTCTGCTTGAAACTCTTTTTCTGGTGCTGTGTAATTCATATGTGTCTCTGCTGTATGAAGTTTGGCATGCGCCAATTCGTGAAGAAGTGTTTTTACATTTTGTAATTCACTGTTTCTAGGATTCAAAGTAACCTCTTTTGTTAAGGTGTAACTAACCCCCTTTGCGACCCCAAGTTCTTGCTTCGGCTCAATAATTTTCACACCGTTTTTTTCCGCAATGGCTTCCATTCCCTTGTACAAACTCTTGTAATCTGTTACGCTCCCGTCTAGCCAACGATTCGGAAAAATACGAGGAAGATCTTCCGCTTTTGCGTTTGTTTGGGACACATCAAACACATGACCGACAGCAAAATATAAGCGACCTGGTTTCACTTCTACGCTTTTAGATTCAATTTGTTTTTTCTCTTGCGCACTTGCCTTTGTAACGGATTTCCATGTCCCATCTTTATCTTTAAATTTTGCTACAGTTCGGTTTGGAACAAGAATTTTGATTCCTTTCTCACCCTTCTTAACCGGAAATCCTTTTTCTTTCCAAAAAGAAAAGGAACCAACTGCACTGGCTCCCTGGAATTGACTCTGTATTAATGAAATGAGGGTGTTGCAAAACTCATAAATATCCAAAAATGAATGCATAAAGAAACCCGTTTTCCTGGAAGAATGATAG
>NZ_JBNPJZ010000049.1:0-4255 GCF_050312695.1 Bacillus sp. AF62 | reverse complement strand
TGCAACATATGTAATATATTTTCCGGCCTTAAATGATTGCATATTAATATGCCCCTCTCTTAATCCTTCAATTTATTAGTATCACCTATCCTATAACCATCTCTAACGTATAATCCCGTTTCTTTTCCTAATTAATAGTGGATTATCGCTATCCTTTTTCAAACTTTATTATTGTTTAAATTTTTTATGTATTAGTCCTAACACTATATTCGCCCCTAAGGAAATAGCTCCTAAAATTAAAACAAAAATAATAAGAGCCATCTTTTTAAGTAGGCTATATGGCAATAACATAGCAAATATAAGAAGTATCGCAACTGCAACATATGTAATATATTTTCCGGCCTTAAATGATTGCATATTAATATGCCCCTCTCTTAATCCTTCAATTTATTAGTATCACCTATCCTATAACCATCTCTAACGTATAATCCCGTTTCTTTTCCTAATTAATAGTGGATTATCCCTATCCTTTTTCAAACTTTATTATTGTTTAAATTTGTTATGTATTCGTCCTACCACTTTATTCGCCCCTAAGGAAATAGCTCCTAAAATTAAAACAAAAATAATAAGAGCCATCTTTTTAAGTAGGCTATATGGCAATAACATAGCAAATATAAGAAGTATCGCAACTGCAACATATGTAATATATTTTCCGGCCTTAAATGATTGCATATTAATATGCCCCTCTCTTAATCCTTCAATTTATTGGTATCACCTATCCTATAACCATCTCTAACGTATAATCCCGTTTCTTTCCCTAATTAATATTGAATTACCTCTATCCTTTTTCAAACTTTATTATTGTTTAAATTTGTTATGTATTCGTCCTACCACTTTATTCGCCCCCAATGAAATAGCTCCTATAATTAAAACAAAAGTAATAAGAGCAATCTTTTTAGGTAGGCTATATGGCAATAACATAGAAAATATAAGAATAGACGATGTATCGATAATTAAAAGCCGATTTAAAATCGGCTTTTATACATACTCATTTTCTTTTCTCATGCTTTCGCTTCCCTCATTCAGACTATTATACTCACTTCAAAGTCATAATTACCTGTCTTTCAACAAACCCAAACTCTTCGTACATCTCTTTTGCAAAATTCCCAGCAAATACATTCAACCTAATTTCTGAATATTTCTCCTTTAATTCCTTAATACCAGCTTCCATCAGTTCTCGCGATAATCCTCTCCCGCGATATTCTGGGAAAACGTACAATTCATATATAAATCCAAGTTTTTCACGAGAAAAATAGTCTGTATTTTCCCCTATTAATATCCATCCCATTACTTTATTTTCTTCTTTAATGATTAAATAATATGCTCCTTTTTCTACAATCGGCTTTGTAATTTCAATCGCTTTCTCGGTACTTAATTGACAATTCCCTCTCGTCCCTTCAAAAAGCGATTGAGCCGCATATTTTAATATTTCATTGGTATCTTCTTGATTCGCCTTAATTATCATTTTTTACAACTCCCCTTGAATAATAGGCATTACTATCCCTTGTTCAAGATTCTCCGCTTCCATAACAATTGCCGTTAATCCTTGTTCTGTACTTGTTTCATGGAGCTCTCCCTTCTCCCAAAACACAGCTTGTCCCGCCTCTACCTTTATCTTTTCTTTATTTGCCCCACATACATATCCTGCTCCGTCCACAATAAGAAGCAGTTGAGATACAACTGCTTCATGATTACCGATGATTCCATTCTCGTGTAAATGCATAGCACCGATATGTACATTTCCTTGATGGTTTACTATTTTCGACATTATGAAATTAGATTGAAATACTGATATGTGCTTTCCTACTTTTTCACTAAAATCAAAAATTTTCATTGCTAGTCCTCCTTATACGTATAAAACCATCCTTACTGTCTGCATCATATGTCCTTCAAAGTCTTCTTCAAATTGCTCTAATTCAGCAAAACCTTTCGCTTCATAAAAGCGTTTTCCTTTTTCATTTGCTGCTTCTACATGTATGTACAATTTACGTATCCCATTTAATTCCTTAATCCCTCTTTGTAATAAAGCACTTCCGATCCCTTTTCCTTGCTGATCTGGTAACAAATAAATAGCACCTAATTCCGCTTCATTTTGTAGTCTAACAGGTGAAAAGTTAGCAAATCCTATTACTTCTCCCTCTTCTTCCGCAACGAATAAATGTGTATTTTTAAGACGATATTTCATTTTTTCATCAGAATATGCCTCGTCTAAAAAACTGTCTTGAATTTCTCTTGGAATAATGCCTTCATATGTATCATGCCAAGCTATTTTTGCTACTGATTGTACAGCGTGAATGTCTTCTTGCTTCATTTCTCTAATTACATATGTCATCTCGATGTCTCCATTCTCTTTAAATTATATTCTGCTAATATACTAGAAGAAATGGCAGAACCATTTTTATAATTCACCTTAATTAATTTTAATTTCTCAATTGAAGCTGTTGCAAAATCAAATTTTTCATAAATATATTCCATTACACTTAAAAACTGCTTTGTATGTAATCTATTTGCAATCGTACAATGCGGAACCCATTTTCCCGGTACGTAATATGAATTTGGATTGTCATGAAAATTTTTAAAATAATCATGATAAGAATGATGAAGTTTTAACAATTCATCGGTAACAATCGGTGCTAGAAAAACCGTTCCATTAGTAGGAAAAATTCCAACAGAAGGAAAAGTTACTGCGTCCATATTTTCTTGAATAGCTACAAACTCCCCTAGTTTCTCCGTATACAAATGAACATCTAACTCATTATAATCCGCAATCGTGATATGAGGTTCTACTCCAGCTAATTGATTTGTTCCCATTATATTCGTTAATTCATTTTGCAGTTCTGTAATTTTATTAGTAAATACACGATCAAATGTAGCAATAATAGCGTACAAACTTTCTCACCCCTTCGTTACACATAGTGCTTCCCATTCTTCACGAATCATTCCCATTCGAATAGAATCATAGTATGTTCCTTTATAATAACGACACTTTCGCATTCTACCTTCTAAGCTCATTCCTATTTTCTCCGCTACTTTCATCATTCGTTCATTGCCAGACCAAGTCGTGATTCCTACTCTACCAATCTCCATTTTTTCAAATAGCAAATCTCTATATAATGTCAATGTTTCTGTACCGTATCCACCATTCCAGTATGTTGGGTCATAAATCACAAGCCCCATCTCTAACCAACGCGTCGGTTTATATTCCCAATAAAACCCGACTGTCCCAATGATTTGACCGTTATTTTCTATAATTAAATTTGACAGTGGTTCTTCTTTCAAACGAGTTTGCATCTTCTCTTTATAGGAAGAGTATTCTTGCATTGAGAACGGGAAATATGGCGCATCCCATTTCTTCCACTCTGGGCTCTCTTCTTTAAATATGATATTCCATAATGTTTCTATATCCGATTCTTCTATTGTACGAATTGTAACTTTCTTCCCCTTTAATACAACGTTTTGCATAATTCCCTCCTGCATTCACCTTTATTTCATATATAATTATAATGTTTTTTCAGAAAAATCAAAACCAATATCATATATTATATTGTATAATTTTGTTATAAGATACCAATTATTGATTTAGAAAACTGGTGATTCAATGAATAATCAATTTAGTATTGCTTTATTTCTCACTATTATTACGACAAATATTATTCTATATTTCTTCTTACCATCAAATATTGTTACGAAATGGGACTTCAATGGAACGCCTACATCAACAATGGATAAAAGCACTTTTGTAATCGTAAATATAATTATATGTTCCTTCTTATTCTTTGTATTTTTAGCTTTATCTAAAGCAGCGAGTAACCAGAAATTTCTCCATTGGATCGGCAACACAATGTTACTATTCTTATTTTTTGTCGATATTGTCATTGCCCTCATCGCTCTTGGCTTTTCACTTCCTCTTGATCATTTCATATTTTTAGCATTAGGGCTTTTATTTATATTAATAGGTTATTTCAGTTCCAAAATTGATACGACTAAATCAACCGTTTCATTAGAATGGAATGATAAGCACCTCGAAAAAAGAGCTTCAAATATTAGTAGTATTTCAATGATGATAGCAGGTATTTTCCTAGCGGGGCTTCCACTTATCGTTTCTGCTCCGTATAGAGGTTATGGCATACTAGCGATTATTTTAGGAATGACGCTTATCATTCTACCAAGTACGATTTATTTACTTGAGGGTGTTGCAAAACTAAAATAAATATGCAATGTTATGAATCAGAAAAACTAGCTGAACATGCAATAG
>NZ_JBNPJZ010000147.1:0-4381 GCF_050312695.1 Bacillus sp. AF62 | reverse complement strand
AGAGCGCCCTGCGTATTTTTATTTTGGTGTAACCTTACGTAGTTCAGCAGGATTGAATGTAGTTAACCATTTTTTTTGAACGTCTGCTGGCAAGTTCATACCTTCATAGTAGAATTCACCATAAGCGTCAGGTAAAGCTGTAATTTCCACTTCAAA
The DNA here is from genome assembly GCF_050312695.1 of Bacillus sp. AF62. Taxonomy (NCBI): domain Bacteria; kingdom Bacillati; phylum Bacillota; class Bacilli; order Caryophanales; family Bacillaceae; genus Bacillus; species Bacillus sp. AF62. The sequence continues at coordinate 4,225 of NZ_JBNPJZ010000147.1, read as the reverse complement.
TTCTGCTAACTCGTCTGCTCCATTTTCGATACTCTTAACAAATCCAGTAGCGGCAGAGCAATTAGGGAACGCGATTAAACGGTTATTATCTTCGAATGTATCGTATTCTTCAGCGACGAATGAGAAGTCTTCCCCCACACTTTTCATGCCATACGAGTATACATCATTGATTAAACCTTCGTTTTTAAGGCCGAAAATTTTACGGGCCACTTTTAAATCCATGTGTCCTGAGATTTTAACAGTTAATCGTGTTGGTTTCGCTTTTTTCTTTTTCGTTACACCACCGCAAATTTTTGAGATTGTTTTGATTTCCGTTTCTGCATCTAATTTACCGATACATCCGAAAGGGCTTGTTACGGATTCACCTTTAAAAAGTAAACTTGCGTTCTTAATCTCGACGGCGTCAAACACGTCAATCGTAGTTGTAGGCATTTAATTTCCTCCTAATGTCTTATTCATTTCTTCTATCAAGGCTTTATTAAGCTCTTGGACAGATTTATTCATTTCTCTGTCCACACCATGCTCCATAAACAACTCGGGTTTATTACCTTTACTCTTCCCGACTCCTAAATCCGGGAAAACTAGATACGCATATTTAACTTTCGGCTTTAGGGTTAATGTTAAGTTTTCTTTTAAAGTCCCTTGAATGGCCTTCGATAGTTTTGCGTGTGGTTTCTTTCTATCTGAAATCGGTATGAAACCAAGGATAGACTTTTGCATAATAGGTGATATTTTCTTTTTTAACTCTTCATTAATAATTTTCTCTGCAACGTTTGGTAATCGCTCAATGTTCCTTTGGTACGCTTCAAATTGCGCCGAATCAACGCTAAATTTAGCAGACAAGTTTGATATTCCTCGTCAATTCAAAAGTGAGTACATCCACAAAGAATTCAGTGTCTTTCTTTTTCATTCTGTCTTTGAGCGACTTATTGCAAGTGTGGCCAGTTTTAGAAAGGCTGCCCATAAATTCTAATTGCAGGTTGTCCAAGTCTTCTCTATTTTCCGAGAAGAAATAAACAGTAACTTCCTGGGTGTAATTTGTAGCACCTGTCCTTTCGAATCCGCCAGTCTCAAACACCACATGATGAATTGTGGATAGATTCGCTTCATCTTCTTGTACAATATCCTGATAAACTTGAGCGCCACTGAAGAATGATTCTAAGTGCTCAACCAGTTTGACATTATACTTCTCAATCAGTTCGTTCCGTGTCATCAAGACCACCTACCTTTTGTAAATAGAAATACATACTGTTTTGAAAACGATCAGCTTTAATAATGCTGTAAGAAACGCCACGCAATTTGAGAGTTAGGTTGTCCACATCTTTTCTTTTAAATATAGGAGCATACAACGTTTCAATCTTCCTATCTAACTGTTTCCCCACACTATTCACTAGCTGCATATCCATCTCACGACATGAAAGTTCTGCAAATCTAAGTTTGATTATCTCGACATTTTCATATCCAATTACTTTCTTAGTGGCATTTCGAATCGTTTTCTTCTCTATGACACTTACAAACCCGTCATTGTAAGTCTTTCTATGTCGTTCGATTGCCATTACACTTCCCTCTCTTTTAAGGCAACGTGTAAAATCAACCTGGAAAGTGGTTGTTCAAAGTTCGTTTCATATTGATCAAGAGCATTATTATACTCGTATCGGATGCGATTTATAACTAACTCACGTGCGGATAAATTGATCTTCAGATCAAGTTCAACGCCTACTACATCATTCATATAGTAAACAGAACGATCTATCAGCTTTAGGATGTTATTGTCTTCCTCATCCCACGTAATGGCTAGTGCTTCTTTCACATCATTAATCAAATCGAAAGGCGATACTACAACCGCCTTTGCTTGTTCATTTTCCATATACGATCACCTCTTATTTAGAAGCTGGTGGCATTACTGGCGTGTTTGGATCAACTAAACCAGAAATATCGTAAACTAAGAACGAATCATTACGATCAGCACGACCGTTCGCATACATTTTAGCAATGTATAAATCTTCGTCTTCGATAGCACGAGTTTGGTCGTACACATCTAAACGTTGCGCACCGCCTAATCCTAAGAAGTAGTCTTTCGCCATACCTACAACTAGTTTCCCTTTTGGAACAGCGTTAGATTTAACAATTGAACCTGGAATCGGAAGAACATTATAAGCGTAAGTTCCATCTGCATTAGGGCGTGTCGTGTAACCGTAAACTTTAGCCCAGTAATCAACTGGATTCACAATTAACATGACATTGTCAGGGTTACGTTTCCCGTCACGAGTAAGTAAAGCCATGATGTTACCTAACGTGTAAGGAGAAAGGTCTTTTAGAACAGCTGTTACAGCTTTATCAGCATTTTCTCCGTTCGCAACATTTAATAAATCTTTCATCATACCGATAGGTTGATCTTTACCCGTACCGCGAACAATGGCTACTTCTAAAGCGATTTTTAAAGATTCAACTAATACAGTACGAACATATCGGTCTAACCATACTGGGCCTAAATCAAGCATTGCCTTACATACAGGCATGAAAGCAGATAGTTTGTATTGGCTGATGTGAATTGTTTCGAAACCTTCGTCTAACAGTTCTTTATGAGCAGCACATAATTTGCCCCAGAACGCTGTTTGAACATCACCCTTTTTCAGAATCCATTCCGTTAAAGCACCAACGTTCACAAAGTTAATTTTTGAAAGTAATTCGTGAGAACCAACTAAGTCTTCAAATACTCGTTCGATAACAGTTGGTGGCACCAATGCTTCCGTGCCAGCAAAGGAATTACCAGCAATTACTTGGTTGTAATATTTTGTTTCTTGGCTAGTTAAAGCACGTCCACCGCGTGCGGCTAGGATAGCTTGGTCACTAGATTGTACAGAAGCTTGTTGTAGAATTTCGTTTTGAATACCTTGCGCGAATTGTACCAAAGCGTTATCTACCTGTTCAGGTGTTCCACTTGCTAAAACTTCGCTTAAATTTTGACGATTGTCAATTTTAGTTTCTAAATCTTTACCCATTGTAAAGTTCCCCCTATAGTTTGATAGATTGTAATAATGAAGCCATAAAATTTGCTGATTTCTCAGCATTTTGAATACGTTTGTCACCTTCATTTTCGATAGGTACTTCTTCTTCTGGTTCTTCGTTGGCCACACTTTCTATTGAATCTACAATTTCATCACAGAAACCATACGATTTAGCTGTTTCAGCGGTCATGTACGTTTCGTTGTCAAGTAACGCTTCTAATTCGTGAAATTCACCGTTAAAACGATTTCTATATGATTGGATCAAAGCATCATCAACATCGCGTAACATGTTGGCTTGCTTTTCTAACGAATCAGCATTACCGTACGCATAAGTTGAAGCCCTATGAACCATCATTGTTGTATTAGATGGCATGATAATTTTGTCAGCGCCCATTGCAATCAAAGAAGCTGCTGACGCTGCAATTCCATCAACAACTGCAGTAACTTTGGCCTTGTGGCTTCGCAAATAGTTACAAATTGCAATCCCTTCAAAAGCATCACCGCCGACAGAATGAATGTGTAATTCAATTTCGTCAGCATCCATGTTATCGAACATTTCACGAGTTTTCTTTGCGTTAATATCGCCCCACCAACCAGCGCCAACAGTTCCATGCATATAAGCAACAACTTTTTTACTGTTCTCCTGATTCTCCATCATTAGGAACTTCGGTTGAATCTTTTCCATTTCCATCATTTTCACTCCCTTCCATCGTTCCGCTTATTCTTGCTCTCTCATAGTTCTTAGTAACATAACGTTCATTAGCCCAATCTTCTTCTATTTGTTCTTTTCCTAATCGTTCTAACACATCGTTTATACTCATGCCACCAACAGCGAATAGTTTGTCCACAGCGTTTGCGAACTTTGTTAGGTCAAACAATTTAAAGTTCTTCATATCAAATTTGATATAAGTTTTGTTTAAAAATTGATCTCTAGTAAACATCTTTTTGTTGTACTCGTTAGCAATCATGTCACCGATTGGTCTAACAGAGAAAAGTATGAAATGATCTAGGTCACCAGTAGGATTACCAGAAGTAGAGATACCACCTTCGCTCATTCCACTTAATAATGATGGTGGTATGTGGAAAGCAACGGCCACAAAGTCTAACATATCTTTTGCAAGATTCTTAATATCTCGTGTATCCAATTTTTGTAGGTCTTTACTCTGATCTTCTAAATTAACTTGCTCCGGCAAAAACAAAACAGACGCAAGCTTTTC